>JALEHK010000048.1 GCA_022770625.1 Oscillospiraceae bacterium | reverse complement strand
GAAAGTAAGTTCACAGAAAATTCATCTTTTTCTTCTTGACATAAAGTGCACTCTAAGTTGTATACTGATACCTAACGCTGCGAAACAAGTTTCGCGGACGCTACCGAGTTTTGCTTTGCAAAACTCAATAATGTATGCATTTTTGATACCTAACGCTGCGAAACAAGTTTCGCGGACGCTACCGAGTTTTGCTTTGCAAAACTCAATAATGTATAATGGGGACGGAAGATATCCATAAGGGACATCCCTGCAATCCGACACTGGAACCGGATACCATTCCGGAGGACGCACATGAATATGCCCAACATTATTTAGAAGCCAATAAGGAGGAAAACATATGAGTGCAACCGTTTATTTTTCCCGCACGATCACGCCGGAAAAGGTACTGGAGATGTACCGGCTTGCAGGACGCGAGCTGACCGGAAAGGTCGCCGTCAAAGTCCATTCGGGCGAGGAGGGCAACCAGAACTTTTTAACGCCTGCGTTCTGGAAACCGATGGTCGATGCAGTGAACGGTACGATCGTCGAGTGCAACACCGCCTATGAGGGTGCGCGCAATACGACTGGTAAGCACCGTGCGCTGATGGAAAAGCACGGCTGGGTCAAGAACTTCCCGGTCGATCTTCTGGACGCGGAAGGCCCCGATATGGAGCTTCCGATTCCGGACGGCAAGCGGATCAAGAAGGATTTTGTCGGAAAGAACATGGCCAACTACGATTCGATGCTGGTTCTTTCCCACTTCAAGGGTCATCCGATGGGCGGCTACGGCGGAGCGCTCAAGCAGCTTTCGATCGGCTGCGCGTCCTCTTACGGAAAAGCGTATATCCACGGCGCGGGGGAGCCCGAAAAGCTCTGGACGGCGGATCACGACAGCTTTCTCGAGTCGATGGCGGACGCTGCAAGCGCGGTTGCCGGATATTTTGAAGGAAAGATCGTCTATGTCAACGTCATGAAGAATATGTCGGTTGACTGCGACTGCTGCGCGGTCGCGGAGGATCCCTGCATGAAGGACATCGGCATCCTCGTTTCGCTGGATCCGGTCGCGATCGACCAGGCCTGCCTGGATCTGGTCTACGCATCCGACGATCCCGGACGCGATCATCTGATCGAACGGATCGAGTCCCGTCACGGCGTTCATACGATCGAGGCGGCTGAGGCGCTTGGACTCGGAAGCCGGGAATATACCCTCAAAGAGATCGATTGATTTTTTGAAAAACGTCTGTGCCTGTATATTTTGCGGGCGCAGACGTTTTTTTACGTTTCCAAAATTTTTCAGAAAAGACGGCGGATAATCCTGAGAACCCGGCAGATACTTTTTTCGTACCCGTTTGGGGTATAACGCTTTCTTGAAAACGAAAGGTAGGGTCTTGCTATGAAAATCAAGCGGCTGCTTCCCGCCGTCGTTGCGGGGGCGCTGACGGCCGCCGTCTTTTCCGGCTGCGGGGAAAACGGAAGGGTCGATAAAGAAAACCATTCTTCCGGCTCGAGCGGTCTGGGGTCGGACGTAAGCAATGCGGTGAGCGATGCGGGAGAAGGTTTGGGCGATATCGCCGATGACATCGGAGACGGGATGAGTGATCTCGGAGAGGATGTTTCGGACGGGATCGGAGATCTGACCGGCGGCGATCAGACGGAAAACAGCACGAAGGACGACGCGGGCGACGCCGAACGGGACGATACCGAAAAGAATGAAACCGACCCGCCGCTCCGGGACGGTTCGGTTTCGGCCATCAGCCCGGTTGAAACGCAAAAAAAAACGAACCGGGTCTGACGCCGGTTTCAGACGATGCGCTGAACGGGCTTGACAAAACCGGGCAGGGCTGGGGACAGGGGCGGCAGGTTGATTCGGAAAACCGTCCGGTCTCCAGCCTTCAGTTTCAGGAAAAGTACGGGCAGTACGGGGCATATTTTATCGGGCCGTCGGTTCCGGGGCTGAAAACGGTCTATCTGACCTTTGACGAGGGGTATGAAAACGGGTACACCGAAAAGATTCTGGACACCCTTTCGGAGAAAAAGGTTCGGGCGGCGTTTTTTGTCACCGGGGATTATGTCGAGCGGTCGCCGGAATTGGTCGGGCGGATGATCGAGGAAGGGCACGCGGTCGGAAACCACAGCGAAAACCACCATTCCTTCCCGGAGCTTAGTCTTGAGCGGCAGCGGGAAGAGCTGGGGCTTCTCGCCGACCGGCTCGCCGATCGGTTTTCCTATACCTGCACCCTTTTCCGGCCGCCCTGCGGGGAGTTTTCCGAACAGACGCTTGCCTGTGCGCAGGCGATGGGATACAAGACCCTTTTCTGGAGCTATGCTTATAAGGACTGGGAAGAGGGAAAGGGAATCGGTGCAGAGGCGGCGCTTGAAAAAGCGGTGGGCGCGCTTCACGACGGCGCGATTTATCTTCTGCACGCGGTATCCGCCGACAACGCGGCGATGCTCGGGGACTTTATCGATGCGGCGCACCGGGATGGGTATACCTTTTCGGTGATTGGGTCATAACAAAAGGGAGCCGGGAAGGAAACTTTCCGGCTTTTTTGTCTTACGCGTTTTCATGCGTTCGTTGCGCGGGCAGGGGTTCTGTGATATAATAGAACAAAAGTTAGACCTCTAGGATAAGCGTGGGAGGATGTTATGAAATTCTTACATATAGCCGATCTGCATCTCGGGAAGCAGGTCGCGGATTTTTCGATGCTGGAGGATCAGCGCTTTATCCTCCGGGAGATACTTTCGATGATCGACTTCCGCCATCCGGACGCGGTGGTGGTCGCGGGCGATCTTTACGATAAGCCGGTACCGCCGGCGGACGCGGTTACTCTTCTCGACTGGTTCATCACCGAGCTTTCGGAGCGGGAGATTCCGCTTCTCATCATCAGCGGAAACCACGATTCGCCCGAACGGCTCGAATTCGGAAGCGGAATTTTTGAACAGAAGGGAATCTATTTTGCCGGGCGGTTTCAGGGCGCGCCGAAAAAGGTGACCCTCTCTGCCAAAGAGGATCCTTCGGATCAGGCGGACTTTTACCTTCTTCCGTTTATCCGCCCCGCAAACGTCCGTCCTTTTTATCCCGATGAGGAGATCAAAAGCTATGACGACGCGATGCGGTGCGTGATTCGTTCGCTTTCTCTTTCAGAAGAATATCCGAGCGTTTTGATCGCGCATCAGTTTGTGACGGCGGGCGGCGTTTCCCCTGAGCGGAGCGATTCGGAAATCCTTTCGCTCGGCGGAACGGATAACGTGGATGTATCCAACTTCCTTCCTTTTCAGTATGTCGCGCTTGGACATATCCACCGCCCGCAGCGGCTGACCCGCGAGAGCGTTCGGTATGCCGGTTCTCCCTTGAAGTATTCCTTCTCGGAGGCGGCATATGCAAAATCCGCCGTTTTTGTGACGCTCCGAGGGATGGAGGAGCCGGAGATCGAGCTTTTGCCGCTGACGCCGCTCCACGATATGCGCCGGATCAAAGGGCCGCTTGAAAATCTGATCCGGGAAGAGACGGTGCGCGCCGCCGACCCGGAGGATTATCTTCATGTAACGCTGACCGACACAGAGCCGGTTTCCGATCCGATGTTCCGTCTGCGGCAGGTCTATCCGAATATCATGCGGCTGGAATACGAAGGAAACTCGTCGGAAAATATCGACAGTCCGGAGGAAGAAGAGGTTGAGCATAAGACTCCGCCCCGGCTTTTTGCCGACTTTTACCGGCAGATGATGGGAAAAGATTTAAGCGAAGAGGATAAGGCGCTTGTTTTATCGCTGATGGATGAAGTATGGGCGGGCGAGCGCACGCAGGCCGCACAGGCCGCACAGGACGATGCTGAAGAAAACGGGAAAGGAGAGGATGAAGCATGAGACCCTGTACCCTGAGTATGACCGCTTTTGGGCCGTATGCCGGAACGGAAACGGTCGATTTTGAAAAATTCGGAGAAAAGGGGCTGTTTCTGATCACCGGCGATACCGGCGCCGGAAAGACGACGATCTTCGACGGAATCTCCTTTGCCCTGTACGGAGAAGCGAGCGGGAGCGTCCGCGACCCGGAATCACTCCGAAGCGGGTTCGCCGGAGCGGATGTGGAGACGAGCGTCACCCTCCGCTTTCTCTATGGCGGAAAAAGTTACAGCGTGACCCGTTCTCCCCGATACGAGCGGAAAAAGAAAAACGGAGAGGGGACGACGATCCATCCGGCGACCGCGGAACTGACCCTTCCGGACGGGAGTGTTGTGACCTCCATTAAGAGCGTCAACGAACGTCTCGAATCGATTATCGGGCTGACCGCCCAGCAGTTTTCACAGGTCGCGATGATTGCACAGGGAGATTTCCAGAAGCTCCTTCTCGCGGAGTCCAAAGACCGTCAGAAGATCTTCACCACCCTTTTTTCGACCGAGAACTTCTCGAAATTTACCGAGCTTCTCCGTAAAAAAGAAGGGGAAGCCCGCGCCGAAAAGGAAAGCCTTTCCGCTTCGATCCTGATGACACAGGGGCAGATTGAGCTTCCGGAGATGGGAGAGGATTTTTCCCGGGAGGAATGGGAAAAGGTGTCCGATTCTCCTTATGAGCGGGAAAAGATCCTTGAAACGCTTGAACGGGCGGTCAGACTGGATCAGGCTTTCGAACAAGAGCTTTTAAAAAAGATCGCCGCGAACGACGATCTTCGCGCCGGACTTTCGGCGGCCGTTCAATCGGGCGAAGAACTGATCGGAAGGCTCGACCGTCTGGAAAAGGCAGAGCAGGAGCTTGTCCTTCAGAAACTGCGCGCATCGGAGATCGAGAATACCGAAAAGCGGCTGGAACTGGCTGCCGCCGCCGAAAAGGTTCGGCCGGAAGCGGACGCCTGCATTCGGGCGGGACGCAGACTTTCGGAAGCGGCCGCCGGTCATTCCGTCGCGCAGCAGACCCTTTCCCAGTGCGAAGCGGCGCTTGAAGAAGCGGAAAAAGAGCTTTCCCTTCGGGAAAAGAATCTTCCGCAGCAGACCCGGCTGACCGGAGAGATCGAGGTCTTTGAAAAGGCGCGTCCGCAGTTTAAGCGTCTGGAATCGCTGGTCGCGGCGCAGAAAGCGGCTGCCGCCGAGGAAGAAAAGACACGAAACGAAGCCGAGGGCTTTTCAAGACAGCTTTCCGGAAAAAAGAGCACCCGCGCCAACCTTACCGCCAGCCGGAATCAGCTTCGTCAGGCACCGGTCCAACTTGCTGAGAGTAAGAGTGAACTGGAGCGGGAGCAGCAGCGGCTGACGCTGACCGGACGGATCTCGGCCGCCGTCAAGGCCTACCGCGAGACTCTTCGTGACCGCGCCCGTTTTCAGGCGATTGCCAAGTCGGATCTGGTTCAGCTTACCCGTGTGCAGAATACCCTTTCGGAACTCCGTACCCGGTTTTTTGCTCATCAGGCGGGCTTTCTGGCGGAGAGTCTGGTAGAAGGACAGCCCTGCCCGGTCTGCGGGTCGATTCATCACCCTTCGCCCGCCGCCGTTCCGGAGGGAGCGGTGACCGAGGAACAGCTGAAAAAAGCCGAGGAGTCCGAGAAGGAATCCACCGCCCGTTCTTCCGAGAGCAGCCGCAGAGTAAGCGAAACGACCGCCCGGATCAACGAGATGGAGAAAAATCTCGCCCTTTCGGTCAAAGGCGCGTTCGGGGAAAACGTGGAGCTGGAAGCGATTCCGGACTATCTTTCTGTTCAGGAAACCTCTGTCCGCGAGCGGATCGGAAAGCTGACCGAAAAGCAGTCGGAACTGGAGAAAAAGGTGTCCCGGCTTTCGGTGATCGAGAACGAACTGGAAAAATGCGAACAGGAGATCGCTTCGCTGACTGAAAAACAGGAAGCCTGCCGTGCGGCGCACGAAAAGGCCGCCGGAAAGCTCAGCGAGGCTTCTGCCGCTGTGACCGAAAGCCGGTCGGGACTTCCCTGCGGATCGGCGGAAGAACTGGAAATGCTCCTTGCCCGGAGAAAACAGACGCTTGCCCGCCTGGAGCAGGAACTTACCGCCGCACGCGCCGGACGGGAGCAGGCCGCCAAAAACCTTTCCGCCGCCAAAAGCACCCTTTCAGCGATTCAGGAGGAAGGAAAAAAGGCGGACGCCGAATACCGCGAGGCGGTTTCCCGCTATCGGGACGCCCTTTCCGGAAACGGATTTGCCGATAAAAACGCCTATCTTTCCGCAAGAATGGATCCTTCGGAAGCGGAGCGGCTGAAAAAGGATGCCGCCGGATGGAGAGAGACCGTGCAGCGGCTGAGCGTTCTTTCCGAGACGCTGAAAAAAGAGACCGCCGGACGGGAACGCCCCGATCTGGACGAACTTGCATCGGCGCTGAATGCGGCGGCGGCCGAGGGAGAAAAGCTGCGCGCCCGTCAGCGGGATCTCTACCGCCGCCGGGAAAACAACGTCCGTATCCGTGAGACCCTATCGGGACAGTATCCGCTCTTTGAAAAGGCGGCGTCCGGACACGCGCGTCTGTTGCAGCTGTATCAGACGGCCGCAGGAATCCTCACCGGAAAGAGACGGCTTTCGTTTGAGGCGTATGTGCAGGCGTCCTATTTTGAAGAGGTGATCCGGGAGGCCAACCGCCGGCTGAGAGTCATGTCGGCGGGACAGTATAAGCTCGTCCGTACCGAAGAGCAAAACGGCGCTTCTCAGACCGGCTTGACGCTCGGCGTTTTCGATTCCTATACCGGGAAGGTGAGGAGCGTCAAGACACTCTCGGGCGGCGAGACCTTTATGGCGTCGCTTTCGCTTGCGCTCGGGATGTCGGATGTCATCACCCGTTCGTCCGGCGGAATCAAGCTGGATACAATGTTTATCGACGAAGGCTTCGGAACGCTGGACGCCGATTCGCTCGAACTGGCGCTCGGGATATTGGCGGAGGTCTCGGCGGGCGATCATCTGGTCGGGATCATCTCTCATGTCGGGGAACTGGCCGGGCGGATCGATAAGCAGATCGTCGTCAGAAAAACTCCTTCCGGCAGCCGGATCGAATAAATGGACAGTAAAAAAGTCCTCCGCACATACGGAGGACTTTTCTCTTACAGTTCGATCTCTTCGCCGGGGGCAAGGATCAGCCGGTTTTCCGCCTGAAATTCTTCCGCTTTGCTGCGGTCAAAAAGCGCTCCGGGCGCCATGTGGATCGGGATGACCTTCTTGGCACCGATCATCGCCGCACATTTCCCCGCTTCAATGGGTCCCATGTTGTAGATGCCGTCGATCGGGAGAAGGGCGTAGTCCAGATTCAGGAAAGCCATTTTTTCCATCTCGGCCGTTGTCGAGGTGTCTCCGGCACAGTAGATTTTTTTCCCATCCAGCAAGAAGATGTAGCCGACGCATTCCGCTTTGTTGTGGTGGGCGTTGTAGGCTTCGACCGCACGAACCTGAAAGTCGCCGAGGTTTAAGGTCAGATAATTCCCGTTTCGGATCACGTCCTTTTCGGTGATGATCCGGCATCCGGGCGCGTGGGGCATCTTATCCACAACATTGTGATCGTGGTGCTCGTGGGTCACAAAGACGTAGTTTGCGGGAAGGTCGTATCCATCACCTGCGTAAGGGTCAAGATAGATCACGGTTTCGTCGTCCAGAGTAAAACGGACGCTTCCGTGTCCCTGATATAACATTTTTGCCATTTCACTTCAATCCTCTCTTGAGTGCGGCTGAGCCGCCAAGGGTGAGTATTTCTCTATTTCTACAAATAACATTATACTCATTTTTTGCCTTTTCAGTCAATGGAAAAAGAGAAGGGAATTACAAGTTGGTTAAAGGGATTTTCTGTGCAGATTACTTGTAACCTTTGTGCAGAGTATGAACTTGTGCCGGAATGCCAATTTTTCTTTGCTCTGCGCAAAGAAAAACATGGAGTGCGTAAACTGTCCGAAAAACGGTCAAGAAAGTTTAGGATCGAACCCTTTTTAAAGGAGGCGTGGGTATCGAGAGGGCTAAAGCCCTTATTTTCCTTTGCTCTGCGCAAAGGAAAAACATGGAGTTTCAGCTTACCGGTCGGAGCGACCGGTATTTTCAAGCGCCCTCTGCGGGGCTTGAAAACCGCCAAAACTCCCGCGTGAGTGAAAAAACTGCTGAAAAGGGAAGTTAGAAGGTTTGGGAGTATTTCAAAATCCATGATCCAAAACGATGCTGCAAGGTGAATTTTTGAGGGATAAAATCTCTCTGAAACGGCTTTCGCTTGTAAACGGGGGCGGATTCATGTATAATAGAACCATCAAGGATTAAAGCTGTTCGGGGTCTACTCGGACGGAAAGGATTATACTTATGGAGAAGCTGACTGTTTGTCTGCTCAACGACTCGTTCCCGCCGACAATCGACGGGGTGGCCAACGCAACGCTCAACTATGCGCGGTGTATTGAAAAGAGCCACGGCCACGCGATCGTTGCGACCCCGTGGTATCCGCACGTAAAAGACGATTATCCCTTTAAGGTGGTGCGCTATGCAAGCGCCGCGATGACCAAAAGGCTCGGCTATCGGGGCGGGATCCCGTTTGACCTGCGGATGCAGACCTATCTGGCGCGGCAGAACATCGACGTGATTCACACCCACTGCCCGTTTATGTCTACGCTGGTCGCGCGGATTCTGCGGTATAATACCGGGGCGCCGATCGTGTTTACCTATCACACCAAGTTTGACGTCGATATTGAGAAGCGGGTCGCCTTAAACCCGGTGCGCAGCGCTTCGCTCAAGCTCCTGCTTAACAACATCAACGCCTGCGACGAGGTATGGGTCGTAAGCGAAGGCGCCGGTGAGAATCTGAAAAGTCTCGGTTATCAGGGAAAATATATCGTGATGGAAAACGGCGTTGATTTTACCCGCGGGCGCACCGATGAAGAAACGCTTTCCAAGATGCGCCTGGAATATGGGATCGATCCGGAAGAGACCGTCTTTTTGTTTGTCGGCCGGATGATGTGGTACAAGGGCGTCCGGATCTCAATCGACGGGCTTGCCAAAGCCAAAAAAGAGGGCGCGCGTTTTAAGATGTTTTTTGTCGGGGACGGAGCCGACCGAGCCGAGATCGAAAGCTACTGCGGCGACGTTGGAATCCGGGAAAACTGTATCTTTACCGGTGCCATACAGGACCGTGAAAAACTGAGAAGCTATTTTTCGCTGGCAGAGCTGTTTTTGTTCCCGTCTACCTATGATACCAACGGGATCGTCGTCCGGGAAGCGGCGGCCTGCTCCTGTCCGGCGGTACTGGTCAGAGGAAGCTGCGCGGCGGAAGGAATTGCCGACGGGCGCAACGGTATCCTGATCGAAGAAAACGGCGATTCGATGGGAGAGGCAATCCTTGCCGCCTGCAAGGATCGGGATAAGCTGAAAGAAATCGGGCGCTATGCATCGGAAGAAATCTATCTTTCGTGGAATGACGCGGTCAGCCGTGCGGTCAAACGATACGGTTATGTCATCGAGCGGTATACCCGCGACAAGAGAAGCTCGCTTCTTGAACAGGAAATGCAGGATCTGAAGGAAGAGCTTCGGGGAATCCGGGCGGAATTTGAGCAGCGCAAAAGCGAGTATGTCCGGAAATATTACCGGTTCGGGCGGCAGCTTATGGAAGGAAAGGGAATGTCGATGCTGGCGAAGGCGGTGAAAAAGCCGTCTGTTAAAAGTGCAAGACCTTCCACAGTTTCTCCAAAGGAATCAAAGCCGGTCATCGTTCGGATGGAAGAGAAAAAGGAGAAATAAATCTTGAAGTCCATGACATCCATGAAGCCTATGACATCCATGAAGTCCATGCCGTCCATGAAGTCTATGACATCATATATGATTGCGGTCGCAGGCGGCGGGGCGTCCGGCATGATCGCCGCGATCACTGCCGCAGGGAAGATCCCCGGAAGCCGGATCCTTCTGATCGAGCGGGGCGCGCGGGTCGGAAGAAAGCTGCTGGCGACCGGAAACGGACGCTGCAACATCTCCAACCGGAACGCGTCCATTGAGCATTACCACGGCGCGCACCCGGAGTTTGTCCTTCCGGCGCTGGGGCGTTTTCCAGTCGAAAGGGTCGAAGAGGTTTTCGGAAAGATGGGACTTCCGTTTGCCGAAGAGGAAAACGGAAAGCTCTTCCCGATGAGCCTTCAGGCCGCCGCGGTCGTGGACGTCCTTCGGATGGAACTGGAACGGCTTGGGATCGAGACGCTGACCGGAACCGAGGTTTCGGCTCTGCGGCGGGAAATGGGCGGCTTCCGGCTGCGGCTTACGTCCGAAAACGGGGAGGAAGAGGTCTTTGCGGAAAAGCTGATCCTTTCCTGCGGGGGAGAGGCGTCTGCCGGTCTTGGCGGCTGTACCGGCGGGTACAAGCTGCTTCAGAGCCTTGGGCATACGATCACGCCGCGGATGGCGGGGATCGTTCAACTGAAAGCGGATATGACCGGAATCAAAGGACTTTCCGGAAGTAAGTTCCAGGCTGTGCTCACCCTTTTGGACGGGAAAAGAGTCTGCCGGAAAGAATCGGGCGAGCTTCTCTTTACCGATTACGGCGTATCAGGGCCTCCGGTGCTGCTCATTTCCGAAGCGGCGGTGCGGCTGATGAAACTCGGGAAAACGCCTGTCCTTTCGGTCGATTTTCTTCCGGAGATTTCCTATCCGGAGCTTTTAGAGATGCTGATCCGGAGAAAGGAACTCCATCCCGAGCGGAAGCTCGAGGACTATTTCACCGGCTTTATTCCCAAACGACTCGGACAGTGTATCTTAAAATCGGCAGGAGCCGCTCCTCTTTCGCGAGAAGCGGGAACGCTCGGAAAAGAAGAACTGAAAAAGGTGGCCGCTCTGCTGAAAGCCTTTCCGATCCGCATCACGGGGGATAACGGTCTGAAAAATGCGCAGGTCACGATCGGTGGCGCAGATACCGGAGAGTTTGATCCGGAAAGTATGCAGTCGAAAAAAGCGGCGGGGCTTTTTGTCACAGGGGAGCTTTACGATATTGATGGAGACTGCGGCGGATTTAATCTTCAGTGGGCATGGAGTTCGGGAATGCTGGCGGCGGAAAGCGCCGTCCGGTCGCTCGGAAGGGGTCAGCGCGCCCAGCGGAGCAATTTGTTCCGGAAGGGAAATGAGTGTTGACTTTTATAAAAAAAGAGGGTAGAATGTAGGCGGAAATTACCCCGGACTATTTTTAGAGAAATTAGATTCAGGAACAGGAGTGTTGAAAATGGATCTTGTCATTATGGCGGCAGGTATCGGTTCACGTTTCGGCGCTGGGATCAAGCAGCTGACACCGGTCGGCCCCGGCGGAGAAGTCATTTTGGAATATTCGGTACACGATGCGCTGAAAGCGGGATTTGACCGTGTGGTCATCGTCACCCGCAAAGAACTTGAAAAGACCTTCCATGAAATGGTCGGCGACCGGCTTTCCAAACTCTGCCCGGTCGAATACGCGTTTCAGGAACTGGACGATCTTCCCGGCAAAAGACGCTGCCCCGAAGGACGCAGCAAACCCTGGGGCACCGGTCAGGCGATCCTCGCCTGCAAGGATCTGGTCAAAGGTTCTTTTGCGATTATCAACGCAGACGATTACTACGGCAAAGAGGCGTTTACCCTTCTGCATGACTATCTGGCGGAGCATGGGAATAAGCCCGGCGCCTACTGCATGGCCGGATTCATCCTCGGAAACACCCTTTCGGACAATGGAAGCGTGACCCGCGGCATCTGTCAGGCGGACGAGAACGGGATGCTGACCGGCGTTGTCGAGACGCATGATATCGTCAAGACGGCGGACGGAGCGGCGGTTCCCGGAGAAAACGGAGCGCTTGTTCCGGTCGATCCTAAGTCGCTGGTTTCGATGAACCTCTGGGGGCTGACTCCGGACATTTTTGAGGTGCTGGAAAAGGGCTTCGGCGAGTTTCTGGACAACGTAAAAGAGGGCGACCTCAAATCCGAGTACCTTCTCCCGACCGTGATCGACGAAACCATCAAATCCGGAAAGGCGGGCGTTAAGGTGCTCACCACGAACGACAAATGGTTCGGCGTTACCTATGCCGAGGACAAACAGACGGTCATCGACGCGTTCAAAGCGCTTCATGACGCGGGCGTTTACGGTGAACCGCTGTTCGGGGATCTGTAAGTGCAGAAAATCCTGGGTTATATGCGCAAGGCCGTTCAGGAGTTTCAGCTCCTCTCGGACGGCGACCGGGTTGCGGTCGGCGTTTCGGGCGGAAAGGACTCGGTCGTGCTTCTGACGGGGCTTGAACGGCTTCGCTCCTTTATCGGGATTGACTTTACCGTGGTCGGGATCACCCTTGATCCGCATTTCGGCGGAGAACCGGGAGATTACCGGGCGATCGAAGCGCTTGCGGCGAAAAGAAAGATCGAGTATCATATCGTTCCGACCGAGATCGGGCCGATCGTGTTCGACCATCGGAAGGAAGAGCATCCGTGCAGCCTCTGCGCCCGCCTCAGACGGGGCGCGCTCCAGACGGCGGCAGAGAGTTTCAGCTGCAATAAGCTCGCACTCGGGCATCACTATAACGATGCGGTCGAGACTTTTGTGATGAATCTTTTCCGCGAAGGGCGGATCGGATGCTTTTCTCCGATGACAAAACTGGATGGGAAGAACCTGACGGTGATCCGTCCGCTCGTTCTGGCGCCCGAAGCGGATATCCGTCGGGCGGCGGCCAGAGAAGGTCTTCCGATCGTCAAAAACAAATGTCCGGCCGACGGAACGACCACCCGCCAAGAGACGAAGGAATGGCTGGCGGAGATGGAAAGAAAGGACAGAGGCTTTACCTATCGCCTTTTCGGTGCGCTTCGGCGCAGCGGGATCGATGGGTGGGGGTATCCCGAAAAAGAGAGTTCCTGCCGGAAGAAAGCTGCTTTTTCGATGGAAAGCGAGGTAAAAAATGAAGATGTTTGATTCTTCTGATTGGCACAGCAGAATGGAAAACCGTTCGTTTGTGACCCTTGTACTGGGGATCATGACGCTGATTTCTGCGGCTGCTTATCTGCTCTACCGGTATGTAAGCGAACGCGCCTACCGCGAAAAATGGAAAGATTATGACGACTGCGGGATCATGTAACCCCGTAAAAACGTAAAAAACAGCCGCTGTTTTCCGGATGGAGAACGGCGGCTGTTTGGTTTCATGAAAATGACCGGCTTTACCGGATCAGGGTAATGATGCTCAGGATCGGGAGCGGCTTATCGTCATCCCTGACCACGCTTACGATTCCGAGGACCATCAGAACCACTGCGAGGATATACAGGAGCGAGCCTAAAATATCGAGGATCGGGATAAAGGCGAGGATGCTTGCGAGCGTCCAGATCAGGAAGAGGTTTAAGCCTTCATTGACCCGGCGCTTGACGACCGGATCATCCGGCGCACAGGCGAGTCCGACGATCCAGAGGATCCAGATATATGCGAGGATCGAATAGAGTTTCCGGTTTTGCGAAATCATGAAAATCATCCTTTCAAAATCCGATAGATACTACTCTTATGATAGCAGAAAAAGTGCTTCTTTACAAGAAAAGAACGGGATTTTTCTCTTAATTTTTATTAAAGGCGTCTTTATAAGGACGAAAAGTTTGGGGAAAAGCGATACGAAAATACAAAATGTCATAAATTTCCTACTTATTAGGTATGATTTACAAAAAAGACGTTTTTTTTCTTCTGATTTATTCTCTTTTCGTCCATTGACACTCATTCCTATTCGTGATATTCTTTAGATACAGGATCATATGACTGACGGATAAGCGGGTATAAACCGCAGAGGAGTATGATTGTCAATGGCCGACCGTCTGGGCAGCGCTTATGCCCTCTCGGCCGGCCTTTTTTCGTGAGCGTTTCGCTTTTCGAACAGCCGAAGGGGCGCTGCTCGGAAAGCGGGCCATAGAGAGAAAGGAGGAAACGCTTTGGACGGCTATATTCATTCAATCGAATCGATGGGGCTGGTCGATGGGCCGGGCATTCGCACGGTCGTCTTTCTGTCGGGGTGCAGGCTTCGCTGCCGGTACTGCCACAATCCGGACACCTGGAAGGAAAAAGAAGGCACGCCGACCTCACCCGAGGCGCTTCTGAAAAAACTCACACGATTTTCAACCTACTACCGCGCTTCGGGAGGCGGAGTGACCTTTTCGGGCGGAGAACCGCTGATGCAGCCGGATTTTCTGCTCGAGATGCTGACCCTGTGCAAAAAAAACGGAATCCATACCTGTATCGATTCGGCGGGATTTTTTGAGTGCGGAGAGGAGAAGCTTCTCTCCGTCCTTGAAAAGACCGATCTGATTCTTTATGACATCAAGCATGAGAATCCGGACGCCTACCGCGCGATCACCGGGCAGGATATCGGCAAGACCGAGCGCTTTCTGGCGCTTGCACAGCAGATGAAGGTTCCGTTTATCATCCGTCATGTCGTAGTCCCCTCACTTACCGACGGCGAGGAGCATCTCGCCGCCCTCAGACGTTACATTGATGGGATCGAGGGAGTCCTTCGGGTAGAACTTCTCCCTTATCATCGGCTGGGCGTACATAAATACGACCTGCTGGGGATTCCCTATACCCTTTGCAGTACACCGGTCATGGACCCGGAGCGCTGCGGAGCGCTGCAGGAAAAGTATTTCGGTGATATTGGAAAAAACGCGGAAATCCGCAGCTGAAAATGAAAGGAAGATCACAATGGATAAAACTGTACTGAAAAATGGCCCCTGGAAAGATTTTCAGGACGGCGTCTGGATGGATGAGATCAACGTCCGCAACTTTATTCAGAAAAACTATACCCTGTACGATGGAGATGATTCTTTCCTCGCCGGAGTAAGCGAAAAGACGGCAAAGGTCTGGGAAAAGTGCAGCGAACTGATCGTTGAGGAGATCAAAAAAGGCGTTATTGACGTAGAGACCGACATCATCTCCGGTATCGACAACTTTGCTCCCGGCTATATCGACCGCGACAACGAAATAATCGTCGGCCTTCAGACCGACGCGCCGCTCAAGAGAATCGTCAACCTCTACGGCGGCATGAGAATGGCACAGAGCAGCTTAAAGCAGTACGGCTATACGCTGAATCCCGATATTGAGACCAAGTTCCACGAATATCGCAAGACCCATAACGAAGGCGTATTCGACGCGTATCCCGAGAGAGTCCGCGCCGCCCGCCACGCCGGGCTTCTGACCGGACTTCCCGATGCCTACGGCCGCGGCCGCATCATCGGCGACTACAGAAGAGTCGCTCTTTACGGTATCGACTATCTGGTTGAGCAGAAGCAGAAAGATCTGCGCGAACTGGACGGGCCGATGACCGAAGAGCTGATCCGCGAACGCGAAGAGGTTTCCGAGCAGATCCGCGCACTGGGCAAGATCAAGTCGATGGCGGCCAAATACGGCGTTGATATCTCTGCGCCCGCGAAAAACGCAAAGGAAGCGGTGCAGGCGGTATATATGGCGTATCTCGCCGGAACCAAGGAGAATAACGGCGCGGCAACCTCGATCGGACGCACCTCGACCTTCCTGGACATTTATATCCAGCGCGACCTTGAAAACGGCACGCTGACCGAAGAGGGCGCACAGGAACTGATCGACCAGTTCATCATCAAGCTGCGTTTGATCCGTCATCTGCGCACGCCTGAGTACAACGAGCTGTTCGGCGGCGACCCCACCTGGGTCACCGAGTCGATCGGCGGCGTCGGCATCAACGGCAAGCCGCTGGTCACCAAGAACTCCTTCCGCTATCTCCATACTCTGACCAATCTCGGTACCGCGCCCGAACCCAACCTGACCGTTCTCTGGAGTGAGAAGCTGCCCGAAAACTTCAAGCGCTACTGCGCGAAGATGTCGATTGCGACCGACTCGATCCAGTATGAGAACGATGACGTCATGCGTCCGATCTACGGCGATGATTACGCGATTGCCTGCTGTGTATCGGCGATGACCGTCGGCAAGCAGATGCAGTTCTTCGGCGCACGCGCCAACATGGCAAAGTCTCTCCTGTACGCGATCAACGGCGGCGTGGACGAGCTGAAGGGAACCAGGGTCGTTCCCGGCGTTGAGCCGATCACCGACGAGGTTCTCGACTACGAGAAGGTTCTCGCTAACTATAAGAAGGTTCTTTCCTATGTGGCGGGACTGTATGTCGATGCGGTCAACATCATCCACTATATGCACGATAAATACGCCTATGAGGCTTCCCAGATGGCGCTGCATGATACCCATGTGGAACGGCTGATGGCGTTCGGCATGGCGGGGCTTTCGGTTGCGGCCGACTCGCTCTCGGCCATCAAGTACGCCAAGGTCAAGCCCATCCGCAATTCTCAGGGCATTGCGGTCGATTTCACCGTCAGCGGCGACTTCCCCAAGTACGGCAACGACGACGACCGGGTAGATGATCTTGCCGTTGAAGCGGTCACCTACTTCTCGAATGAGCTGAAAAAGCACCCGCTCTACCGCGGCGCGCATCACACCCTTTCGGCGCTGACCATTACCTCCAACGTCATGTACGGCAAAAAGACCGGTCCTACGCCCGACGGAAGAAAGGTCGGCGAACCGCTGGCTCCCGGCGCAAACCCGATGCACGGCAGAGATATTAACGGCGCGCTCGCTTCGCTGAACTCGGTCGCGAAAATTCCCTACCGTAATGTCTGCCAGGACGGCGTATCCAATACCTTCTCGATCGTTCCGACCGCACTGGGCAAGAGTGAGGACGAAAGAGAGCGCAATCTGGTCGCGATTCTCGACGGCTATTTTGCACAGGGCGCGCATCACCTGAACGTCAACGTCATGCGCCGTGAACTGCTGATCGACGCGATGGAGCATCCGGAAAAATATCCGACCCTGACCATCCGCGTTTCCGGTTATGCGGTCAACTTTAACCGTCTCTCCCGTGAACAGCAGCTGGAAGTTATCAGCCGCACCTTCCACGAGAGCATCTGAGAAAGACCTGATTCCGAAAGGAGAACCCGTATGGCTCAATATTATCACCGCCAGTGCGGTAAAAAGACGTCGGAAGCAGGCGTCTGGTATATTTCCGAAGTTCAGCTTCTGATGCCGGATGGGACGCTTCATTATCTGTGCGGAACCTTTCCGGCCGGCGACCCGGAAGGCATCCGTTTTACCGCGGCGAGCGAGACCCTCTATGATCTGATGATCGGGAAAGCGGAGGAAATTGACGAGGACATCGTTTATTACGCTTCCTGGAGAGGGGAAAAAGCGCCCGAGGGAAGCGGCTATCAGCAGGCCGCTGACTTTCTGACCGGAATGATCCGGGAAAAATACGGAGATGTGACCGGCTGACGGCAATCATAAAAAGAACGGCGGTTTCTGCACGGATGAATATGCAGAAACCGCCGTTTTGCTGTAAAAATGATTATTCGGTAGTCACCGGCTCGACCGGGAGCCAGATCTCGGTATATTCGGGATCTTCGGTATAGCGCTCCAGGTTATAGTTTCCGGCGAGACGATAGTTTTTGCAGGACGGGAGCCATTCGCTCCAGATTTTGGTGTTGACCGTCTGCAAAGCGTCCGGCAGCTTTCCGCGGCAGGGAAAGACCGCCCATGTCCCACCCGGGAGGCATCTCTGTTCAAAGCCTTCGGGAACCTCCGCGTCCGGTGCGCATTCGTCGGCGATCAGATAGTCAAAGCTTTTGGTGCTTCCGTCCAGACAGATTCCGTACATTCCGCGCACGGTCTTTGCCTGTTCGCTTTTCAGATATTCGTCCCAGAATTCTGGGATTTCTTTGTAGCTGTTTTCCTCGCTGAAGCGGCGCGAAACGCCGAGGAAGATGATGGCGTCTTTTTTCACGATACGGTATTCGAGCATGGTACTTCCCTCCAAAGTCAGTTTGATTTTCAGCGGAGCGGCAAAGTTCAGCGTGCAGCCCTCTTTTCTAGCGGCGGACGGAGTGACCCCGTGAAAGCGGGTGAACGCCCGGGTGAAGCTGTCGGGAGAATCGTATCCGTATTTGATTGCAAGATCGATGACCTTTACGTCGGATGCGCACAGCTCCTGTGCGGCGAGCGTGAGCCGGCGGCTGCGGATATACTCTCCGACCGTGAACCCGCAGAGAACATGGAAGATCTTCTGAAAGTAAAAGCCCGATACATACGCCCGCGCGGCAATTTCGTCCATATCAAGCTCCTCGGTCAGATTTTCCTCGATGTACGCGATTGCACGGCTGATGCCGTCGTTCCATCCGTTCATAGCTTTGGCCTCCTTTTTTGCCTTTCCTTTGCTGTGCCTTCAGTGTACCATGACGGGTGCGTTTCTGCCCGATTTTTTCTGCACAGATAGGACGCATAGTCCGTTACCATAAATGTAGCATAGCGGCGGAAATATGTCAATCACGTTACTGAAATTTTCTCTCGGTGCGGTTCGACAAAGGCGGATTTTTATGATATAATTTGTTCAGTATTCAGGTAACAAAAGGAGTGCGGTTTTGATGAGCGGAAAAGAAGGAAGGCATATCTGTATCGGTCTGCTGGCTCATGTTGACGCGGGCAAAACGACTCTTTCGGAGGGAATCCTTTATCGAACGGGCTGCCTGCGCCGGGCGGGACGGGTCGATCACGGCGATGCTTTTCTTGATACCGATGTGCTGGAGCGGGAACGCGGGATCACCATTTTTTCCAAGCAGGCGGTCTTTCCGCTCGGTGAAAAGGAAGCGACCCTTCTCGATACCCCCGGACATGTCGATTTTTCCGCTGAGACCGAGCGGACGCTTTCGGTATTGGATGCGGCCGTTTTAGTCATCAGCGGAACCGACGGGGTGCAGGGTCATACCGAAACGCTATGGAACCTCCTCGCCCGGCATGAGATCCCGGTCTTTATTTTTATCAACAAAACCGATCTTTTAGACACCGCTTCTCCGGATGGAGAGGGGAGAAAAGCGGTGCTTGCGTCTCTGCGCGAAACGTTCGGCGACGGTTGCATCGACTTTTCTCTCCGGGAAGAGGATCCGGACGCTTTTTATGAACAGGCGGCTATGTGCGGAGACGAGCTTTTGGAAAGCTATCTGGAAAGTGGCTGCATATCGGATGACGGACTTCGGAGTGCGGTCGCGGAGAGAAGGATTTTTCCCTGCTATTTCGGTTCGGCATTAAAACTGACCGGGATCGAACCGCTTCTTTCGGGAATCGACCGGTTTCTTCCGGCGCCTGAGTATGGGGAAGCTTTTGGCGCGCGCGTCTTTAAGGTAAGCCGGGACGCGGCCGGGGCGCGGCTCACTTTCATGAAGATCACCGGCGGTGGACTTTCGGTCAAGGAAGAACTAAGCGGAATATCGAGCGGAAAGCGGTGGAAGGAAAAGGCAGATCAGCTCCGCGTTTATTCCGGCGCCAAATACCGGCTGGCAGAATACGCCGCGCCCGGTTCAGTTGTCGCGGTGACGGGGCTCGGCCGGGCGCTTCCCGGAGACGGGCTTGGCTTTGAGGAAAACGCTTCTCCTCCGGCGCTGACGCCGGTGTTGACCTACCGGCTGATCCTTCCGGATGGGGTATCGGTTTTTGACAGCTATCGAAAGCTCTCCCAGCTTGAGGAAGAGGATCCGCAGCTGCATATGGTCTGGAATGAACAGACCGGTGAGATCCACCTTCAGCTGATGGGCGAGGTTCAGCTTGAGATCCTGGAGCGGGTGATCCTTGACCGGTTCGGGATGGCAGTCAGCTTCGGCGAGGGGAGTATTGTCTATAAAGAAACGATCCTCTCCCCGGTCGAAGGGGTCGGGCATTTTGAGCCGCTCCGTCATTACGCCGAGGTGCATCTGCTGCTGGAACCGGGCGAAGAGGGAAGCGGGATGCAGTTTGAAAGCCGGGTGAGCGAGGACGATCTCGACCGGAACTGGCAGCGGCTGATCCTGACCCATCTGGAAGAGAAAGAGCATCTGGGCGTTCTGACCGGAAGCCCGATCACCGACATGAAGATCACGCTGATCGCGGGAAAAGCGCACGTCAAACATACCGAGGGCGGCGATTTCCGTCAGGCGACCTACCGCGCCGTCCGTCAGGGACTGATGCAGGCCGAGAGCAGGCTTTTAGAGCCGTGGTACACCTTTACCCTTACGGTGCCGAATGAAAACGTCGGGCGGGCGATGCATGATATCGAGATGCGCTTCGGAAGCTTTGACCCGCCGGAACCGGTGGGTGGGATGAGCAGGCTGACCGGACGTGCGCCGGTCGCGACGATGCGGGATTACCAGACTGAGGTGGCCGCCTATACCAAAGGCCGCGGAAAGCTCTCCTGCCGGGTGGAGGGGTATCGCCCCTGCCACAACGCGGAAGAGGTGATCGCGCAGACCGGCTACAATCCGGAAGCGGATCTTGAAAACACACCCGATTCGATCTTCTGTTCTCACGGCGCGGGCGTCGTTGTAAGCTGGCGGGAAGCGAAGGAACGAATGCATCTGCCCTGCATGGCCTTTCCGTCCGAAGAGAAAGAAGAGCCGGTAAGCGCGCCGCCTGCGCGGTTTTCGGGGCGAAGCGCCTATACCGGAACCCGCGAGGAGGATCGCCAGCTTGAAGAAATCTTCCGCCGCACCTACGGCGAAGTGAAGCGCCGGGATTTTCTTCCGCAGAATACCGTCCGTCAGATGGATAAGGCGGCGCTGCTCAGCGAGATGGAACAAGCGGACGAGTTTTTGCTGGTCGATGGCTATAACATCATCTTCGCGTGGGAAGAACTGAAAAGTCAGGCAGCCGTGAATCTTGACGCCGCCCGTCAGGCGTTGATCGACATCCTGGAAAACTATCAGGGAATGAAGCAGTGCGGGTTGATCGTTGTCTTTGACGCCTATCGGGTCAAGGGCGGAAAGGCCAAGGTCGAGCGTCAGGGAGACGTTTATATCGTCTATACCGAAGAAGCCGAAACGGCGGATATGTATATTGAAAAGGTGACCTACGCTCTCGGAAAGGAGCCACGCAAACGCCGGGTTCGGGTCGCAACCTCGGATAATCTGGAGCAGACGATCATTCTCGGACACGGTTCGACCCGTATTTCGGCGATGACGTTTTACGAAGAGGTCAAGCTGACGGAGGATCGCATCCGGACGCTGATCGATCATCAGAATCATCAGGATTTTCGTATGAAGGCAAGACTTGGCGATAAAATGCCGGAAGAAAAGCCGGCAGAAGAGCCGGAAGAAGAGAAAGAACAGTAAAAAACCGGACGCTCTCATTTTTCAGAGAGCGTCCGGTTTTTCGTTGATCGCTTATTTGTGTCCGCCAAAGACTTCAAAATCCATGCCGTCGAGTTTTTCATCGATCGCTTTGATTTCATCCGCCGAAAGAAGGATGTCCGACGCATGAAGGTTTTCGTTTAAGCGCTCCGGCTTGCGGCTACCGGGGATCGGGATGATGAACGGCTTTTTGCTAAGCATCCACGCCAGAGAGATCTGTGCGGGGGTTGCGTTTTTCTCTTTCGCCATCTGCCGGAGCAGGGAAAGAAGTGCTTGCCCCTTTTCATAGCCCTCACCGGTGTACTGCGGCATTCTGCTGCGGAAATCGGCGTTTCCTTCAAACTGGGTCTTGTCGGTGTACTTCCCGGAAAGGAATCCGTTGGCAAGGGGAGAGAAAGCGACATAAGTAACTCCAAGCTCTTCACAGACAGGGAAAAGCGGCTCGTACCATCTGGCCATCATCGAATAGCGATTCTGGATCGCGGAGACATGGCAGACGGCGTTGGCACGGCGGAGATATTCTTCGGTCGTTTCAGAAATACCCCAGTAGCGGATTTTCCCCTCCTTAATCAGTTTCGCCATCGTTTCGGCGACTACTTCCGGCTCGACCTTGGGATCAATCCGATGCTGGTAATAAAGATCGACATGATCGGTGCCGAGACGCAGAAGGCTTCCGTCGATCGCTTTGCGGATGGCTGCGGGGCTGCTGTCGAGGATCAGATGGTCGCCGCCGTGGGTAACGCCGCACTTGGTCGCGAGAAAGATTTTGTCACGGAAGGGCTTGATCGCCTTGCCGACGACCTCTTCGTTATAGGCGGTCGTTCCGTCGGGGTTGACGCCGGTATAGCATTCAGCGGTGTCGAAAAGGGTATAGCCCATCTCATAAGCCGCTTCGATAACTTTGGCTCCGGCTTCGACCGTCATCGGTTCGCCGCTGGCATGGGTGATACCCATGCAGCCGAGTCCAACAGCCGATACGGTATCCGTTCCGATTTTTCTTGTCTGCATAAAAATTCCTCCTTAGATGATGTCGGTATCGTTTTGTCCGAAACGATACCGCTTTTTTCTCAAATTCCGCCGCGACGTCTTTGAGCAGCTTCCGGATCGGGATCTGCTTCGGACATCCGGCGGTACAGCAGCGGCAGGCGGTGCAGGGAATCAGATTCATGTCCTTAAAGATTTTCTGAACCTTCCGGCAGGTTTCCGCCTTTGCGCGGGCTGGAACTGATGGCAAGCACTTTCATAATTCTGTTTTGGTTTCCGTCTTTATTATACAGAGGAGCGCGCCCGCCATCAATTTTTCTTTCGGACGTTTTCTATAAGTTTTTCTGATAAATAAAACGAAGCCGGTGAAAATACATCATCGGCTTCGTCCGTCCTTATTCTTCATCGGGGTGAAACTGCTTTTTCAGAATGTCGGCAAACGTCTCTACATAGTACCCGGAGTTTTCTCTGCTCCAGAAAGCACAGTAGTTTCGGGTCAGCGGCTCTCCTTTGTGGATGAGCGGGATGCGGGTGATCGTTCCGGCAAAGTTTTCGACCTTTCCGCTTCCGTCGGCAGGTATAAAGCCTTTTCCGCTTACGACCATCAGCCGCGCATCCTCCAGATTCTCCGCAAAAAGAAAGTCTCCGGAAAACCCGAAAATATTCCGGTAGTATTCGCTTTCCACTTCCTGCTCGGCGGGAGAGCTGACCAGAATACCGGGAAGGTTTTTCAGTTCCTCGGTGTTGATCCGGTCAAGCTGTGCAAGGGGATGGCGGGAGGAGATTTCGATGCAGCAGGGTACCGTCGTCAGGATCAGGTTGTTGTACCGGTCGGAAAACCGGAGGCGCTGATCGTTGAAGTTTAAGTCGATCTGTCCCGATACCAGCATCCGGTAGGTCTCCTCATGGGTGCCGCGGAAGATATCGATATCGACCTTCGGAAATCGGGCGGCAAATTCCTCTACTGCCAGCTGGAACTCGACGCTTCCGTAGCTGCGCAGATACCCCAGCCGAAGCGTTGCTCCGTCTCCGGAAGCAATTTTTTCGGCTTCCCGGCAGATCCGGTCGTAGTCCGAAAGGAGGACGAGCGTTTTCCGGCAGAAATACTCTCCGGCGGGCGTCAGTTGGATTCCTCTCCCTTTCCGCTCAAAAAGCGTAAATCCGAGTTCCCGCTCGAGCGACTGTATCTGCTGAGAGATGGCGGACTGGGAGATATGGCAGGCCGCCGCCGCTTCGGAAAAGCTGCCGGTGCGGACGATCTCATGAAAATAGCGGATGGAACGGAACATCTAAAACGCCTCCTTTGCCAATATATCTCTATTATAACACGTATTTTTTCAAAAGTCATCTTTCCGTCCATTCAAGCGCTGTCCATGCGCGGGTGACCCCGTTTTGATCAGTCCATTTGACGATTCCTGCGGCGGTTTCCCCGTTCCTCTCTAAGGAAGGAGAGAGGGCAAAGGAAGGAACAAGCGTTTCGCCGGGCGCCAGAAAAACGGTCGGCGCACTTTTCATCTTTACCGAATCGGGAAGCCCCGGACAGGTCAGCGTTACCTCTTTCAGCTGAGAAAATCCCCAGTTAAGAAGCGTTTCGGCCTCTTCCCAGTCGTTCGGCGCGTTCAGAAGAGAGACGATGATCCGGGCTCCATCCCGCTCCGCCGCCGCGATCAGGCAGCGCCCTGCCTTTTTGGTATAGCCGGTCTTGACGCCGATACACCCCGGGAAACGGCCGAGCAGCTTATTGTGATTGGTCATCCAGTAGGAAACGCCGCCCACCTCCATATGCCCCGATTTGGAAGAACAGATTTCAAGAAAATCGGGGTTTTGAAGCGCCTCTGCTGCAAGAAGCGCCATATCCCGCGCTGTGCTGCCGTGGCTTTTTCCGTCTGATTCGGCATCCAGCCCCGATGGCGTAAGAAAATAGCTTTCCTCCATGCCGATCGTCTGCGCGCGGTGATTCATCCGAAGAAGAAAGGCTTCCTTCCCGCCGAAATGAGCGGCCGCCGCTTCCGCCGCGTCGTTTCCGGATGAAAGAAGCATTCCCCATACCAGCAGCCGCGGTGTGACCTCGGCTTCCGGTTTGATCCCGAGCGCAGAACCTTCGACCCTCACTTCGTTCCCGGTCAAAAAGGGAATATCCATCCGCCCCTCCGCCATTTCCAACGTCAGAAGAGCGGTCAGAATCTTGGTGGTCGAAGCGATCGGTAAAAATGTCCGCTCCTCTTTTCCGCCGAGAAGGATCCCGTTCCCCGTCATGACACAGGCGGATCTGGCTGAAAGTTCAGGCAGGGGCTGAAGGTATTCGGCCGCTGAAATGGCGGTCTCCATGGCGGTCTCCATGGTGGGTTCCGCTGAAACAGGGATCATTAAAGCCGGTTCGGATCGGGTTTGGCAGAAGATGATGAGCAGGAGAAAAAGTGCCGTCCATATAAAACGCTCAGCCTTGTATTTCCGATTCATAGCGTTCCTCTCTTCGTGTTTTCTGATTATGTTAGTGTATGCCAGTGTACGTCAGTGTACGCCAGTGTACGCCGCGCGGAAGAAAGGTATGACGAAACAGAAAAACCCCGTCCCGGGAATACCGGAACGGGGCAGAAAGGTTTTGCTTAGTGCTGAATTTCAACGTGGCCCATGCCGAACTTCGGAGCACAGGTGAGGTGCTTTTTGATCAGTTCGTTATCGTGATTGTGGCGAACCTCGCAGGTCTCGTCAAAGATCATGCAGGCTTCGTCGCCGGGCTTGCAGGCGGGCCATTCAGGCAGGCTTACGTCGTTCGGGTCGCCGTATTTGGCAAAGTTGGTCCAGGCGGCAAACATCCGATGTTCCAGTTCGTCCGATACGCCGGGTTTGTTGCAGACAGGAACCAGTTCGGTGTTGTGGAAAACAAACGGAATCTCGGAGCAGTGCCAGGGGCCTGCGCCTTCGTCCACCGGGAATTCGTAGGCAAACATATACGAATAGGTCGGCGCTTCGGGGCACTCGGATTTCTTCGCGATAAAGTCCTTGGTCGGAGCGCGGAAAGCAGAGTCGAGGGTGACGAGGTCGCAGAGGTTCTTTCCGGGATAGGCTTTCTCAAACAGCGCGATCATCTCGTCGGCATTTTCCTCGCCGTAAACGCCTGCGATCATCGCGCGCGCCTCTTCAGCGGTCATCGTGTTGCGGTTGGGGTTGCCGGGGCCAAAGCCCATGAACTCGTCGAGAACGGTGCCGATCATGACGGGGATCGTTCTGGCGTGGGCGTTGAAGCCGACGTCGCGGGGGTCGCCGTCATAGAACTCGTTGGAGAGCGGGCCGCTTCCGCCGATATATTTCCCTTCTTTTGCGAGGACGGGCGCGACCTTGTTGTAGGCTTCCGCCAGATCGTCATAGGGAACGGTTTCGAGCTGCTCGACTTTATCAAAGCCCAGCTCTTTCATCAGCGCCTTTACGATTTCGGTACCGTCGGCTTTTTTGCCGAACGCGTCGGCACCGAGTCCAAGACCGTCGAGAAGACCCGACTGGATAATGCCTTTATGGAAGAGACCGTCCGCTTCGGGCGTCTGCATCAGCGTCCAGACCTTCATGCCGCCGCCCGACTGACCGAAGATGGTGACGTTTTCGGGATCGCCGCCGAAGGAAGCGATGTTTTCATGCACCCATTTGAGTGCCGCGACCATATCGGCGTTGCCGGCGTTGCAGGAGTTTTTGTATTTCTCGCCGAAGGGGGAGAGGTCGAGATAGCCTAAGATGTTCAGACGGTGGTTGATCGTAACGACAACGACATCGCCGTACTGGCTCATGTTTTTGCCGTCATAAGCGACCTGCTCGATCGAAGAGCCTGCCGAGAATCCGCCGCCGTGCAGCCAGACCATGACCGGCTTTTTGGCGTCCTTGTCGATCGACTGAGTCCAGACATTTAAGTACTGGCAGTTCTCGTCCATCGGCCAGTAGCGGTGGGGAACCTTCAGCTCGCCGGAGCCGGGTTTGTCCTGAGAGAGCATCGGGCAGACATAGCCGTAGCCGAGCGCGTCCTTGACCCCTTCCCAGGGCGCTACGTCGTGGGGCATCTGGAAGCGGGCGGCATCGGCGTACTTGATGCCGTAGAAGGTATAGGTGTTGTCGAGAAGGAAGCCGCGCAGCTTGCCGGCCTTGGTATCGACGATCGGTGCGGTTGTCGAGCAGACAAATTTGTGTGCCATAATTTTTTCGTTCCTTTCGTGGTTATGATCAATTGTTTTTTAACTGCAAACAGTAATTGTATCCGCCATTTTCTGCCAACTTCATGGAAAAGAGAGAACTCGTTTCGACAGCAAACGGCGGGTTGATACTCTCATTGGGAGCGTATTCATAGAAGCAGAAAAAATGGTCGGTCAGTACGGGACGCAATAAGAGATTCTGATAACTGCCGAGAAGAAGATCTTCCCCGCCGCATTGAATTGTAAGAAACTCCCGCTCATTTTCCCGCAGCGTATAGATGTACGTGTTATTTTCGGCTTTCAGGACAGTGAAGGAATCGTTGGCTGTCCAGATTGCCTGACTTTCCGTAAACGGTATTCTTTCTCCGGTGCTTAGATCGACGGACTCATATAAAAACTGTCCGTCTTCCGTCCGGCTTTGGTAGAGAATCAGACAGTCTCCGCAATATCCGACGGAAGATGCATCCTCCGCCAGAAGAGAGGTTTCCCCTGTCCGGCAGTCAAAAGACCAGACGGCAGAACCGGAGCTGTATATGATTTTATTCCCATACCGGTATCGAAGAGAAGAAACGTCCGAAGGAAGTTTTACGACCGAGGAGAAGGTTCCTTTTTCCGTTAAAAGCCAGAGCGCATATTGTCCGTCCTTCTTTTTCGCACAGATACAGATATCTTCTCCGTCCCGCCATGCGTTTATCTCTGAAAACGGGTTCAGTTCCGGAAGCGTTCCCGCATCCATCAGTTTTTCCGCCGTTTTGCTTCGAAGCGAGTAGTAAAACAGACCAACGGTCGGATTTTCCGCCGCATCGACAGAGTTTTCCGCGTAATATACCCCGCCTTTATCGGCGTGCATATCATATCCCCAGAAATCATCTTTTAAAAGAACGGCGGTTCCGTCCTTCCAGAGATAAAGTGCGTCGTCCATCGAACGAAAATAAAGGGTATCGCCGAAAGATGCCGCCGTCTGAACAGAAGAGAGAGGATGAAAGGAATCCGCCTGTTTCTCCTGACAGCCAGACAGAAAGAGAACAAACGGCAGGAGAAAAATAGAATACCACTTAATACTTTTCACGTAGCATCGTCTTTTATATATTCTCTTAGCGCTAATTAATGCTGAATTTCCACGTCGTCACCGCCCGGACGGAACTTGGGAGCGGCGGCCATGTGCTTTTCGACCAGGGCGTTATCGTGGTTGTGATGGAGGGTGCACTCTCTGTCAAAGAACATGCAGGCCTCATCGCCCGGCTTGCAGGCAGGCCATGCGGGAAGGCTGGGATCGCCGGGGTTGCCGAAGCGGGCAAAGTTGACCCATGCGGAGGACATCTGGTACTCCAGCTTTTCGGTTACGCCGGGAATGCAGCAGTAAGGAGTCGAATGAGCGTTGTGGAAAACGAACGGAATCTCGGAGCAGTGCCACGGGCCGGAACCTTCGTCAACCGGAAGCTCGAGGTTGAACATATAGGAGTAGGTAGCCGCTTCGGGGCACTCAGATTTCTTCGCGATAAAGTCCTTGCTTGCCTTGCGGAAGAAGCCGTCGAGGGTGATGAGATCATCGACCGGTTTTCCGGGATAGGCTTCTTTGAAGAGCGCGATCAGTTCATCCGCGTTCTCTTCGCCGAAATGAGCGGCAACCATTGCGCGGGCGTCCGCTTCGGTGCGGGTATGACGGTCGGCCTTGCCGGGAGCAAAAGCCATAAACTCGTCCAGAACGGTTCCGACCATGACGGGGATCGTCTTTGCGTGATCGGTAAAGCCGATGTCAAAGGGATCGCCGGGATAGAAGTCGTCCGGGATCGGGCCGGATGCGCCGACATATTCGCCCTTCTTGGCAAGCGCGGGGCTTACTTTGTTGTAAGCGGCGGCGAGCTTGCGGTAGGGAACGGTTTCAAGCTGCTCTACGCTGTCGAAGCCCAGTTCTTCCATCAGCGCCTTGCCGATCAGCGAGGTGTCGCCGGGTTTTCCGCCGCCCATATTCGCAACGCCCGACTGGATGATGCCCTTGTGGAAGAGACCGTCAGCGGAAGGCGTCTGCATCAGCGAGTAGACCTTCATGCCGCCGCCCGACTGACCGAAGAGGGTGACGTTTTCGGGATCGCCGCCGAAAGCGGCAATATTTTCGTGAATCCATCGAAGCGCCGCGACCATATCGGCGTTGCCGGCATTACCGGAGTTTTTGTACTTTTCGCCGAAGGAGGACATATCCAGATAGCCCAGAATGTTCAGACGATGGTTGAGGGTAACGACAACAACGTCTCCGAACTGGGAAAGGCTTGCGCCGTCATACGCCTGCTGTTCGATCGAGGAACCGGCAAAGAATCCGCCGCCGTGCAGCCAGACCATGACCGGCTTTTTGGCGTTCTTATCGATCGACTGGGTCCAGATGTTCAGGTACTGGCAGTTTTCGTCCATCGGCCAGTAACGGTGGGGAACCTTCAGCTCACCCGAGCCGGGCTTGTCCTGAGTCAGCATCGGGCAGACGTATCCGTAGCCCAGCGCGTCCTTGACCCCTTCCCAGGAATCCGGTTCGGTCGGAAGTTGGAAACGGCCGGCGTTTGCGTACTTGATCCCGTAAAAGGTATAGGTGTTATCAAGAATAAATCCGCGGAGTTTTCCGTATTTGGTCTCGACGATCGGATCTTTTGTGTTG
Organism: Oscillospiraceae bacterium; assembly: GCA_022770625.1. GTDB lineage: Bacteria > Bacillota > Clostridia > Oscillospirales > Ruminococcaceae > Faecivivens. Next base: position 9,745 of record JALEHK010000048.1, on the reverse strand, counting down.
CAGACAAAATTTCTTGCCATGACAGACGCTCCTTTTCGATCAATATATTTGTTATAATGGACAGTGATCCCGATTGATTCGGAACTTTATGACAATATTATATCGATCTGTTCCGCAAAAGTCAATACATTTTTTTATCCATAAGCACCTGTTTCTTATCTTTGTTTGTGATATTTTTGTGAAGGATAGGAATCTGGAGAAGGAACCCCCTCCCCTTGACATCCTTCTGTTTTTTTCCTATAATATGAGTAGGTAAAAAACTTTGCCGGATGGGTCTGTGCGAGGGTATTTTTTATCCTGTGGAGTTGGCTTTTGCTTACTCAAATAAAGAGGCGTTTATTCATGAAAAAAATCACACTGAAAATCGACGGAATGATGTGCGGAATGTGCGAGAGTCATATCAACGATGCGGTGCGCCGGGCTTTTCCCGACGTCAAAAAGGTGACCTCCTCCCATACCAAAGGCGAGACGGTGATCCTGACCGACGGAGCCGTGGACGAGGAAAAACTCAGCACCGCCATTGAAGAAACGGGCTATCGGCTTTTAGACGTAAAAGAAGAGCCGTATCAGAAAGAAGGCTTTTTCGCCCGTCTCTTCAAAAAATGATCCGTTCCGTCCTTTTTCATAACGGTCTTTCCAAGACCCGGTCTAATAGATCCAGAAAGGAACATGATGATGCAAATGGAAGCGGTCTATGGGATTGCGATCCCGTTTATTGGAACATCTTTGGGGTCAGCCTGCGTTTTCTTTATGAAGAAAACGCTCAGCGGCCGGGTACAGCGTTCGCTGACCGGATTTGCCGCCGGAGTTATGGTAGCGACGTCGATCTGGAGCCTGCTGATCCCGGCGATGGAGCAGTCGGAGTCGCTCGGAAGATGGTCGTTTTTCCCCGCGACGGCGGGCTTCTGGGCGGGGATTCTTTTCCTGCTGCTGCTCGACCGTCTGATTCCGCACCTTCATATGGGCAGCGAAAGCGCCGAAGGACCGCACAGTAAGCTCCAGCGGACGACCATGCTCGTTCTCGCGGTAACGCTCCATAACATTCCCGAAGGAATGGCGGTCGGTGTTGTTTATGCGGGCTACCTGATGGGCAGCGAGCAGATCACCGCAATGGGCGCGCTTGCCCTCTCGCTCGGGATTGCGATCCAGAACTTTCCCGAGGGCGCGATCATTTCGATGCCGCTCAGAGCCGAGGGCATGAAAAAATCCCGTGCCTTCGCGGGCGGGGTGCTTTCGGGTGTTGTCGAACCGATCGGGGCGGTGCTTACGATTCTGGCGGCCCGGCTGATCATACCGGCACTGCCCTATCTGCTCAGTTTCGCGGCGGGGGCGATGCTCTATGTGGTCGTTGAAGAGCTGATCCCCGAGATGTCGCAGGGCAAGCATTCCAACCTCGGAACGATCTTCTTTGCGGTCGGCTTCAGCCTGATGATGGTGCTGGACGTCGCACTCGGTTAAGCGTTCCGGAAATTTTACCGGCGGATTACAGAAAACAATCGACTCTCTCTTTTAGAGCAGGCATGAGGATATTCATGCCTGCTCTGTTTTTTCTCCTTGCGGCTTTTATGTAAACTCTTCCGTTTTCTGAAAAACCTCCGCGTCCATTTCGATTGACAACCGCCCTCCTTTCGTCTAAAATGGAAGCAGGGCGGAGGCCGCTTTCCAACGGCGGCTTTCGAGAAAGGACGTGAAGCAATGTTTGATGTAGCAGTGATCGGAGCCGGCGTTGTCGGCGCGCTGACTGCGCGGGAGCTTTCCCGATATAACGGCAGCGTATGTATGCTGGAAAAGGCGGACGACGTGGCGATGGGCACATCCAAAGCCAACTCGGCGATCGTACACGCCGGATTTGACTGCCTTCCGGGAAGTCTGATGGCGAAGATGAACGTGCGCGGCAACCGGCTGATGGAAAAAACGGCGCAGGAGCTTTCGGTTCCTTTTGAGCGCAACGGCTCGATGGTACTGGCGTTTGACGATGAGGATCAAAAGACGCTCGAAGGGCTGATGGAGCGGGGAGAGAAAAACGGCGTGCCCGGAATGCAGCTGCTGACCGGAGACGAGGCGCGCGCACTTGAGCCCGCGCTGTCAAAGGAGGTCGTCGCGGCGATCTTAGCCCCGACCGGCGGAATCGTATGTCCCTATGAGCTGACGATCGCGGCAGCGGGAAACGCGATGGATAACGGCGTTTCCTTAAAGACCGGATTCACGGTGGCAAATGCTGTCTATGAAGAGGATGGCTGGACGCTTGTTTCGGAAGAAGGCGAGTCGGTGCGCGCGCGCTTTGTCGTCAACGCCGCCGGACTTTACGCTGACCGTATCGCCGCGCTTTTCGGCGATACGGATTACCATGTTTTCCCGAGAATCGGCGAGTATATGCTTCTTGACCGCAATCAGGGCGGCACCGTTTCCCATACCATCTTCCAGTGCCCTTCCAAAATGGGAAAGGGCGTTCTGGTTACGCCGACGGTCGATCATAACCTTCTTCTTGGCCCGACTTCGGAAAACCGGGAGAACCGTGAGGACACTTCGACCTCGGCGGAAGGACTTGCTTCGGTTGCGCGTCTTGCCTCCCGTTCGGTTCCCGGCGTCAATACCCGCGCGGTCATCACCAGCTTTGCGGGACTTCGCGCCTGCACGGCTGAGCACGACTTTACGATCGAGCCTTCCGCTCACGCCAAAGGGGTCGTTCAGCTGATCGGTATCGAATCCCCCGGCCTTTCCTCTGCACCGGCGATCGCTCAGGAGGTTGTCCGCCTGCTTGGTGAGATGGGACTTGAGCTGAAAGAAAAGGCGGAGTTTAATCCTTACCGAACCGCGATTCCCCGTTTCAGAGAACTGGATAACGACGCGCGGAGAGCGCTGATCGCGTCCGATGCACGTTTTGGGCATATCATCTGCCGCTGTGAGACAGTCACCGAAGGCGAGATTATTCAGGCACTTCATAAAAACCCGCCCGCTCACGATCTGGACGGTGTCAAGCGCCGCACCCGAACCGGTATGGGACGCTGCAACGGCGGCTTCTGCACCCCGCAGGCGGTCGAGATCATCGCCCGTGAACTTCAGATCCCGGTCGAGTCGGTCACCAAATGCGGCGGCGCTTCCTATATGGTGGAAGGAAAGCTCAAATGTGAGGAAGGAGGAAACGCGAAATGCGCGAAATGATGGAAAGAAACGCATCCATGCGTGCGCTTGCGGTGATCGGCGGCGGCCCGGCTGGACTTGCGGCGGCGGTCGCAGCGGTCGAAAACGGCGTCCGTCCGGAGGATATCCTGATCTTTGAGCGGGAGCCGGAACTGGGCGGTATCCTCTTGCAGTGCATCCATAACGGCTTTGGCATCCATCGTTTCGGCGAGGAACTGAGCGGGCCGGAATACGCGGCGCGATTTGCCGCAAAGGTTCATGAATATGGCATTCCTTCGCTTTTATCCACGATGGTTCTTTCGATGGAGCAGCTTCCAAACGGCAATAAGCGGATCACGGCGGTGAGCGAAGAAAAGGGACTGATCCAGATCGAAGCGCGGGCGGTCGTCCTGTCGATGGGCTGCCGCGAAAGAGGGCGCGGGGCACTGAATATCCCCGGCTCCCGTCCGTCCGGTATCTATACCGCCGGTGCGGCGCAGAAATTCGTCAACATTAAAGGCTATCTCCCCGGTAAAAAGGTCGTCATCCTCGGAAGCGGCGACATCGGCCTGATTATGGCGAGAAGAATGACCCTCGAAGGCGCCGAGGTGAAAGCGGTCGCCGAACTGCTTCCTTATTCCGGCGGCCTTTCCCGCAATATCCAGCAGTGCTTAAAGGACTTCGGGATTCCGCTCCTTCTCTCCCATACGATCACTAAAATTCACGGCCGCGAACGGGTCACCGGCGTCACCATTTCGGAAGTCGATGCCCACCGCACCCCGATTCCGGGTACTGAACAGGAGATCGAATGTGATACCATCCTTCTTTCCTGCGGCCTGATTCCCGAAAACGAGCTGACTGTGCAGGCGGGGATTCCGCTTGACCGGGTGACCGGCGGCGCGGTCGTCGGCGAAAACCGCGAGACGGAAATGCCGGGCGTATTTGCGGCGGGAAATGTCCTGCACGTTCACGATCTGGTCGATTTTGTTTCGGCGGAAGCGGAGCTTGCCGGAAAGAGCGCGGCGCGCTGGCTGAAGGAAGGGGAGCGGACGGTTGTAAAACGGCTTCCGGTTACCCCAAAAGGGATTATCCGCTATGTCGTTCCGCAGAGTATCGCGCTTCCTCAAAACGAGGATGTGCGGCTGTTCTTCCGGGTGGGCGAGGTTGCCGAAAAGGTCAATATCCTCGTCGAATGCGGAGACCGGGTTCTGTATAAGAGTGCAAAGGCCAAAGTCCTTCCCGGTGAGATGGAGTCGGTAACGGTAAAGGCGGAAAAGCTTGCCGGACTGGAAGAGATTCCGAACGCCGGACTGACCGTTCGTCTTGAAAAGAGGTGAGAGGATGGAACAGACTGTAAAAGAACTGACCTGCATCGTCTGCCCGATGGGCTGTACTCTGAAGGTAACGATGGAAGGGAAAAAGGTGCTCTCGGTCAGCGGAAATAGCTGTCCCCGCGGCGCAAAATACGCGGAGACCGAAATGACCGCCCCGACAAGAGTTCTGACCTCGACTGTACGGGTAAACGGCGGACAGATTCCGCTCTGCCCCGTCCGCACCAAAGGTGCGATTCCGAAGGAAAGCCTTTTTGACGCGATGAAGGAGGTCAACCGGATCACGCTCACCGCCCCGGTTCATATCGGCGAGGTTGTCCTTGAAAACATTGCCGGTTCGGGCGTCGATCTGATTGCGACGCGGGAGATCTTCAAAGAATGAATGCAGAAGCTGCGGTAAAAATGCCGCAGCTTTTTTCCGTTTTCTTCCCGCGGCAGCTTTATGCGGGCTATGGCGCGGCGTTTTTGGGCTTTCAGCCGCTCAGTTTTCTCGGACGCCATTCGCTGGCTGTTTATCTGGTTCATCAGCCGCTTTTATATCTGGCGTTCCGGCTCGCCGCGTGATTTTTCTTGCACAAAAGGGCGGCGTGTGTTATACTGAATGCAAACGGTAGTGTTATCACACACGATAAAATGATCATACAGGGGCGGTTTCTGCGACCGCCCTTTGCTGTATAAGGAGCCTGACATTGATGAAAATAAACCCGAAACGCTTTTTCCCGGTTCTTGTTTCCGCTTTCCTGATAGCGGGAAGCCTTTGGGCGCCCGCTGTTTCCGCCGCCGGAAAGGGATACTGGAACGAGAGCGGGAACGGCTGGCGGTATTTTGAGGACGAGACCCGGATGGTCGTCAACCGCTTTGCGCATATCGACGGCCACTGGTATAATTTCGATCAGGACGGCCTGATGCAGACCGGCTGGTATAACCTTCCCTCCTCGGATATCTGGTATTATTTCGATAAAAACGGAATGGCAGTCATCGGAAACTGGGCGAAGGTGGACGGAAAATGGTACTACTTTGATGACGCGGGCTATATGGTAACCGGCTGGAAAAAGATTGATGAAACGTGGTACTATTTTTACGACAGCGGCGCGCTTAAGACCGGCTGGCTTCAGCGGGACGGAAAATGGTACTACCTGACCGGAGACGGCGTAATGAAGCGCGGCTGGCTGTTCAGCGGCGGGAAGTGGTACTATCTTCAGATCGATGGATCGATGGCCGTGAACTGCACGATATCGGTCGATGGGGTCGAGTATTCGTTTGATTACAACGGCGTCTGGTGGGTATCGGGCGAAACGAGCGAGGAGGAAGTTACCGAGATCTCTCCCGAAAAGCCGGAGAACAGCACCGATCTGGATGCGGAGGAATCCGAACCGGAGCCGGAGGTCGCGCTGTGCGAGCAAATGGTCAGAGCGCAGGCGGAAGCGGTCGCGATGAGCTGCAAAAAGCGTCCGGTTCCGATGGAAGTGGTTCCCGGCGGGTACCTGCAAAGTACCCTCTGTCTGGATCGGGAACTGATCGAGGAATCGGCCGGCCGGAAGAACGGAACGGGAAGCGTTCTCTATCTCGTTATCAAGGCCAAGTCGGGAAAGATGGGGGATCTGCTGACTCAGATCAATATTGCCCGCCGCACGCTTGTTTCCGAAAAGAGCGGGCTTGCCTCCAAGGTCTGGAGCCAGGGCGATTATCTCTCACTGATGATTCTGGACAACTCCTGCCGCGACCGGGACAAAGAGCTTGAGATCGCTGCCGCTGCTTTTGACGCCAAGGCCAAGGAACTTTTGGGGCTTCCGGCTGATGCGGAAGGAGATGCTCAGGACGCGAGCGTTTCCGAAACGGCTTCTTCAGAGCCGTAATCAGTTGTTTTCTTAACATTTTGCCTGTTCGATCGATCCAAAAGCATATGTAATTAAATAATGGGTAACATGGGTAATAGCCTGTGTTAAAATTGCGTAAATTATCCTCGACAATTCTTGACAATCCCTGAAAAGTAAAATAGAATTTAAGCATAGTGAATAATTCTGAAATTTTTCGGGAGGGAAAAGGGATGCGGATAGACGAGATCATGACCCGTTCGGAAGATGTTCTGACCCGATATTACCAGAATGAGATCGAGCCGTTTTTGGACAGCTGTGATGAAGATATCATCTGGATCGGGCCGGCGGAAAACCAGATCATCAAAACCCGCGAGAATCTGGTCAATACCTTTGCCGCCGAAGAGAATAATCTGACCTTTGCCCTTCATAACCTGACGGTCACGCCGGTCAGCATTTCTTCGTCCGCGATCGAGATCCTCATGTTTTTCCTTGTCGATACCTTCTGGCCGGATGGAAGCAGCAGCCGTGTTTACCAGCGGATCCAGCTCAGCTGGGGCGTCCGCAAGGGAGAAGCGAAGATCCGCGTCTGCCATATTTCCAACGCGATCTGCTACGACGCGCGGGATACGATCTACCCGCTTCATTATGACGAGAAATTTAACCTTGCGGGAGAGCCGAGAGGCTTGCGGCTGAACTTCCGAGGAAAGGGGCGGACGGTTTTTTATCTGGATCTTGAGCAGCTGATCTACGCCGAGACTCAGGGAAACCATACGCTTTTACATACGACCGACGGGGAGTATGAGTCGATCGATCCGCTGGCCCGTCTGGAAGCCCGGTACGGCGAGTACCTTGTCCGCAGCCACCAGAGTTATCTCATCAATCCGTCCTTTGTCCGGGAGGTGCGGCGGTTTGAATTGACGCTTGAGGACGGAAAGACCCTTCCGATCCCCGAAAAAAAGTATACCGTCGTCAAATCCCGGCTGATGAAAAAAGAAAAGGAATAAGAAAAACTCCTGCGCATTTTTTGCATTGCACAGGAGTTTTTTATTCTGAAAAATTTTCCTCAAAAAAGAACATTTGTTCATACAGCCGTCACAAAACTGTTCTATACTGAAAAGTAGGGAAGGAGTTTATGTGCGCCCGTTTTTTCCCCACAGCCTGCCGGGGATCGTTCCAGAGATGTTGAAATTTCCCAAAACTTTTCACAGCTAAAAAAGCGTTCCAATTTCAGTTGTCGCCGTTAGGAGACCCAAAATATTGTCCTAAAAGAAAAAGTTGTCGTATCGGAAATGCGTTGAGGGGAAGCCCTCTCTTGCAGGGCTTCCCCTCTTTTCCCCACAGTCCCCCGGACTGTGGGGAAAATTCACCCTTTTCGGAGCGCACTGCGTATAAGAGTTTCGATCATTGCGATGATCGACCGAGGGCTTTGCCCTCTGGACACCTACAAGCCTTTAAAAAGGCTTGACCTAAACTTTCTAGCTTCCCTTTTCGGCAGTTTTTTAGCTATTTGATACACCCATAAAAATACCCGCCCTGTATCGAAACAGAGCGGGTATCTGCTTTATTCTGCGGATGCTTCAGAAAGCGGTGAGATCTTCTTTTTAAAGATTCGTCTCAGGAAGAAGAGCGAAACAATCAAGCTCATGACCTCCGCGAACGGGAAGGAGAGCCAGACCAGTTCGAGGTTTCCCGTCAGGCTCATCAGCCACGCGACCGGGATCAGAACCACCAACTGCCGCATGACCGAAACGATCAGGCTGTATACGGCGTTTCCGAGCGCCTGGAAAACCGATCCTGCGCAGATGCAGATGCCGCATATAAAGAAGGTCAGTCCCATCGTCCGCAGCGCCGGAATGCCCATCGAAAGCATATTGTCCGAAGCGCTGAAGATCTTTAAGAGCGCGCCCGGAACGATGAGAAATACCGCCGCAACGATCACGAGAAAGATCTGCGCCGCGATCATGCTGATCTTAATGGCATCGGTGATCCGTTTTTTCTTGCGCGCGCCGTAGTTGAACGCAATGATCGGGATCATGGCGTTGGAAAGCCCGATAACCGGCATGATCGCAAAGCTCTGGAGCTTGTAGTAAACGCCGAATACGGCGGTCGCGGTCGAGGTAAAGCCCATCAGGATCATGTTCATCGCCATGTTCATGATCGAACCGATCGACTGCATCGCAATCGACGGAATGCCGACCCGGTAGATTTCCCCGATGATCCGCCCATTCGGCCGATAGCGGGGACTGATCGTGAGCGCCTTGTTATGGAAGATGTTGAGCAGCAGCCCGGTCACACAGGCGACAATCTGCCCGATAACTGTCGCGAGCGCCGCGCCTGCGATTCCCATCTCCGGACATCCGAGAAGGCCGAAGATCATGATCGGGTCGAGAATGATGTTGATGATTGCTCCCGTCATCTGGGTAATCATCGAAAGGTGCGCCTGGCCGGTCGCCTGTAACAGCCGCTCAAAGATGATCTGCCCGAAGCATCCGAACGATCCGATGCAGCAGATCCGAACGTACATCGCGCCCATCTTAATGATCGCCTCATTGCTGGTCTGGAAGGCGAAGAACGCGCGGCTTCCGAAAATCCCGAAAAGGATAAAAATGATCATCGTCATGAACGAGAGGAAAATACCGTTGTTAGCGGCGCGGTTGGCTTCTTCGGTGTTGCCCTCGCCGAGACTGCGGGAGAGAAGCGCGTTGACGCCGACGCCCATACCGCTGACCGACGCGATCATAAAATTCTGGATCGGGAAGGCCATCGAAACGCTGGTCAGCGCCGCTTCGCTTACCTTTGCGACAAAGACCGAGTCAACGATGTTGTAAAGCGCCTGGACGAGCATCGAGAGAACCATCGGCAGACCCATCGAAAGAAGTAGCTTTCCAATCGGCATCACGCCCATTTTGTTCTGCTGGGGTGAAGCAGCTGTGGTTTGTGCCATTTTTTTCATCCTTTCTGTTGATGCGCCCGCTCCATCCGGCGTGCGCACCGGCCCATATAACTTCTTTTTGCTTTCTTATTATATAGCACCATATGTGATGCGTCAATCCTGTTTCCCGAATTTTGGAGAAACTCCTATTTTCGCGCATTTATAATAGTAGGAATACTGACTCAACCGACAGTCTTTGCCAGTTGTCAAAGAAAAAAAGAAAAATATTTGAAAAAGGGATTGACAAATAGAATTTCCTGCGGTATAATGAACATGTTATGAGCCACTAGCTCAGTTGGCAGAGCATTTGACTTTTAATCAAAGGGTCCGGAGTTCGAGCCTCCGGTGGCTCACCAAAGCGGTTTGTCTTTTTGACAGACCGCTTTTTCTTTTTTTCCTTCCCTGACACACACTTTTGAACCGCTTTTTCTCTTCAAAACCCCGATTTTGACCGGTTAAACGTTTTTGAAAACCGCGCAGTTATGGGCTTTTTGATTTTGTTTACAATTTTTTCATATGTGCAGACGAAGCCAAAACCGCTCTTT
>JALEHK010000032.1 GCA_022770625.1 Oscillospiraceae bacterium | reverse complement strand
TCTGTGCACCGCGTTTTGGCATTGCTTTTGTTTGGCTTGCAGTCCCGGCAGGTTGGCTTGCAAACTTCCTTATTTCCTATGCGGCGCTCAGAAGATCGTGGCCAGAGGATAAAGCAGCGGTATCTCAATGATTTCATGCAGCGGAGAGGTGCTTTGTTCTGACGGGTTTCACTTACAGAGAATGTGACGCAAAAAAAATTCGCCGGTGTGGGTAGACATCACCGACAAGGCAAGCAGACTTGTCCACGTTTTCACGAATACGACCGCCGCGAAAGGCTATGGCCTGGGCTATTGTCACCCCTATTCGTCATACGAAAGAGGATCAAACGAAAATGTGAATAGAATGATCCGCCGTTGGTTCCCAAAAGGGACAGACTTCCGGAAAGTCACAGCGAAAACGATCCAAAAGGTCGAAGACTGAATCAATAACTATCCCCGTAAAATACTGGGCTTCCGGACCGCCGAAGCCGTTTTCCAGGAAGGCGTCGCGTGTCTTATTTGAATTTGTGCAATTTAGTCTTGACTTTTTCAAAGAGAGAAAATTCGTCAGAATCTGAAAAAGACTTTTCTTTCAGGGGCTTGATATGCTATACTGGTAGCAAAGAAAAATTCATCGAAAGGACGAATCCATTCATGTATTCTATCAAAACCGATTTACATACCCATACGATCTTTTCCGGACACGCCTACTCGACGATTGGCGAGAACGCCCATGAAGCGGCGAAAAAAAGGCTGACCGCGATCGGGATGACCGACCACTTCGGAATCATCAGCACCGAGATGCAGGACAACGGACTGCCAAATGTCGGGCCGATGATGAACAAGGCGGCGCTCCCGAAATATATCGAAGGCGTCCGGGTTCTTCACGGGGTCGAGATGGATATTGCGGACTTAAAAGGAAAGCTCGCCTTTACTGATTTTTATCCCGACTTTTTCGGTCATAAATCTGAGGTATCGTTTGGAGAGCGGCTGCTGAGTACGCGGGATCTCGTTATTGCAAGCCTTCACTTTTTCGACGGCTGCAAGGACGGAACGGTTGCTCAAAACACCGAAATGTATATCGGCGCGCTTCAGAACCGGTATGTCGATATTATCGGGCATCCCTGCCGCCCGGGCGTCGAGTTCGATATGAGAGAACTGGCACGGGCAGCCAAAGCGCTGAACAAGTGCCTTGAAGTCAACGACCATACCTTCGATACTCCTGACGCGGTTAATAACTGCCAGGCGCTTGCCGAGTGCTGTGCGGAAGAGGGAACGTCGATCGTCGTTTCGAGCGACGCCCACAGCGCATGGTTCATCGGAGAGTTTGACCGAGCCAAGTCGATGCTCGAAGAGATTCATTTCCCGGAAGAGCTGATCGCCAACCGGACACTGGAAAGTTTTGCGGCGCTTCGCGGCAAAAACTTTGACTGATTCAGAAAAACCGGCAGACGCTGCCTCCCTTGACGGAGTGCAGTGCCTGCCGGTTTTTTATTTTCAACCGTTGTTCTCGTAAAAAATGACCCGAATATCCGTTCCTTTTCCAAGCTCACTCTCGAGCTTGATTTCAGCGTGATGCTGAGCAACGATATGCTTGACAATCGAAAGACCGAGACCGGTGCCGCCGGTTTCTTTGGAGCGGCTTTTATCGACCCGGTAAAAGCGTTCAAAGACCCGCTGCTGATCTTCGGGGGAGATTCCAATTCCGGTATCCTGTACCGAAAGGATCACGCGGCCTTTGAGCGGAATGACCGAAACGCGGACGCTTCCGCCTTTATAGTTATAGCGAACGGCGTTGTCGCACAGATTGGTAATCAGTTCCTCCATCATCCCGCGGTTGGCGCAGACGATCGCCGAAGAACCGGTCAGGGTCAGGGACACTTCCCGCGCGGCCGCATTGACCTGCATCGAAGAAACGACCTTCTCGGCGATCGCGTACAGATCGACCTGTTCAAAAATGACCTCAAGAACCGGCGAATCAAGCTTGGAAAGCTGGATAATATCGTTGATGAGGGTGATCAGGCGGGTAGAACTGGCGCGGATCTGCTTGGCGTAATAGGGCACCTCGTCCGCCTGAATGATCCCGTTCTCCATCAGCTCAGCGTAGCCGGAGATCGAAGTCAGCGGCGTTTTCAGTTCATGGGAGACGTTGGCGGTAAATTCTCTCCGGAGATCAGAGGTCTTTTTCAGTTCCTGATGCTGACTGCGGATGGTGGATAAAAACGGTTCGATCTCGGGGTAAGGAGCCGAATAGCCGGACCGCTCGATATTTTCCGCCATATCAACGATCGGGCGGATCAGGCGGTTGGTCAGGTGATGCGCCATCGAAACGGTCACCAGAAGAATCAGACAGAGCAGAATTAGCGAAAACGGAACCGCTCCTAAGAAGAAGTTCCACAGGCTCGTGGCTCGGACGGCGACGCGGAGCACCTTTCCATCTGAGAGGAGGCCGGCGCAGTAATAGGTATTCAGCCGCATCGTTTCCGATTTCCGGACAGCCATTCCCTCGCCTTTTTCCAACGCTTCCTTCACTTCCCGGCGGCTGAGGTGGTTTTCCATCGACGCAGCGTCCGCATCGGAATCGTAGAGAACCGTCCCGTCCGAATCGACCAGGGTGACGCGGATATCGGCATCGTCCTTCCCTACCTGTTCGATCGAGTCCGAACTCCCGGAGGTATCATAAATATCGCTCAGCAGGCGGCAGGTAACCGAAAGATCGTCGATGACCTGCGTTTCAAAGATCCGGTAAAAGACCACAGAAAGGATGATAAGCGTCAGACCGATCGCAGCGGCCGCCAGCAGCATCATGTACCGGTTGATTTTCTTTTTCATCGGCGACCTCTTTTATCCTCTGGACGAAGGGATACCCGGTTCTTCGGCGATATAGCCGACGCCGCGCATCGTCCGGATCATCGATGCGGAATCCCCCAGCTTTTTACGAAGCGATTTGATGTGCATATCCAGTGTGCGGGACTCGCTTTCGTAGCCGTCCCAGACCCGTTCCATAATTAGGTCACGGGAAAGCACAATTCCTTTATTCAGCATCAGAAGGTGCAGAAGTTCATATTCCTTCAGCGTCAGTTCAACCGGACGGTCATCCACATACGCCATCCGCTTTTCACCGTCAAGGTAAACGTTCCCGAGGGAGAGAAATTTGGATTCCGCGACATCACTTCTTCGGATCAGCGCCTTGACCCGGGCGATCATTTCCATGACGCCGAAGGGCTTGGCGATATAGTCATCTGCGCCGCTGTCAAAGCCGCGCACCTTATCGATCTCCTCGCCCTTGGCGGTAACGAGAATGACCGGGAGCTTTCGGGTATCCGAGCGGCGGCGGAGGTTTTGCAGGATCGAGATTCCATCCTCATCCGGGAGCATGATGTCCAGCATCACAAGGGTCGGCAGCTTTTCAGCAAGCGCCGTGTAAAATTCCTTTCCGGTTTCAAAGCCCTGAACCCGATAACCGCTGTTTTTTAAGGCCAGCATCTCGATTTCACGAATATTCCGGTCATCTTCGACAATATAAATGGTCTGCATGACAGTCCAATCCTTTCTCAGAATATAAATAAAAGGGAGACAAGTTTTAGTCCCTGCCTCCCTTCAAAAGTTTCCGTTTTTGTTATTATAGCACGCTGTACCCGATCAGGCAAGATGATATTCGGCGGCGAACTTTTCCTTGGCGCGGTCAAACTCTTCGCTTCCGAGTTTGATGCCGTGGAGATATTCATGGGTATCGTATTCGCCCTTATGCACCTGAATCTGGCAGACAGCAAGGTTGGAGCAATGATCCGCGATTCGCTCGTAGCAGGTCGAAATATCCGACAGGATAAAGCCCATCTCGATCGAACATTCCCCGTTCTTGAGGCGTTCAACGTGGTTTTCCTTGATCTGAGCGTTCAAATCATCGATAACCTGTTCAAGAGGTTCGACTGTCTTGGCAAGCGCAATATCTTCTGTCTCAAAGACCTTACTGGTTCGGGATACAATATCCCGCAGCGCCTGCGAGAAAACATCCATCTCCTTCTTGGCGCTCTCCGAGAAGGAAAGTCCCTTTTCTTTGATCTCCTTTGCCGAACGAGCCAGCTCAACCGAGTGGTCGCTCATTCTTTCAAGGTCGCCGATCGAATGGAGCAGGATCGATATTTTCTGGGAATCCTCTTCCGAAAGCTCGAACTTGGAGAGCTTGACGAGATAGGTGCCCAGTTTATCCTCGTAGTTATCCACCTTGGTCTCAAGCGCTTCGATATGCTGTTCCGCACCTTCGTCGTACTGACCCTGGATCAGGTCAAACGCGCCCATCAGTCCGTCTTTGCAGAGGTCGCACATCTTATTGGTGACCTGCATCGCCTGCTCGATCGCGAAAGCGGGTTTGGTAAGAAAACGGTCGTCGAGCGACTGAAAATCGCTGACCGTTTCGATCTCTTCGTTGTCGCGGATGGTCATGACCGCCATCTTTTCCAACAGCTTTCCAAAAGGCAGAAGCACGACCGTCGCCGCAACGTTGAAGCAGGAATGGATCATCGCGATGCCGGCGGGAGCCGCAGGCTGATTCAGGAAAGAGAAATCGACAAAATAGTTAACCGAGTAAAAGGCGACCATAAACAGGATCGTGCCGACAAGGTTAAAGTAGAGGTGTACGACCGCCGCACGCTTGGCGTTTTTGGAAGCGCCGATACTCGAGAGGAGCGCCGTCACACAGGTACCAATGTTCTGACCCATGATGATCGGAAGCGCGACCGAGTAGGTAACGGCATCGGTCACGCAAAGAGCCTGAAGGATACCGATCGAAGCGGCAGAGGACTGGATCACGGCCGTCAGAAGAGCGCCGACCAGCATACCGAGGATCGGGTTGGAGAACATCGTCAGGATCCCGGTAAACTCCGGAACGTTGGCAAGCGGAGCGACCGCGCCGCTCATCATGTTCATGCCGGTGATCAGCAGGTAGAAACCGATAAACACCTCGCCGATATTGCGGCGCTTTTCGTTTTTGATGAACATGATATAGACGACGCCGATTACCGCAAGGATCGGGCCGAAGGAGGACGGCTTGAACATCTGAACGAGTATGCTGTCGCTGCTGATACTGGTCATGGCCAGCAGCCACGAAGTCACCGTCGAGCCGATATTCGCGCCCATAATGATCGGAACGGTCTGGGACAGCTTCATCAGCCCGGAGTTTACAAAACCGACAACCATAACGGTCGTTGCGGATGAAGACTGCATGACTGCCGTTACGCCAGCACCCAGCAGAATCGCAAACAATTGGTTGCTGGTCAGCTTTTCCAAGACACGTTCGAGCTTGCCGCCGGATGCCTTGGTCAGACCTTCCCCCATGACGTTCATGCCGTACAGGAAGATCGCCAGACCGCCTGCCAGCGTCAAAATACTGAAGATACTCATTCGGAATTCCTCTCTTTACACAATCTTTACCGTTTTTGTGCTTTTCTCTTTACATATTATCTTCAGGATAAAGGGATAATGTAAGGTGGAAAAGATAGGAATGTAAAGTCTGTGTAAAATTTATGCCGAAAAGAGCCGTTTCAGCGGGAATTTTAGGATGTGTAAAGAGAGTTTTCTAGCCAATGTAAAGAGAACGTAAAAAGAGACGCTTGATTTCAGTCTCCGAAGCCGGCGGTAATGGTTCCTTCTTCCATCCGGCGAATCGCTTCATCGCCTTTGAGGTGTTCACCCGTGATCGAGAAAATGACCCATTCGGCGATGTTGGTCGCGTGGTCGCCGATCCGCTCGAAGTATTTGGCCACCATCAAAAGATCCTCCGCCTGATCGGCGTTGTTGGCGTCGGCACGGATCAGATCGACCAGTTCGCTGCGAACCTTTAGAAAGAGATCGTCGATCACGTCGTCGGAACGGATGATCTCGACCGCTTTTTTGATGTCCTTATCAACGTAGGCCTGCATACAATCCATCAGCATCACGCTCGTCTTTTTCGCCATCTGCTCGATATGTCCAAGGTGGCTGATATACGGTTCCCCGGCCAGATGAAGCGCGATTTCGGAGATGTCGGCCGCATGGTCGCCGACCCGCTCCATATCGGTAATCATTTTAAGCGCCGCGGAGATCTGACGAAGATCGCGGGCAACCGGCTGCTGGGAAAGGAGGAGCTTTAGGCAGAGGTTTTCGATCTCCCGCTCCTTCTGGTCGATCTCCTCATCATAGGTAATCGCCTCTTTTGCCTTTTCGGTGTTCTGGCTTAAAAGGGCATTGATCGCGTAGTTGATGGCCCGGGAGATCTGAACCCCCATCGCAATCATTTCATTATTCAGTTCAGTCAGCTGACGATCAAATCTGTTGCGCATAATCCTTTCTTCCTTTCGGTAGACTTTCATAGATTTCAGCCGGGCTTATCCGAAGCGCCCGGTAATATAATCCTCGGTACGTTTATCGGCCGGTACCGAGAAGAGCTGTTCAGTCGGAGCGGTCTCAATGATCTCGCCCAGAAGGAAAAAGACAGTCTGATCGGAAACGCGGGTTGCCTGCTGCATATTATGGGTAACCATGACGATGGTATAGTCTTTTTTCAGCTCCAACACCAGATCCTCGATCCGGCTGGTGGAGATCGGGTCAAGGGCGGAGGTCGGTTCATCCATCAGAAGGACTTCCGGCTTGACCGCAAGGGCGCGGGCGATACACAGCCGCTGCTGCTGACCGCCGGAAAGACCGAGTGCGCTTTTATTCAGGCGGTCTTTCAGTTCATCCCAGATCGCCGCACTTTTAAGCGAGGTCTCAACGATCTCGTCCAGCGCTTTTTTGGAGCGGATACCATGGGTACGAGGGCCGTAGGCAATGTTATCGTAGACGCTCATTGGAAAGGGGTTGGGCTTCTGGAAAACCATGCCGACCCGTCTTCTGAGGTCGTTGACGTCCATATTTCCATAGATGTTTTCCTTATCGAGAAGCACCTCTCCGGTGATCTTACAGCCTTCGACCAGATCGTTCATCCGGTTCAGGCTCTTTAGAAAGGTGGATTTTCCGCAGCCGGACGGGCCGATAAAAGCGGTGATCTCGCCTGCGTGGATATCGAGCGATACATCCTTCAGCGCATGGAAGTTTCCGTAATAAAGATCCATGTGATTGACTTCAAATTTATTCATAGACAAAAGTCCCTTCGTAGAAGATGAGGAAAGGCGCGTTGAGGGCGCATTAAGGGCGCGTTGAGGGCGCGTTGAGGGCGCGTTATTTTTCACCGCCGGACTTGCTGATCTTTCCGGCGACAAGACCGGAGATGCCGTTGATCGCGAGGACGACCAGCAAAAGGACGACGGCGACGGCGTAGGACTTATCAAGGTAAAGCCCCTCATTGGCAAGCAGGTACATATGAACGGCAAGAGTGCGTCCCGAACCGGTCAGGCCGCTGGCAATATCGCCGACCGTGCCTGCGGTAAAGATCAGCGCCGCTGTTTCGCCGACCACGCGGCCGGTGCCGAGGATGATGCCGGAGAGGATACCGGGAATAGCAGAAGGAAGAATAATCTTTGCGATCGTGCGGCACTTTCCCGCTCCCAAGCCGTAGCTTCCCTCACGGAAGGAATCGGGTACGGCCAGAAGCGCTTCCTCGGTCGTGCGCATAATCAGCGGGAGGATCATGATTCCCAGTGTCAGACATCCCGCCAGCATCGAATAGCCCATATGGCAGGCGATATTAAAGCAGAGATAACCGAACAGGCCGTAGATGATCGAAGGGATACCCGAAAGCGTTTCGGTCGTCAGGCGGATGATCTTGACTAAGCGGCTTCCCTTTTTCGCGTATTCGACCAGATAGATCGCCGAGCAGATCCCGATCGGAACCGCAACGATCAGCGCCGCAGCAACCATCAAAACGGTATTGATCATGGCGGGAAGCATCGACTGGTTATCGGTCGTGTAATGAAGGGAGAACATATCCGGGCTGAGGTTCGGGAGACCCTTGACCAGAACCCAGATAATCAGTGCCGCCAGCGTACCGGCTGTAATCAGAGCGGCCAGCCAGGTCAGCAGCAGCATGACAAACGACAACGGATGCCGGGCGTAGCCTTTTGCCTTCTGACGGACAGAAGCGCGGTTGATAGCGCCGGACGCAGTACCGGACGTAGTACCGGACGTAGTACCGGACGCGGAGAGATTCATTTCCATACAGATTCCTCCTTACAATCAGTTGTCGCTCTTATTTTTCAGCAGAGAAAAGCAGACGTTCAGAATCAGGATAAAGATAAAGAGGACAACGCCGGTCGCGATCAGCGCCTGACGGTGAAGGCCGGAGGCGTAGCCCATCTCGATAACGATATTTGCGGTCATCGTGCGCACCCCTTCAAAGATGCTTCCGGGTACACGGGGCTGGTTGCCGGCGATCATAATGACTGCCATCGTTTCTCCGATTGCACGGCCGATCCCAAGAACGATGCCTGCCATGATGCCGGACTTTGCCGCCGGGAAGACCGCGCGGTAAACGCTTCTTTCATGGGTCGCACCGAGTGCGAGACTCGCTTCATAGTAGCTTTCGGGAACGGCGCGGATGGAGGATTCGCTGACCTCAACGATGGTCGGAAGGATCATCAGTCCCAGAAGGATCGAAGCGGTCAGCATCGAGTTTCCGCTTCCGTCAAACTTTTCCGCGATCGGGCGGATGATCGGAACGAGAACACACATTCCGAAGAAGCCGTACACGACCGAAGGAATGCCCGCCATCAACGAAACCGCCGGTTTCATGATCCGGTAGAGACCTTTGGGACAGAATCTCGCGAGGAAAACCGCGGTCAGAAGCCCGATCGGAACGCCGACGATCAGCGCGCCCGCCGTCACGTAGATGCTTCCGAGGATCATCGGAAGGATGCCGTAAATATCATTGCCTGGACGCCAGGTCGTTCCAGTCAGGAATTTGAACAGGCCGATCTCCTTCATCGCCGGAATGCCGTTGGCGAAAAGGAAAAGGCAGATCACAACGACCGCAAGGATCGAAAAACACGCGGCAAGGAAAAAGACTGCCTTCATAATCCACTCAAGCGGATGGCTCTTTCGCCTTTCCGCAGGCTTGGCAGGACTTTGCTGTTTGGTCATACATACTCCCCTTTTTCAGCTTTGAAGAAAACGGGGAGTAGCTGTAAAAAAGCTCTCCCCGACGCAGCGTATCTGTTTTCTTATTCCAGTCCGCTCCAATCGGTCTGTTCGCCGGTATAGATCTTCATGACCTGATCGGTGGTCAGTCCGTCCAGCGGGTTATCCAGGTTGACGATAACTGCGATTCCGTCTTTAGCGATCTCGGTAGCGGTAACGCCGGTCTCGGTATCCTTGAGGTCTCTGGAGGCCATACCGATATCGCAGGAGCCTTCGCTTGCGGCGGTTACGCCGGTCGTCGAGTCAGAGGTCTGGATCTCGACCTTTGCACCGGTATTGACCGTCTGGTAGGCTTCGGCGAGCTTTTCCATAACGGGCGAGACAGAAGAGGAACCCGCAACGGTGATCTTGCCTTCCGCGCCGTTGGTGACAAAAGTGCCGGAGGAAACAGAGATATAGCCGTTGTCGGAGACGATCGCCTGACCGTCATCACTTAAGATGTAGTTGTAAAAGTCCTGTGCGACATCCGAAAGAGCAGTCGATTCGGAGGTGATGATGTTGAAGGGACGGGCGACCGGATAGGTACCGGCAACGATGTTATCAACCGTCGCGTCCATGCCGTCGATCTGAAGCGCCTTAACGGACTTATCCAGAGAGCCGAGCGAGATATAACCGATCGAATAAGGATCACCGGCAACGGTGGTCATCATAACGGCAGTGGAGTTGGTGATCTGGGCGTCAACCGTGGTCATATCGACCTTGTTGCCGTCCGAGTCCTTCTGCTCGATGCCCATCAGTTCGATGAAAGCGCCGCGGGTGCCGGAACCGTCCTCACGGGAGCAGACGTTGATCTTATGTGCGGTATCAAAATCGGAAGCTGCACTTTCAGTCGTGCTTTCAGACGCAGAGGAAGAAGAATTGGCCGCAGAAGAAGAGCTTCCGGAAGAACCGCAGGAAGCGAAGGAAACAGCAGCCATAGCAGCGCAGATAGAAGCAAGAATCAGTTTTTTCATAAAGGTTTGTCCTTTCGTAATCAGACGGGCTTATTACCGTCCTCTTGATCTCTTTATTTGTCTTTCCTTTTGACAGCTATATCATAAAATCCGCAGGTAAAGTCTGCTATCCCTTTTATGTAAAATTTACGCAAAAGCTCTGCAAGGAGACGTTCCCTTTTTCCCTCAAAAGCGCGGGCGTTTTTACCGTGAGTTTACATAACCTGCAAAAACGGCTTTACATTTCTGAAAATGGGCATAAAAAAGCGCCCTGTTCTATGCTTTTGCAAAGAACAGAGCGTCAGGGAAACATATTTACTGATTTTGTTCAAGCGCTTCGTCCGCTTTGGGAATATCGCCGACTCCATCCAGAATCAGCCGCGGACGGTAGGCAAACTGCCCGCAGTCTTCCCTTCTCGTTACGCCCGAGAGCACCAAAAGGGTATCCAGACCCGACTCAATTCCCGCGATAATATCGGTATCCATCCGGTCGCCGATAATTGCGGCATCCTCCGAATGAACGCCCAGCAGCTTTAAGCCGGTGCGCATCATCAGCGGGTTGGGCTTTCCGACGTAGTAGGCGTTTTTACCGGTCGAAAGCTCGATCGGCGCCATCAGCGCCCGGCAGGCGGGAGCGATCCCGGTCTCGGTCGGCCCGGTCAGGTCGTAGTTGGTACCAACCAGACGCGCGCCCTTATTGACCAGACGGATCGCGCGGGTGATCATATCGATCGAATAGCCGGACGGTTCACCGACAATGACGTAATCGGGATCCACATCGTTATAGCTGATGCCAACCTCGTAAAGGGCGTTGAGCAGGCCGTGTTCGCCGAGAACATAGGCGCTGCA
The DNA here is from genome assembly GCA_022770625.1 of Oscillospiraceae bacterium. Lineage (GTDB taxonomy): Bacteria > Bacillota > Clostridia > Oscillospirales > Ruminococcaceae > Faecivivens. Next base: position 17,438 of record JALEHK010000032.1, on the reverse strand, counting down.
TCCGGGCGCCTGCTGCTGAAGAAAATGAGCGGTTGCCTGTGCGCTCGTATAGAAATGGCTGTCATCGACATCCAGCCCCATCCGGGAGAGCTTCTGGTGCAGCTCATGCGGCGTATACTGACCGGAATTGGTCAGGAAGAGAAAATGCTTATCCTTTTTATACAGCCAATCGACAAATTCCTTGACTCCGGGCAGCAGACGGTTGCCGTGATAGATGACGCCGTCCATATCGCAGATATATCCTTTTTTCGATAAAAACTGCTTCATACAAAACCCTTCTCCTTTACCTGTTATCTTTCAAAAATCATCTGCGGCAGACAGACATCCTCCCGCCGGATCTTTTCCCACGAAAACGTTTCGATCAGTTCCTGTGCCTTCACCGGCTCATACTTTTCGATCATTCCGGAAGAAAACGCCAGCATTCCGACGATCTCTTCGGGCGTAAACTTAGTCGAAAGGGTCTCGATATCGATATCCCCGTCCCGCTTGGAAAGCCGCCGTCCATCAGGGGCCAGCAGAAGCGGGATATGCCCATAGCGGGGAACCGGGAAGCCAAACAGTTCGTGAAGCCAGATCTGGCGGGGAGATGAGGACAGAAGATCGTTCCCGCGAACCACCTCGGTCACCCCCATCCGCGCGTCATCGACCGACACCGCAAGCTGATAGGCGTACACGCCGTCTGCTCTCCGGACGACAAAGTCGCCGCAGTCCTGAACCAGATTTTCCACATATTCCCCGTAGTGAAGATCAACAAAGCGGATCTCCCGATCGGGAACCCGAACCCGCCATGCGGGAAGGCGGACACGGCTTTTTTCCTCGATCTGCTCCGGCGTCAGGTTCCGGCAGCGCCCTTCATAGATAAACCGTCCGTCGCTCCGATGAGGGGCGGATGCGGCGTGCAGTTCGGCGCGGGAGCAGAAGCAAGGGTACAGAAGTCCCTTTTCGCGGAGCTTTTCAAAGTAAACGTCATAAATCGCCGTCCGGTGGGACTGACAGTACCTATGCCCATCGGCATCCGTTCCGCCTTCGTCCCAATCCAGCCCTAGCCAGCAAAGCTCCTGCTCGATCTCACGGGAAAAGGTAAAATTGCTCCGCTCGGTGTCGAGATCCTCGATCCGGAGAATCATCCGTCCGCCCGCCTGCCGCACCGAAAGCCATGCGATCAGCGAACAAAGCGCATTTCCGAGGTGCATCCGACCGCTTGGAGTCGGTGCAAACCGTCCGACCGGCCCTGTCTCCTTATTCATTCTTCAGCGGCTCTTCGGCGGTCAGCTCGTTCTTTTCAAGGAAGATCGTCTGGGTCGGATAGGCAAAGTCCGCGCCCGCCTTTTCGCAGAGATCCATGATTGCAAAGTTGATCCGCTCCTTGGCGTCGCTGTAAGAAGGAAGGTCGGTCACGCGCAGGAAGAAATTGACCGATACATCAAGCGAAGAAGCGTTGAAACCGGCAAAGCCGACCAATACCTGATCGACAACATCGGGATCTTCAGCCAGCAGCTTCCGGATACCGGAAATAACCGTGTCCAGCGTCTCATGAGAGGTCTGGTAAGTAAAGCCGAGGGTCATTTCGACCTTGCGCTTATTCATCTGCGACCAGTTGATGATGGCCGTCGAAGAAAGGGTCGAGTTCGGAACGACGATGACGGCGTCCTTGAAGGTGCGCACGCGGGTCGAACGGAGGGAGATGTCCTCAACGATTCCTTCGATGGAGGAAGTCTGGATCCAGTCGCCGACCGCAAAGGGCTTATCGGCAATGATGATGACGCCGCCGAAAAGGTTGCTGGCGGTATCCTGCGCGGCGAGGGCAACCGTCAGGCCGGTGATGCCGAGGCCGGTAATCAGGCCGGTAATGTCGTAATCAAACGCATCCATGACCATGACTGCCGCGAGAAGAACGATCACGACCTTGACGATATTGGAAAGGAAGGAAACGATCGTCTGGTCAAGCGAGCTTTCGCCGCCACGAATGGCGGAAATGATCGGCGCGCTTCCTCTGAGCAGTCCCCACGCCACCATGACGATCACGATCGCTTTCATCAGGGTCGCGAGAAAAACAAGAAAGCTTACCGACCACTGGGCGGTAAAAAGTCCGCCGATCAGGATCTTGATCCCCAGATAGCCGCTCACCGCCGCTGCGAGAACGACCAGCGGGCGGGTAAAGCTGTCGAGGATCTCATCCGCGTGAGGAATCCGCTGACAGATCTTTTTCATAAAGGAGATCAGCAGCGAAACGATCTTCCGTCTGAGCATGAATACCGCGCCGAAAACCGCAAAGGCGATCAGGATCGTCAGCAGATGGGGCAGAAACTCGGAAAAGTTGATAAAGAAATCCGTTACCGCAGAAATCATCAGATTCATGAGAAAACATCCTTTCACATTCAATTAACCTCAGTATAGCATAGACCTTCTCTGTTTTCAAGAAACGGATCAAAAAAACGAAAAGCCCCGTTTCGGCAACAAAATACCTCTGAAAAATAAAACCTTAAGATTTGACAAAAGGTGTTCCGCTCATGTATACTATTTTATAGAAATCCCCATAATCAAAATCTATTGTTACAAAGGACGGATAAATCATGAATCGATTCAAGACAACTGCCGCCCGGGTCGCTCTTGCACGGGAAATCGCCGAAGAGAGCATGATCCTTCTCAAAAACAGCGGCATCCTCCCCTTCCATTCGGGCGATACGGTCGCCGTTTTCGGCAAGGGACAGTTTGAACTTTATATCGGTGGCTCCGGATCGGGCGCTTCTTCCAATAAAAACGCCACGATCCTGACTCCTGAACTGGAAAAGAGAGGCTTACAGCCGGTCGCCGCTCTTGCCGACTTTTACCGTGCGGGATTTGATCCCGACAAGGCGGAAAAGGCCAGAGCCGAGATGTTCGCGAAGTTCAGCGGACTGGTCGCGTCCGGCGCGCTCTACGAATGGTTCGGCACCTATACGCCCCCGGAAGAGGAAACCGCTCTTCCCGAAGGAATGGCTGAGGCCGCCGCAAAAGAAACCGATACCGCTCTTCTGATCCTCGGAAGAAGCTCGGGCGGCGAAGAATGCGACCGCCGGTATGAGCACGACTATACCCTTCTGGACAGCGAAAAAGCGCTGATCGAGACGGTCACCGGATGCTTTAAGAAGGTCGTTTTAGTCATCAACACCGTCGGCGCGGTCGATCTTTCGTGGGTCGAAAAATACGAAAATATCGAAGCAGTTCTCTATGTTCCCTCCCCCGGCGAACAGGGCGCTTCGGCGCTTGCGGATATCCTGATGGGCGTCCTCTCCCCCTCCGGAAAGCTCACCTCAACCATCGTCCGTGATTACAAGGATCATCCGGCTTCTGCTCACTTCAGCTTCAACAAGGACGATCCCGATTCGATCCTGACCTATGAATCCTATGGACTGGATAAAGAGAAAAACGGAAGCGTCGGCTTTGACAAGAGCCCGGTTTCTGTCTATCTCGAAGGCATCTACGCCGGGTACCGGTATTTTGACAGCTACGGCGTCGCGCCTCTCTACCCCTTCGGTTACGGACTTTCCTACACGACCTTCGCGATCGGAAACATGAAAGTCGAAGTCAAGGAAACCCGTGTTGAAGTTTCGGCTGACATCAAAAACACCGGCGCTTTTTCCGGAAAGGAAACGCTTGAGGTCTACCTGTCTGCACCCGCCGGGAAACTGGATCAGCCCTATCAGGAGCTGAAAGGCTACAAAAAATCACCGCTCTTGGCTCCGGGCGAAACCGCTTCGGTCACCGTTGTGATCCCGACCGAGAGACTGGCGTCGTATGACGAGGAAAAAGCCGCCTATATTCTCGAAAAAGGCGAGTACATTCTCCGCGCCGGAACCTCTTCCCGCGACACGCACGTTGCCGGAAAACTCGTCGTTTCGGAAGAGATCCTTTCGGAACAGTATGAAAACGTCCTCACTATCCTTCCCGACAACAAGGAGAAGCTGAACTTCCTCCATGGAGAAAACGCGCATTTTTACAGCTATCCCGGAGAAGCGGAAGAGATCGCGGCGGTGCCCGCTCTCCCGCTCACCAAAGAAAACTTCACCCTCCGCACCGCTCAGCACAAGGAACTTCCCGCCCTTCATGAGATCGAACACGCGACGCTCAAAGACGCGCGGGACGGATACGTTTCGCTCTATGATTTTGTCAACCAGATGACCGACGATCAGCTGACCGCGCTCTGCGTCGGCTACGGCCCCGGACTTCCGTTCGGCGGCGGAAAAGGTTCGCCCGCGACCATCAAAGGCGCGGACGGCGTTGACCTGACGATCGACGATCACCCGACCGGAAACCCCGGCTATGTCAACCCCGCGATCCCATCTCTCGGGATCCACTCGGCCTGGTACAAAGACGGCCCTGCCGGGATTGGAAAGGTCGCATGGCCGACCGGAACGGCTGTCGCGTCTACCTTTAACACTGATCTTGCCTATGCGTTCGGCGAAGCGGCCGGTGCGGAATCGGACGAAGATCTGGTCGATTCCTGGCTGGCTCCTGCCGCCAATATTCAGCGTGCGCTGCTGGGCGGAAGAAACTTCGAGTACTTCTCGGAGGATCCGATCGTTTCGGGAATGTGCGGAAGCGCGATCGTCCGCGGCTGCGAAGAAAACAGCCGTGCGACCTGCTGTCCCAAGCATTTTGCCCTCAACGAACAGGAAACCTATCGCCGCGGAAAGCTGAACAAAAACATCGACGCGGTCAACTCGATCGTCGAGGAAAGAGCGGCCCGCGAAATCTATCTCAAACCGTTCGAAATGATGGTCAGAGAGAGCCATGTCCGCACCATCATGTCCTCCTTCAACCGGATCAACGGCACCTTCGCCGGCGGAAACCGGGATCTCTGCACCACCCTTTTACGGGATGAATGGGGATTTAAAGGGGTCGTCGTCACCGACTGGGGCGATATGGATATCGTTGTGGATGGCGGAGACGCGGTACACGCCGGAAACGATGTCGTAATGCCCGGCGGTCCTCCCGTTATTGCGCAGATCCAAAAGGCGCTCGCCGAAGGACGCTGCACCCGCGAAGATATGATTGAAGCGGTCGTTAATCTGATGCGGTTTGTCATGTACAGCCGCAGCCAGACAGACAAAGAATAAAACGGCAAACAAAAACCTCCGCAGCCTTACCGGTGATGGTAAAGACTGCGGAGGTTTTTTCAATGTAATATTTACAGATGAAGCACGCGGTCACGGATCTCCTGCGTGCGGCCCTGATTCCAGAACTGGGTGCCGATATAACCGCAGGTACGTCTTGCGACATGAAGGAGACGCTGATCGCGGTTGCCGCACTTGGGGCATTCCCAGACGAGCTTCCCATCGTCCTCAACGATCTGGATCTCACCGTCATAACCGCAGTTGCTGCAATAATCCGACTTGGTATTCAGCTCAGCGTACATAATGTTGTCGTAAATAAACTGAAGCACGCTCATGACCGCTTCAAGGTTATCCTGGATATTGGGAACCTCAACATAGCTGATCGCGCCGCCAGGCGAAAGCTGCTGGAACTCGCTCTCGAACTTGAGTTTGGTAAAGGCGTCGATCTTTTCCGTTACATGGACGTGATAGCTGTTGGTGATATAGCCGCGGTCAGTAATGCCGGGAATGACGCCGAACCGCTTCTGGAGGCAGCGTGCAAACTTATAGGTCGTAGACTCGAGCGGCGTACCGTACAGAGAGTAGTCGATATTCTCGGCTTCCTTCCATTCCTTACACTTATCGTTCATCTTCTGCATGACCGAAAGGGCAAAGGGCTTGGCAATGGAATCAGTATGGCTCCGGCCGGTCATGTATTTGACACATTCATACAGTCCGGCGTATCCCAGAGAGATGGTCGAATAGCCGCCGTAAAGGAGCTTATCGATCGTTTCGCCGGGCTTTAAGCGGGAAAGGGCGCCGTACTGCCAGAGGATCGGAGCGGCGTCCGACTTGGTGCCGAGAAGGCGCTCATGACGAACGCGCAGCGCACGGTGGCAAAGCTCCAAACGTTCCTCAAAGATCTTCCAGAAGTTTTCTTCATCGCCGCCGGACGAGAGCGCCACATCGACCAGATTGATGGTAACAACGCCCTGATTAAACCGGCCGTAGTATTTCGGCTTGCCGTTTTCATCGACATAGGGGGTTAAAAAACTGCGGCAGCCCATACAGGGATAGCAGTTGCCGTTGCCGTTTTTATCGACCTTTAACTCGAGCATCTTCTTTTCGGAGATGTAATCGGGAACCATCCGCTTGGCGGTGCACTTGGCGGCCATTTCGGTCAGGTAGTAATAGGGCGAATCGGGATGGATGTTCTCTTCTTCCAGAACATAGATCAGCTTTGGGAAAGCGGGCGTGATCCAGACGCCGTCCTCGTTTTTAACGCCCTGATAGCGCTGCTTGATCGTCTCTTCGATGATGATCGCGAGATCCTTTTTCTCCTGCTCGTTCTTGGCTTCGCCCAGATACATAAAGACAGTGATAAAAGGCGCCTGTCCGTTGGTGGTCATCAGGGTCACGACCTGATACTGGATCGTCTGAACGCCGCGGGAAATCTCATTGCGCAGCCGGTGCTCAATGATCTCCTTCTTGCGCTCCGACGAAATATCCAGTCCTTTCATCTCTTCCTCGACCTCGGCAGCGAGCTTTTTGCGGCTGACATCGACGAAAGGAGCCAGATGGGTCAGACTGATCGACTGACCACCGTACTGACTGGAAGCAACCTGTGCAATGATCTGGGTAGCGATATTGCAGGCGGTCGAGAAAGAATGAGGCTTCTCGATCAGCGTTCCAGAGATAACGGTGCCGTTTTGCAGCATATCCTCAAGGTTTACCAGGTCGCAGTTATGCATATGCTGAGCAAAATAATCCGAATCATGAAAATGGATAATTCCTTCCTTATGCGCCTGAACGATGTCGGCGGGAAGGAGCAGCCGCTCGGTCAGATCCTTACTGACCTCGCCGGCCATATAATCGCGCTGAACCGAATTGACGGTCGGGTTTTTATTGGAGTTTTCCTGCTTGACTTCTTCGTTATTGCACTCGATCAGCGAAAGGATCCGTTCATCGGTCGTATTCGACTGACGTTTGAGCGACTGTACATACCGGTAGGTGATGTAGTTGCGGGCGACACTGAAAGCCTGCTGAGCCATGATCTGATCCTCGACCATGTCCTGGATCTCTTCAACGCCGACGGCACGGTCGAATTTTTCGCAGAGTGCCTCGACATTGCGTGCAATCACAGCGATCTGCTCTTTGGAAAGACGGGCATCCTCCCGCGTCGCACGGTTCGCGCCTTCGACGGCGGCCTCGATCTTTCTGCGGTCAAACACCGCCTCTGCACCGCTGCGCTTGATAATCTTCATGATCCATTCTCCCTTTCTTGTGTCAATAGCGAAAGTAAAGTTTCCCGACCTTTTTCCGAAACTTTTCCGATTCAGACAAAATCGGCCGGCAGATGTTCGGGAATTTCGTCTCTTCCACCGTCTGAATCGGACTATATTCAGCTTTTTCCTCAAAGCCTATTCTTAATCAGCAAGATGGAGTATACACCATATCTGGCACAAAGTCAAGGATCATAACACCACATCTTGTAAAATTAGCATTATAGCCAAAACAAAAGAGAAAAGTTCATTTCCTTTCCGCTTGACAAACATATGTTTTTATGCTTGTTCTTTTTCGTCTGAAATTCACCTTTTTTCCGGTTTGTTCAGACGCCAAGCGGGTTTTCCCGGCATGGAGAGACCGTTTTTTCAGAACAACCGGTTTTGTCAACCAGAACAGATTTTGTACCCTCTCCACTCTCCTATCTATCCGTCAAAATCGCATTTATTGACGGATTCGGACATATATTATTCTTGATATATGTGTAATTTGTAGAAATTGCCTTTTGAAAGTTGTTGACCTTTGACAAGTTTGTGAAGAATGACCTTTGCGGAAATCGGGGAAAAGTGGTATACTAATTTATGTAAGAAAAGGATGTATAAAAATGGGTACGATCGGAGGTGCCTTATGTTTCAGATTGGTGATACGGTTTTTTACAGCGGCAGCGGCGTCTGCCGGATCGATTCGGTCACAAGCCGGGAATTCGGAGACAGCATGAAGGATTATTATGTGCTGATCCCGGTTCATGCGCCCGAATCGGCGGTCTATCTTCCGGTAGATAACGCCAAACTTCTCTCCCGAATGCGCTTCCCGCTCTCCAAAGACGAGGTGATGCGGCTGATCCATACGATGCCGAAACGGGCGTGCAGCTGGATCACGGATGAAAACCGCCGCAAGCAGGAATACCAGCGGATCCTTCGCGAGGGCGATCAGGGCGAGATCATGGTCACCATTCATTCGATCTTTGTCCATCAGAAAGAGCTGAAAAATGCCGGACGGAAACTCCATCAGTGCGACGAGCGGGCGTTCAGAGAGTGCCAGCGGGTCTTAAATGACGAGTTCTCCCATGTTCTCCATATTCGTCCCGACGAGGTTGCAGACTATATCGAGGGCGTACTGGAAGGCGCGTAAGCGCATATAGACGCATAGAAAAAGAGCAGAGCCGAAAAGCCCTGCTCTTTTTTCATAGATTTTGGGATCAAACCCTTCAAAAAAGGGTTTGCAGGATTCAAAAGGACAGAGTCCTTTGCTTGCATGGGGAATCGATTATTGGAAAACTTTTCACAGCTGAAAAACGTTCCTGTTACCATTATTCCGCGCAGCGAAACCCAAAATATTGTCCTAAATCCAAAAAAGTGTGTTTTTCGGAGTGCTTTAAAGGGGAGACCACTCTTGCAGGCCTCCCCCTCTTTGGAAAACAGTTTCCCGGATCGTTTTCCAAATTCACCCCTCGCCGAGCGCTTCCTTCTGTGCGACCTCAACCTTGGTATCATAGCAGGCAAAGGTCTCCTCCACCAGCTTTGCGTCCGGTTTTCTGGTAAAAAGGCTGACAACCGGAACCAGTACCAGTCCGACGATCATGGCAAATGCGCCGCAGTTGATCGGAGACTGCAAAACCGCCGGGAATGCACTGCGAACAGTCATATTGAGGATCATCAGCACCGAGCCGAAAATAAACGAGCTCCCACAGGCCGCTTTGGTCGTCTTTTTCCAGTACAGGCTGTACAGGAAGGGCGCCAAAAAGCTTCCGGCCAGTGCGCCCCACGAAATGCCCATCAGCTGAGCGATAAAGGTGACCTGACTCTTATACTGGATCAGGGCGATCACAGCGCTGATTGCGATGAAAACGACAATCAGGATTCGGATCGTGATCAGCTGACGCTTTTCGCTCATATTCTTTACAAGGTTATCCTTGATAAAATCAAGCGTCAACGTCGAACTGGAGGCCATAACGAGGGAGGACAGGGTGGACATCGAAGCCGACAGAACCAGAATGACGGTCAGCGCGATCAACCCGTCCGAGAGTCCGGAAAGCATCGTCGGAATGATCGAATCGTAACCGTCGGCAGCGACGTTGAGCTGATCCGAGAAGAGCCGTCCGAATCCGCCTAGGAAATAACATCCGCCCGAAACAACGAGCGCGAAAAGGGTCGAAATGATCGCGCCTTTTTTGATCGAGTTCTCGTCCTTGATCGCGTAGAACTTCTGCACCATCTGCGGCAGGCCCCAAGTACCGAGCGAGGTCAGCACCACAACGAACAGCAGTCCGAGCGGATCCGGGCCGAAGAAAGAATTGAAAACGCCGGGAATCGTGGAAACGCTCTCATCCTGAACCGCCGCAAGTCCGGCAAGGGCATTCATAAATCCACCCTTGCTTCCGAGTACCGCTCCGATGACAGCGACGATACCGACCAGCATGATCAGCCCCTGAATAAAGTCGTTGATCGCGGTCGCCATATATCCGCCTGCAATTACATACACGGCGGTCAGTGCGGCCATCAGGATGATGCAGTAGGCATAGTCAATATGAAACGCCATTCCGAACAGACGTGAAAGACCGTTGTAGAGCGAAGCGGTATACGGGATCAGAAAGACAAAGACGATCACCGAAGCGCCGATCTTGAGGGAAGGCGAATCAAAACGCCGTCCGAAAAATTCCGGCATGGTTGCCGAGTCCAGATGCTGAGTCATAATACGGGTACGGCGCCCTAGAATGACCCATGGAAGCAGCGAACCGACCAGCGCGTTCCCGATCCCGATCCAAGTCGAAGCGATACCGAATTTCCAGCCGAACTGACCGGCATAGCCTACGAAAATAACGGCGGAAAAATAAGACGTTCCGTAGGCAAACGCCGTCAGCCACGGTCCGACCGAACGCCCGCCGAGGACAAAGCCGCTGACATCGGTCGCGTGTTTCCGGCAGTAAAGCCCGATACCAATCATAACGGCAAAGTAAAGGATAAGCGCAAGGAGTTTCATAAGACGACCTCTTTTCATTGCTTTTATGCTTTTATTTATCAAAGCATAAATACTTTATCACTTTTATTTCAAAAAGTCAACAATTTTCCCATATTTCCGGATGAAGAAAAAATCCAGAACGGATTGGATAAAATGACGAAAGTTGCATGATCCTTTCAAACGTGCTATAATACTGAAAAAGAAGAGGTGAATGCCCATGTACTACGCAACCATCAAAAACTGTGACATTGCAAACGGCCCCGGCGTCCGGATGAGCCTTTTTGTCTCCGGATGCACCCATCACTGCCGAAACTGCTTCAACGCTGAGGCATGGGATTTTGACTATGGCTCCCCTTTTACCCCCGAGGTTCAGGAATCACTTCTGGAAAGCTGTGCGCCGTCTTATATCGCGGGCTTAAGCCTGTTGGGCGGAGAACCGCTTGAGCCGGAAAATCAGCGGGGGCTTCTTCCGCTGATGCGTGCATTCAAAGCGCGCTTTCCCGAAAAGAGCGTCTGGTGCTATACCGGATACAATTACGAGGATTGTCTCCAGGAAGGCAGCCGCTGCCGGTGCGAGGTGACCGATGAGCTTTTGAGTCTGATCGACGTCCTTGTGGACGGAGAGTTTGTTCAGGCTCTTTACGACATCTCTCTCCGCTTTCGCGGAAGTAAAAACCAGAGGATTATCGACCTGCGCGCAACCGAGAAAAAAGGCCAGATTGTCTGGTGGGAGGACGAACCGATTTTTTCCACCCACGAGATGCCATAAACGCAGAAAAATCTCCCTTTCCTGCCCTAAGTTTGGACAGAAAAGGGAGATTTTTTATGATGCGAATGGATATTACAGCTGATCGGCGATCTCGAACATCAGCTGTTCAGTCTTTTCCCAGCCGAGGCAGGGGTCGGTGATCGATTTTCCGAACACGCCCTCTTCGACCTTCTGAGCGCCGTCCTCCAGATAGCTTTCGATCATCAGACCTTTGACCATCTTCCGGATATCGGAAGAATGGCGGCAGGAATGAAGGACTTCATTCGCGATACGGATCTGTTCCAGATATTTCTTGCCGGAGTTGGAATGGTTGGCGTCTACGATCAGCGCCATGTTTTCCAGTCCCTTGGCCGCATACATCTCATACAGACGCGAAAGATCCTCATAATGATAATTCGGGATTGTCCGGCCGTAAGCGTTGACCGAGCCGCGCAGGATCGCGTGAGCCAGCGGGTTGCCGGAGGTCTTTACTTCCGCGTTGCGGTAGAGGAAGGTATGGCTGTGCTGAGCGGCGGTGATCGAGTTGATCATAACCGTCAGGTCGCCGGAGGTCGGGTTCTTCATACCGACCGGCACGTCAACGCCCGAAGAAACGAGACGGTGCTGCTGGTTTTCGACCGAACGGGCGCCGATGGCGATATAGCCCAGTACATCCGACAAAAACGCATAATTTTCGGGATACAGCATCTCATCCGCGCAGGTCATGCCGGTATCCTCAAACGCCTGCGTATGAAGATGGCGGATTGCCAGAAGGCCGGAAAGCATATCTGCGCCTTTGGTGGGGTCGGGCTGATGGAGCATTCCCTTATAGCCGTCCCCGGTCGTGCGGGGTTTATTGGTATAGATCCGCGGAATCACAAGGATCTTATCCTTGACCTGCTCCTGGAGCTTGGCCATCCGGTGGATATACTCCAAAACCGCGTCCTCACGGTCTGCCGAGCAGGGACCGATAATCATTACAAACTTATCCGACTCACCGGTAAAAACCTTTCTGATCTCCTCATCGCGCGCCTTTTTTCTGGCGGTAAACTCCTCGTTCAATCCATACTGAACCTTGATTGCTTCGGGATCGGGCAGTACCCGCACCATTTCCATTGCCATATCTGTCATTCCTTTCCGGGTCATCTTCCGTTTTCAAAGCGCCTTGACCCGTACCGCTTTTTTATCCGTGCGGCATTTCTTTTATTATACGCCGGCGTATCGTGTTTGTCAATTATAATGGAGATTTCTGACGAAAACGGTCATAACTGATCCGCAATCGAGTAAACCAGCTGCTCGGTCTTTTCCCAGCCAAGACAGGGATCGGTAATCGACTTGCCGAAAATTCCCTTTTCCGGTTTCTGAGCGCCGTCCTCCAGATAGCTCTCGATCATCAGCCCCTTGACCATCTTCCGGATATCAGAAGAATGACGGCAGGAATGAAGGACTTCATTCGCGATCCGGATCTGTTCAAGATATTTCTTGCCGGAGTTGGAGTGGTTTGTGTCCACAATCAGCGCCATATTTTCCAGTCCTTTGGCCGCATACATCTCGTACAGCCGCGAAAGATCCTCATAGTGATAGTTCGGGAGCGTCTGACCATACGCATTGACCGCTCCGCGGAGAATCGCGTGTGCGAGCGGATTGCCGGAGGTTTTGACCTCTTCGCCGCGATAGAGGAAGGTATGGCTGTGCTGAGCGGCGGTGATCGAATTGAGCATAACTGTCAGGTCGCCGGAAGTCGGGTTCTTCATTCCAACCGGCACATCAACCCCTGACGAAACGAGACGGTGCTGCTGGTTTTCCACCGAACGGGCGCCGATCGCGTGATAGGAAAGGATATCCGAAAGGAACGCATAGTTTTCCGGGTAGAGCATCTCATCCGCACAGGTAAAGCCGGTTTCCTCAAAGACCGCAGTATGCAGCTTACGGATCGCGACCAGTCCCGCCAGCATATCCGCCCCTTTCAGCGGATCGGGCTGGTGGAGCATCCCCTTGTATCCGTCACCGGTCGTGCGGGGCTTGTTGGTATAGATACGCGGGATAATCAGAATCTTGTCTCTGACCTCCTGCTGAAGGCGGGCCAGCCGACGGTTATATTCCTGTACAGCGTCCGCCCGATCGGCCGAGCAGGGGCCGATGATCAGAAGAAAGCGATCCGATTCACCGGTAAAAACTTTTTTGATCTCCTCATCACGGAGCTTTTTCTTTTCTTTGAGTACGTCCGACAGCGGAAACTGCGCCTTGATTTCGTCGGGTGTAGGCAGCGTGCGGATCAGTTCCATAGACATATTGTTTTCCTCCTATTATTTGCTTTAAAGCGTAAAATTCACGAGAATGTATTCAGTATAAAGCGTTAAAGCAAAAAAGTCAAGCCCCCTTGCCTATTCTTTTTCCAAAATGCCGGAAGAACAGCTATTTGCACAAAAATATTCATCGGTACGTTTTCCTCTCCCTTGCGCTCTCTTTTGGGACGCTTTTCGTTCTCAAAAAAGATTTTGTGTGAATTGACATAAATTATATTTCATTTTGTTTTGCTTTAAATATATAAAATTTTGCATTATTCAGAGATTTTAAAGTATGTATTTTATATTTATTCTATTATACTAGCTTCCTTATTTGTATTTTTCTTAGATTTCCCAAGGTTGATTATAATTATTCTGCGAACATTGCTTGGATTTTGTCTTTTTTGACAAGTGACTGCTTGACATTTCACATAATCACTGATATAATATGAACCGTTAGGGAAACTTTTACATAAATTTTATAGAAAAGTTTATGTAAAATGGAAAGGACGATAACAATTATGAAAAAACGTGTTTTAGTCACCATGCTGGCTGCCGCAATGGCAGCATCCGCCCTCGCATCCTGCGGCGGCAGTTCCTCTACCACTTCTTCCTCTTCTTCCGCCGCTTCTACCGAATCGAGCAGCGCTGTTTCTGAAAGCGGAGAGGCAGAGAGCACCGATGGCGGCGAAGATCTTGCTGCTGAAGCAATCGCGAACCGCACCGAGACCCAGACGGTCGTTGTCAACTGGCCGACCTACTCCGGTTCTCTGAACGGTATCGACCGCATCGTTGAGAAGATGAACGAGCTGACCGTGCCTGCGCTCAACCTCGCAGTTGATATGCAGATCACCGACTTCGCAAACCGTACCCAGACCATCACCCTCGCAATCTCCGGCGGCGAGCAGATTGATATTATCTCTTCGATCGTTGTCGGCTATGCAAACGGCATCTCCAACGACTACTGGGAAGATATGGAACAGGATGTCGATGGACATAACCTTCTCGAAACCTACGGCTCCGGCATCATCGATACGATGGGCTGGGACGTTCTGAATGCCTGCCGCGCTCCTGATGGAACCCTCTACGGTGTTTCTCAGCAGAAAGAGAACGCACAGGGTCGTTTTGCTCTCTCGATCGGCACCGAATATCTCGAAGCGGCTGCTGAGCACATGGATCTGGTTCCCGATACTGAGTCTGACGTATGGAGAGTAGACGGCGGTCTGGACGACCTCGTTACCATCCTGAAAGCGGCGCATGAAGCAAATCCCTCGATGGATACCTTCGCTCCCGGCGGACTTCAGGCGAGCTGGACCGACGTTGACGCACTGGGCGGCGACTACTTTGGCGTCTTGGGCGATTACGGCAAGGGCGACGTCATCGACTGGTTCCAGGATGACTCCTACCTCGCAATGGTCAACGCAATGACCGATCTGTTCGAAAGCGGATGCATCAACGCTTCCGACCTGACCGACACCACCTCTGCAAACTCCCGTGTACAGGCCGGTTCGCTGATGAGCTACATCACCAACTATAAGCCCGGCTCCAACATTCAGGAGTCCAACCTCTGCGGCCGCGATATGACCATCGTTCTCGCTGGCCCCGATTTCACCGCTTCCAACTCGATCTCCTCGATGCCCTGGTGCATCTGCTCCAACACCGCTGACGTTGTTGCTGCCATGCAGTATATGAACTTCATGTACAGCTCTTCCGAATGGAATGAGCTGTTCAAGTGGGGCGAAAAAGGCGTTGACTTTGAAGAGATCGACGGCACCGCGAAATTCGTTGAAAATGCTGAGTACAACCACGCACTCCAGTGGCTGGCTCCCGGTCAGTTCCTGGCTATGCCCGAGTACGGCAACCCCTCGAACATCTGGGATGTTTATGAGGAATTCAACGCAGGCGCAATCGTTTCCGAAGCTTCCGGCTTCTCCTTCGACAAGACTCCCGTTGCCAACGAGTACACCGCAATCTCGAACGTATACTCCGAGTATCAGAAACAGATCGAGTACGGTATGTCCGGCGGCGTAGACGCAGCTCTGGCCGACATGGAAGCCAAACTCAAAGCAGCCGGTTATGAGACCTATATGCAGGAGAAACAGTCTCAGCTGGATACATGGCGCGCAAACAACGGTAAATAATCGTTATCCCATATAACTCCTCCGCACCCCGGTTTTCCGTTATGGAAGCCGGGGTGTTTTTTGATTTCAGGAAATCTTGTCAATTTCCGGATTATCCATTTCTACGATTTCATTATCCATTTTTTGCGCATTTTCATATGAAATGCTGCTCAATTGCCAACCTTCTTTCCAATATGTCGAAAACAGTTGAAATTAAACATTGTAAACAGTATAATGTGGACAAGAAGAAAAAGCATATCGTGAACAAAATATGCTTGGAATTTTATAGTTTCATTTTAGGAGGATCATTCATATGAAAAAGCGTATACTGACCGGCTTAATGGCGGCTCTTCTTGCAGCGTCTTTCGCGTCCTGCGGTAATAATTCCACGTCCACTTCCGCATCCACCGAATCTTCCAAAGCGTCTGAAAGCACATCCGCTACCGAAGAAGCTTCCGCAGAAGAATCGTCTTCGGATTCCGACCCGGCAGCAGAAGCTATCGCCGCCCGCACCGAGCCTGCTCATCTTGTTGTCAACTGGTTCACCTTTACCGGTGCACCGGCTGGGCTGGATCGGATTGAGGAAAAGATGAACGAGCTGACCATTCCTGCGCTCAATATCGAAGCCAAACTTCAGGTTACCGATTACGGTTCCCGTTCTCAGCAGCTTACCCTTCAGATTTCCGGCGGTGAGCAGCTTGATATCGTTCAGTCGCTCGGCGTTGGCTACACCAACGGCATCGCGAACGACTACTGGGAGGATCTGGAGCAGGAAGTCGATGGTCTTCCCCTTCTCCAGACCTACGGACAGGGCATCATCGAAACGATGGGCGATACCTATATCAATGCCGCACGTTTTAGCGACGGCGTCCTCTACGGTATTCCTCAGCAGAAAGAGCAGGCCGGCGGACGCTTCTCAATTGCGGTTCGTACCGATTGCCTGAAAAACGCCGAATCGGCTATGGATCTCGTTCCGAATTATGAAGGCGAATACTGGCAGATTGATAACGGTCTGGACGACCTTGTAACCATCATCAAAGCTCTGCATGACACCAACCCCGGTATGGACGCTTTTGACCCGCAGTCGGGCTACCTCTGTTGGACAAAGGTCGATTCGATGGGCGACTATTTTGGCGTACTCGGAAACTGGGGAACCGGAGACATCGTGGACTTCTTCCGGGAAGAGAGCTATCTGGATATGGTGCACGCAATGCGCGAGTTGTATGAATATGGCTGCATCAACCCCAGCGCCATCACCGACACAACCGCTTCCAGTGCAAAGATCATCGCCGGAACGACCTGCTCCTTCATCAGCCAGTACAAACCCGGCTCCCGGATCCAGGAAAACGCTTCCTGCCAGAACGATATGACCTTTGTTTACGGCGGTCCGAACTTTACCGCTTCCAACTCGGTTGCTTCGATGCCCTGGTGCATTACCGTAAATAACAGCGATCTGGTTGCTGCCATGCAGTATCTAAACTTCATGTACACCTCTTCCGACTGGAACAATCTCTTTAACTGGGGCGAAGAAGGCGTAGACTATACCGTTGAAGACGGCACCGCAAAGGTTGGCTCCGAAGCTGAGTATCAGCACTCGGTACAGTGGATCTGCCCCGGCCAGTTCAAAGCCTACCCTGCTTATGGAAACCCGACCAACCTGTGGGATCTGTACGAGGACTTCAACGAAAACGCGATCGTCTCGGAAGCAAGCGGCTTTATTTTTGATAAGACCCCTGTTGTCAACGAATATACCGCTGTCAGCAACGTTTACAGCGAATATCAGAAGTCCATCGAATTCGGCGCGGTCGATCCCGATTCCGCCATCGATGAGATGGAAGCCAAACTAGCGTCTGCCGGCTATCAGAAGATCCTCGACGAGAAACAGCGCCAGTATGACGAATGGAAAGCCGCAAACGGCAAATAAACCAGCCTTCATTCTTTTTCATATCCTAACCAAACGAAAGAAAGC
>JALEHK010000029.1 GCA_022770625.1 Oscillospiraceae bacterium | reverse complement strand
AATCTGGAGGGCGAGATTCCCGAAGAGATGTTTGACGCGAGAGCAGACGAGATGGTTCAGGACTTCGAGTACCGTCTGTCCTCTCAGGGCATGAACCTCGATACTTATATGCAGTACACCGGTTCTACCCGTGATTCTCTGCGCGCGTCTTTCAAGGAACAGGCTACCAGACAGGTAAAGGTCGCTCTCGCACTCGAGAAGATCGTTGCTGCTGAAGGTCTGACCGCTTCCGACGAAGAGGTTGAGGAAGAAGTCAACAAGCTCGCTGAGCAGTACAAGGCTCAGAACATCACTGCTGACCAGATCAAGGCGGCTATGGGCGAACAGCTCAAGAACGACATCGCTCAGAAGAAGGCTGTCGAGCTGATCAAGAGCACCGCAGTTGCTGAATAATTGAAAGAATTCACGGAAAGGTTCCAATTTCCTGTATAAATTCTTCATGATTTTCGGCCAGAATAGAAGAGCAGCGTACAAGGGGTGGGGCCTTCTGCCTCACCCCTTGTTTTATCGCCCTATTTTGAGCGGACGTCCTTTTGCCGGCTTAAGGCAGCGGCGTCTTTGATGTTTTGGAGGTTTTATCATGAGTTTAGTTCCTATGGTAGTAGAACAGACCGGCCGCGGCGAGCGTTCTTACGATATTTTTTCCCGCCTGCTCAACGACCGGATCATTATGCTTTGCGAAGAGGTCAATGACGCTTCGGCCAGTCTGGTTGTCGCTCAGCTTCTTTATCTCGAGGGACAGGATCCCGATAAGGATATCCAGCTTTATATCAATAGCCCCGGCGGAAGCGTAACGGCTGGTATGGCGATTTACGACACCATGCAGTACATCAAATGCGACGTTTCGACCATCTGCATCGGCATGGCGGCTTCAATGGGCGCGTTCCTTCTTTCGAGCGGCGCAAAGGGCAAACGTTATATCCTCCCCAACGCGGAGGTTATGATCCATCAGGTCTCCGGCGGCTCTCAGGGTCAGGCAACCGACGTTATGATCCAGGCAGCCCGGATGCAGAAGATGAAGGAAAACCTCAACCGCATTCTGGCGGAAAATACCGGAAAGCCGGTTGAACAGGTCACGGCGGATACCGAACGTGACAACTGGATGTCCTCGGCAGAGGCAGTCGCTTATGGTCTCGTTGACAAGGTGATCGACAAGCGCTGATCTCCCGGACATTCTTCCCGCGTGAACGCGCGGGTATCATGATGAAAGGTCAGGTAAAAAGTGAATGGCTGATTACAGCGATAACAATAACATCCGATGCAGTTTCTGCGGGAAACGGGATCACAACGTCCGCCGGATGCTGCACGCCGGAAATGCCAATATCTGCGATGAGTGCGTAGCACTTTGCTATCAGATGCTGGCGGACGAAGGACTTTTTCCTTCGGTTGCCGATGCGCAGTACCATCCGGTTGATCTCGACGAAATGACGCTGCTCAAGCCCGCCGAGATCAAGGCTGTCCTCGACCAGTATGTGATTGGGCAGGATAAGGCGAAGGTAACCCTTTCGGTTGCGGTATATAACCACTATAAACGTATCCTTCATCATGATGATGAAGAAGAGGACGCAGACATTGAGCTTCAGAAGAGCAATGTCCTGCTGCTCGGCCCCACTGGCGTCGGTAAGACGCTCTTGGCGCAGACTCTCGCAAAGATCTTAAACGTTCCGTTTGCGATCGCCGATGCGACTACGCTGACCGAAGCCGGCTATGTCGGCGATGACGTTGAAAACGTTCTGGTCCGGCTTTTACAGGCGGCCGATTTCGACGTGGAAGCAGCGGAACACGGCATCGTCTATATTGACGAGATCGATAAGATCACCCGTAAATCGGAAAATACTTCGATCACCCGCGACGTCAGCGGCGAAGGCGTTCAGCAGGCGCTGCTCAAGATCCTCGAAGGCACCGTTTCCAACGTTCCTCCGCAGGGCGGACGCAAGCACCCGCAGCAGGAGACCATTCAGGTCGATACCAGCAACATCCTCTTTATCTGCGGCGGCGCGTTTGAAGGGATCGAAAAGATCATCGAAAAGCGTACCGACTCTTCGACTCTGGGCTTTGGCGCGGATATCCGCAGCAAAAAAGAGATCACCAAGGGTGAGGCGCTGAAAGAGCTGATCCCGGACGATCTGGTCAAGTTTGGCCTGATCCCTGAGTTGGTCGGCCGTCTCCCGGTCGTTACGACGCTCGAGGATCTTACGGTTGACCAGATGGTCAGAGTTCTCAAAGAACCGCGCAACAGCCTCCTGAAGCAGTATGTCCATCTCTTTAAGCTGGACGACGTTGAGCTGGTGATGGGGGACGATACCCTGCGTGCGGTCGCTGAGGAAGCGATCAAGCGCAAGACCGGCGCGCGCGGCCTGAGACACGTCATGGAGGATACCCTCAACCAGCTGATGTTCGATGTGCCGTCCGATCCGTCGATCAAAAAGGTTACGATCACGCCTGAAGCGGTCTGCGGACGTGCTCCTGCGTTGATCGAGCACCGCACGGAAGCCCCTGCTCTAAAAGACTGATATGGATATAAAAATCCCGCTCTGTAATAAACAGAGCGGGATTTTTTCGTATCAGACGTTATCCGTCAAGTTCTTCTCCGTTGGAGCCGAACGCTTTCTGTACCCAATAAAAGCTCTTCTTCGGTACGCGGCGAAGGTCGCGCAGATCCTTATCGGTGCGGTTGACAAAAACAAAACCATACCGCTTCGCCATTTCGCAATGGCTGGAAAGGATGTCGATCGGGCCCCAGGTAACATAACCCAGACACTCGACGCCGTCCTCTTCGATCGACTTCTTCATCTGGATAATGTGGTTTCTGTGGTACTCGATCCGTTCATCGTCCTGAATGGGGCTTCCGTCGGCAGGAAGCTCTTCCCGCAGACCGACGCCGTTTTCGAGGATAAAGATCGGTTTATGATGACGGTAGTAGAGATCGTGCATCAGCGTGCGCAGACCGACCGCGTCTTTTGCCCAGTTCCATTCGTTGTATTCGACATAGGGGTTCTTGATCGAGTTTTTGCCGCAGACTTCGGCGGGGGAAAGCTGCTCATCAAAATCGCCTGCTTTGACGACCTGGCTCTGGTAATAGCTGAACGCAAGATAATCGACCGTATTGGAAAGAATCTCTTCGTCGCCCGGCTCAAATTTGGGCATCCAGCCGTGCTTCTTCAGATACCGTACCATATATTCGGGGTATTTACCGGTCGAGAAAACGTCCTCGTGGAAATGGTTAAGGTAATCATCGCACCGCAGCGCAAAGTTTACGTCCTCAGGCGCGCAGCTTGCGGGGTAGTGGGGAGTGGCTGCGATCATGCCGCAGATCTTTGCGTCGGGCGCGACTTCACGAAGAACTTTAACCGCTTTGCAGTGTGCAAGGAAAACGTTGTGGTTGACCTGATAGAGGAAGCGAACCGGGTCTTCGCCTTCGGGAATCCGGTCGGCGTTGGAGAAGATCAGTCCCATCGAATGGAGGTTCTGTTCGTTAAAGGTCATCCAGTGTTTAACGCGGTCGCCGTACCGGGTCATAATCAGCCGTGCGTACTTCTCAAAGCAATCGACGACATACCGGCTCGCAAAACCGTTATAGTCCTTTTCGAGATGATAGGGGGTATCAAAATGGTACATACAGATCATCGGAGTGATACCGTTGGCGATCAGTTCATTGATGACTTTATCGTAAAACTGTAGGCCTTCCTCGTTCGGTTCGTCATCGCCGTTGGGAATAACGCGCGCCCAGGCGATCGAGAAACGGTAGAAGTTGCAGCCCATCTTTTTCAGCCAGCCGATATCCTCTTTATAGCGATGGTAGAAATCGATGCCGACTTTCCAGTCGGAAAAGCGCGGATCGGTTGGACGGACGTCATAGATCGACAGTCCTTTTCCGCCTTCGTCCCAAGCACCTTCCGTCTGGAAGGAGGATACGGAACCGCCCCAGTAGAAGTCTTTCGGTAAACTCATGCTCAGTCATCCTTTCAATTTTTATCTTGCTTTATGCACAGGCTTTTGTCTATGCGTTCTATCTATATCATACAGTATTTACCGATTCCTTACAAGCACTTTTATCAAAATATCAGATTCTGAAACATTTTTCCTGAAAACGGCCGAAATATTGTAAAAACGATAGAAAATGCGCGTGTGGGGCGTCTATTCGTGAAAAATCAGTTGCAAATCGGAATCTTCCGGAGTATAATAAAGAACGGAAAAGATTGCGTATTTGCCAAAAGGGCAGGGCGGTCTTTCAAAAAAATCTTTTGCCTTAAAAAGGAAGTGAGAACGTGGACGCGTTACCTGGTCGATCGTGTCATCATCAAAACAGAATCATGCGGCGCACGGAAAAGGTGAAAGGTTAAAAAGACTGTCTCCTTCTTTTCGGTGTGCCCGGAAAGAAGGTTTTTTAAGATGGAAGAAAAAGAAAAGATTCTTGATCTCATTGAAAAAAAACAGTTCGCACAGGCGCGTAAGCTCTTGGAGGATTTTCATCCGGCGGACATCGCGCAGTTGCTCGACGAGATGGATTCGGTTCAGGCCTGCCGCACCTTCCGGCTTCTTCCGAAGGATATGGCTGCTGAGGTTTTTTCCTACCTCGATTCGGATAACCAGCATAAGCTGATCTCTCTTTTGTCGGATGCCGAGCTGAGACGGATCCTCGATGAGATGTATATGGACGATACCGTCGATATGCTCGAAGAGCTTCCGGCGAGCGTCGTCAAGCGTATCCTTCAGTTAAGCAGTTCCGATACCCGCGGCGAGATCAATCGCCTGTGCCGGTACGGCGAAGATACCGCCGGAAGCATCATGACGACCGAGATGATTGACCTCAAGCGGTCGATGACGGTTCGAGACGCTTTTGACTGGATCCGTAAGGTCGGAACCGATATGGAGACGATCTATACCTGCTACGTCACCGATGAGCGGAGGGTACTGGAGGGCGTTATTTCCGTCCGGCAGCTGCTTCTCAATCCCTACGACGCGAAAGTCGGGGATCTGATGGAGGACGATCCGCTCTGTGTACAGACCGGAGACGACCAGGAAACGATCGCGCATCTGTTCCAGAAATACGATATGCTGACCCTTCCGGTCGTCGATTCCGAGAAGCGTCTGGTCGGTATCATCACCATTGATGATGCGGTTGACGTCATCCAGGACGAGAACACCGAGGATATCGAAAAGATGGCGGCTATGCTGCCGAGCGACCGACCCTACCTGAAAACGTCGGTCGTTGATCTTTGGAAGCATCGGATTCCGTGGCTGCTTCTGCTGATGGTCTCGGCCACCTTTACCGGGAACATCATCACCTCGTTTGAGGACAAGCTGTCTTCTTATATCGTCCTGACCGCCTATATCCCGATGCTGATGGACACCGGCGGAAACTGCGGCTCTCAGTCCTCGACCACCGTGATCCGAAGCCTCTCGCTCGGTGAGCTTCAGTTTAGGGATATCTTTAAGGTCATCTGGAAAGAGATGCGGGTTGCTTTGCTGTGCAGCGTGACCCTTGCGGTCTGCAATTTCGTCAAGCTCCTGCTGATCGACCGTATCGCTGTTATGGTCGCGCTGACCGTCTGCCTGACGCTGATTGTTGCCGTTTGCTGTGCCAAGATGGTCGGCTGCACCCTTCCGCTTCTGGCGAAAAAACTGGGCTTTGACCCGGCGGTTATGGCAAGCCCCTTTATCACGACGATTGTTGACGCGATCTCGCTGCTCGTTTACTTCGGATTCGCGACGATCATCCTTCATATCTGACCTGCGTTTTCAAAACGCTCGGCTGAAAAAGCTGGGTGTTTTTTGATGTTCAGTAAAAAATCCCGCCCCTGCCAAAAGACAGAGACGGGATTTCTTATTGGTAAAATCAGCCGATAACGCTTTCGAGATATTCGCGGCTTGCTTTGATGGTTGCGAGGGGAGAGAGAGGAGTGCTGTACTCTTCTTCGGTCGCACGTGCACAGCAGTCAAGCTCGACGATGATGTAGGGAGCATAATCCTGCTCGGTAACTGTCTTGACGATCGAGGGAATGTCCATCGTGCCGGTGCCGACGCAGCAGATGTCGGTCGGGTTGGTGCGGCCGAAAATCTTTTCGCGGTAGTTCTCGCGGGTCAGATCGGTAACGCCGTTAATCAGGTTGACGGGGTTAGCAGAGGTGCCCATATCTTTCTGATGGATCAGTCTTGCGCGGGAGCCGAGCTTCTTAATCAGCTCAACAGCGTTCTGGCCGCCGCGGGTCGCCCAGAAGGTATCGACCTCAAAGAAAACGAGTTCCGGATCGGTCAGCTCAACCAGCCATTCATAAGCGGTCTTGCCTTCGACGGTGTAAAATTCCTGACAGTGGTTATGATAATAGAAAGCCATGCCGTGTTCTTTGGCAAGAGCAGCCATCTCGTTGCAGGCAGCAGCGACCGTCTTGATCTCGTCCATCGTGGTCATAATGCCCATCGGCAGAATGATCGCTTCGGAATGCATCTTCACGTTGTCCTCAACGGTCTTGACCATATCCTCATGGGTAGAGGTAAAGGGGTCAAAATGAACGTGGCTTGCAACTGCGGTCAGGCCGAGTTCTTTGAGCTTGTTGCCGATAACTTCGGGGTCGTTGCCGGGAACATCGACATATTCGACATATTTGTAGCCTGCTTTTGCAACATTTTCAAGGGTTCCGAGATAGTCGTTTGCCAGCTCGGTCATGACCGAGAAGAGCTGAACGCCAACTTTCAGTTTCATCATTCATACGTCCTTTCTTTGGTATAAAACCATTCTGGATTCATTATACAACATAAAAACCGGCTCTGTCAATTCCCAAAAATGACGCATATTGTCAAAAATGTGACTCCTGGCCCGTCTTTCCTGAAAAGACGCCGTTTTCTTATGGTTTCCGGGAGTCGTTTTTCAGAACCGAAAATTTCCTCAGAAATTTCGTATTTCCGGTATGCGTCGCTTTTCTTTTGCATATAACGGACTGTACGAAAAAGGGCAGGGGGAGAGATCATGGAAGAAAGTTTTGAAGCAATGAAAGCGCGCTATATAAAGGAGATGGAACGGATGCGCCCGCCCGCACCGCTTTCTCCGCCCGAAGAAAAACCGGCCGAACGCCCTGTTTCGGAAAGAATCTCCCCGCCGGAAGGAGATCGGACCGATCCGCCGGTTCCGGAAAAGAATGCGGAGGATACAGGGGTGGGCTATCTGACGGTATGGGCGGTGACGGCTCAGGGAGCAATGCCGGTGCCGGACGCAGAGGTTATCCTTTCCCGGATAGTTGGAGGAGAAAACACCCTTCAGGGCTTCGGGCTGACCGATTCGAGCGGACGTACCCGCACTTTTGCGCTTCCCGCTCCGTCCGCCGGACAGTCCCAGTCTCCGTCCGCTTCCGCGCCGTACACCGCTTACGATCTTCTGGTGCGGGCAGAAGGCTTTTCGGTGGCGCGCTACCTCGGGATCCCGGTTTTTGACGGGATCGCGTCGGTTCAGAAAGCAGTGCTTGTACCGGACGCCGGCGGAGAAACGGCGGTTCAGGAATTCGGAAAGGAGGCGGTCGAGTGACTGGAATCCCGATCATCCCCACCTATATCACCGTTCATCTCGGACGCCCCGACCGGTACGCGCCGGATGTGACGGTGCCGTTTATCGATTATATCAAAAATGTCGCCAGCAGCGAGATCTATCCGACCTGGCCGGAAAACGCGCTCCGGGCGAATATCTATGTTCAGGTCACCTTTGCCCTCAACCGGATCTATACCGAATGGTACCGGAGCCGGGGCTATGGCTTTGACATCACAAACTCCACCCAGTTCGATCAGGCGTTTGTCTACGGACGGGATATTTTTATGAACATCTCCGATCTGGTCGATGAGCTGTTCAACGACTATATCCGGAGGATAGGAACGATCGAACCGCTTTTTGCCCAGTTCTGCAACGGAACGACGGTGACCTGCGACGGGCTTTCCCAGTGGGGAACCGTTTCGCTGGCCGAGCAGGGAATGACGCCGTTTGAAATCCTGCAATACTATTACGGAAACGATATCGAGATCGTTTTCAATGCTCCGGTCGGCTCGGTCACGCCTTCCTATCCCGGCTATCCGCTAAGCGCGGGGTCCGATACCCGGGATGTGCGCATCCTTCAGCTTCGGCTGAACCGCGTTTCCCGCAACTATCCCGCGATCCCGAAGCTGACGGTCGATGGAGTTTACGGTACGTCAACATCGGACGTGGTACGGGCGTTTCAGCGGATCTTCAATCTGGCGCCGGACGGGATCGCCGGGGAAGCAACCTGGTATAAGCTGGAGCAGGTCTACGTTGCGGTCAAAAATCTTGCCGAACTTCAGAGTGAGGGGTATTCGCTGGAGGAATTGAGCGCTCAGTTTCCCGAAACACTCCGTGTCGGCGTCCGGGGGAATCCCGTTCGGATTTTGCAGCACCGGCTTCGGCTCATTGCCGCCTTTTACAGCACCATCCCGGCGCCGGATGCGGATGGAATTTTCGGAGAAGGGACAAGAGAAGCCGTTTCCGCTTTTCAGAACCGGTTCGGCCTTTCGCCGGACGGGGTCGTCGGCGCAGCAACATGGTCGGAAATCTATCGGATCTATCGGGAGATTATCGACGCGGAACTGCTTCTGGAGCGGGAGGAACTGCCGCTCGTCTACGGCGGAGAGCTGCTCCGGGTCGGAAGCCGGGGAGAAAGGGTACAGGCGCTTCAAAATTATCTCAATACCGTCCGTACCGTCTGGCAGGAGATCCCGCTTCTTCCCGAAACCGGTTATTTCGGAGATGAAACGCGGAATGCCGTCCGTATTTTTCAGCAGGTCGCAAACCTGACGCCGGACGGGGTGGTGGGAAAGGAGACGTGGGACACGCTGACTGCGCTGTACACCGATATTCGTACCGGTCTTGGCCGCAGTACCGGCCAGTATCTCGGAAGAACGCTTCGTCAGGAAAGGGAGGAAAATTAAATGGATCGGATCGCGGTATATGAGCTTCAGGACGCGCTGATGCAGATCTTTCTTGCACAGGGGATTCGCGGCGCGGTTTACCCGGATGGGATCTACGGCCCGGAGACAGCTGAGGCGGTGCGCGCGTTTCAGCAGACGGAAGGACTCCCGGTCACCGGTGAAGCCGACCGGGAAACATGGGAACGGATTCAGACCCGTCTGGACGAAATTATCAAAGCCCGCGAAGTCCTGCCGATCCCGGTTTTCCCGAACGGAGATTTTGCTCTGGTGCCGGGAGCGGGCGGACTGCTGGTCGGTCTGGTGCAGGGAATCTTTCAGCGGCTGCATGAGACCTATAAGAATATTCCCGCTCCGGCGCTGACATGGATCTACGACCGGGAGACAGCGGAAGCGGCGGCCGTGATTCGGGAAAAGGCGGGACTTTCTCCGGGAGAAGAACTGGACGCGCAGGCCTGGAACGTCCTTGCAAGGCTTTATGCGTCGGTTCAGCTTTGATCCTGCCTCAATCTTTTTAATGATTTAACTTTTATTTCCGGCGGAATCGGGCACATCGGTGTATTTTCTTCTTTACGTCTGCCTGACCCGGAAGAAAAATGTCGGAATAGCCAAAGTCATGGAAAAAACTCTCCGATAATTTTACACGGATACATTTGCAAATAAACGGTAATTCAGATATAATATATGTGTAAATGTGTCCCATAAAAGCTTAGGAGGAGTTTGCTAATATGGATTCTATTCACGAGGTTTCGATTCCCGTCGGTTCTTTGAGCATTATCGGCATGAAGGGCTGCGAGGAGATGGCTGCGAAGGTTGATGCATACCTGGCTGAGTGGCGGGGAAGCCGGCACGGCGAGCTGATGAAGGACGGAGACTTCATCGGTTACTGCCGCGACAGCTACCTGCTCAAGGCATCCTGCCCCCGTTTCGGAGACGGTGAGGCAAAAGGCTCTCTGAAAGAGACGGTTCGCGGTCATGACCTGTTCATCATCGTTGACTGCTTCAACTACGGCGTCACCTATAAGATGTACGGGATGACGGTTCCGATGAGTCCGGACGATCATTTTGCCGACCTGAAGCGTATGATCGCCGCCGCGAACGGCAAGGCGCGCCGGATCAACATCATCATGCCGATGCTGTATGAAGGCCGTCAGCACCGCCGCAGCAGCCGTGAGTCGCTTGACTGCGCGCTGATGCTCAAAGAGCTGGTCGCGATGGGCGCCGACAACATCATCACCTTTGATGCGCATGATCCCCGCGTTCAGAACGCGATCCCGCTCAGCGGATTTGAAGACATCAAGCCGACCTATCAGTTCCTGAAGGCCATGATCCGCCACATTCCGGATCTGAAGCTGGACAAGGATCACCTGATGATCATCTCTCCCGATGAGGGCGGTATGTCCCGGTGTATGTACTATTCGTCCGTTCTCGGCGTTGACCTCGGTATGTTCTATAAAAAGCGCGACTATTCCGTCATCGTCAACGGCAAAAACCCGATCGTAGCGCATGAATTCCTCGGCGAAAGCGTAGAAGGAAAAGATCTCGTCATCGTTGACGATATGATCTCTTCCGGCGAGTCGGTTCTGGATATCGCGGCTCAGCTGAAAAAGCGCGGCGCGAACCGGATCTTTATCTGCACGACCTTCGGCCTCTTCTGCGAAGGTCTTGAGAAGTTCGATGCGGCTTATGCGGCTGGCAGTATCTCGAAGGTCTTTACGACCAACTTGATCTACCGTTCTCCCGAGCTTCTGAAGAGAGAATGGTATCGCGAAGTCGATATGTCCAAGTATATCGCCTACCTGATCGATTACTTAAACCACGATCAGTCGATCAGCCAGCTGCTTGATCCTTCCGAGAAGATCAACAAGCTCCTCGAAAAAGCACGCGCGGCACAGAACTGATTTTTATCGTAAAAAATGCTCCCGTCTCATAGATGGGAGCATTTTTTCTGTCCAAAGGGATACGTTATCCGGGGATGAACTGGTTCCGGTCGGGAGAGTAGACGTAGCCGACGCTTTTAAGCTTTTTGGTCAGGGCTTTCGGGTCGATGTCCTCGGCCTTGCAGCATTCTTCAAGACTTGGATAGAAGTCCCGCAGCTTGGTGTTCAAAACACTCAGCAGGATAAAAGGATCACTGGGAAGAGACATGGGAAAGTTCCTTTCGTATTTTTCTTCTATTCTAGCACGTTTTCCCCGACTGTTTTTTGCAAAGCTGTGAATTTTTTGTCTGGGGGCTTGATTTTTTGATCGAAAAGGTGTATTCTGTATTTAGCACTCAAAGATATGAAGTGCTAAATACAGAATCAATACAGCTTCCGGCTGTATCAATAGACGAAAGGAAGTCCTTTTCCATGGCAAAAAAAGAATTTAAGGCAGAATCCAAGCGCCTGCTGGATCTAATGATCAATTCGATCTATACCCATCATGAGATCTTTCTGCGTGAGCTGATCTCGAACGCAAGCGATGCGCTGGATAAGCTCTATTATCGTTCGCTGACTGAGAACGACGGAATGTCCCGTGAGGATTTTTATATCCGGCTGACCCCCGATAAAGAAGCCGGTACCCTGACCATTTCGGATAACGGCTGCGGCATGACCGCCGAAGAACTGGAAAATAACCTCGGCACCATCGCAAAGAGCGGCTCTCTCGCTTTTAAGCAGGAAAACGAATCAAAAGAGGATATCGATATTATCGGTCAGTTCGGTGTCGGCTTCTATTCGGCGTTTATGGTCGCTGATCACGTCAAGGTCGTTTCCAAGCCTTACGGAAGCGATGAGGCGTGGGTATGGGAATCCGACGGAGCCGATGGCTATACCCTTGAAAAAGGAGAGAAGAAGTCGTTCGGTACCGACATTATCCTCTCGATCAAGCCGGATACCGAGGACGAGAAGTTCAGCGAATATCTCGAGACCTACCGTCTGACCCAGCTGGTCAAGAAATACTCCGACTATATCCGCTATCCGATCCGCATGACGGTCGAAAGCGAGCGGGTCAAAGAGGGAACCGGCACCGATGACAAACCGGCGGAATATGAGACCTTTACCGAAGACCGCACGCTGAACAGCATGGTTCCGATCTGGAAGAAGAATAAGAGCGAGGTTACCGACGAGGACTATAACCATTTTTATCAGGAGAAGTTCTTCGATTACGCGCCGCCCGCACGGATCATCCATTCGAGCACCGAGGGCGCTTCTACCTATAACGCGCTGCTCTTTATTCCTTCCCGTACTCCTTATGATTTCTACTCCAAGAGCTATGAAAAGGGGCTTCAGCTCTACGCGAGCGGCGTCCTGATTATGGACAAATGCGCCGACCTGCTGCCGGATTACTTCAGTTTCGTCAAGGGGTTGGTTGACTCGGAGGATCTTTCGCTGAATATTTCCCGTGAAATGCTCCAGCATGACCGCCAGCTCAAGCTGATCGCGTCCCGTCTCGAAAAGAAGATCAAGAGTGAACTGAAATCGATGCTCCTCAACGACCGCGAGAAATACGAAGCCTTTTTCAAGAACTTCGGCCTTCAGCTGAAATACGGCGTCTACTCCGATTACGGCGCACATAAAGACCTGTTGCAGGATCTGCTCCTCTTCTACTCCTCCTCTGAGAAGAAGATGTCCACCCTCGAAGAGTACGTTGGCCGGATGAAGGAAGGCCAGAAGTACATCTACTACGCCTGCGGCGAAACGACCGACCGGATCGACCGCCTGCCCCAGACCGAGCTGCTCAAAGACAAGGGTTATGAGATCCTTTATCTGACCGATGACGTCGATGAGTTTGCGCTCAAGATGATGATGAAGTTCGACGACAAGGAGTTCAAGAACGTCTCGGATAAAGATCTTGGCCTTGAGACCGAGGAAGAGAGCGCCGAGTCGAAGAAGCTCAACGAGGACAACAGCGAGCTTCTGCGGTTCATGAAGGAAGCGCTGGGCGAGAAGGTTACTGCTGTCCGTCTGTCCGAACGGCTGAAATCTCATCCGGTCTGCCTGTCTGCCGATGGTGGAATGTCGCTTGAAATGGAGAAGGTGCTCAACGCCATGCCCGGCGCGATGCCCGACGGCCAGAAAGCGCAGGCACAGCGTGTCCTTGAGATCAACCCTTCGCATCCGATCTTTGCGCGTCTCCAAAAGCTGTTTACCGAAAATACCGAAGCGGTCAAGGAGTACGCCGGTCTCCTGTACGATCAGGCGCTTCTGATCGAAGGACTGCCGGTTGAGGATCCGGTTGCATTCTCCAACGCGATCTGCAAGCTGATGGCTGAATAAAATCAAGTTTTGATCTTCCGGGAGAAGGTGGTAAAAAGCCTTCTCCCTTTTTTCATGGTTCCTTCCTTAATACGACTTGTTTTATTTGCTGCAATATGGTATCCTTATAAAAGAAATTTTTGATCACCAACGAAAGGATTTTTTATACCCATGACGATAAAAGATATTCTGAGTGTAATGACCGTTCCCGACCTGAAAAAATACTGTACAGCCTGCGGACTGACCGGCCTTTCCAAGTGCCGCAAGCCCGAGCTGATCGAAAAGGCAGCGGAATATATGACTTCGCCCGAGGCGATTCGTGCGGCTCTTCTGGCAATCGATGAGGGCGAATTCAAGGCGTTCAAAAAAGCGCTGCGTTCGCCTGAGGGAAAAGTCGATGGTCTGATGTCGGCGCTTTTTGCGGCCGGACTGGCGGCGCCGGACGAAAACGGGGAAGGATCGGTACTTGCTGACGAGCTTTTGGGGTATGATCTGAGCGGACTGGACAAGTCCTTTTATAATGAGCGGAAAAAACTCCAGCTGCTCAGCCGGTATTTCCGCGCATTTGTCCTGCTCTACGGCGTGATTGATCTGGATACGGCGGGGAAGCTGCTTAACCGCTACGAGCGGATGACGATGGACGCTTCGGCGCTTACCGACGCTCTGGAACAGCTTTCCGCGGCGGAACAGCTCTACCGGCTGATGGGAGAGCATATCGTCCTTTCGGATATTGCCGACGAAGGGGAGGACGAGGTTCATGAATACCTCGTTCAGCAGGGCGATAAGCCCTACGCCATCCTCCCGCGTCAGGAGCTTCTGCGCTATTCGGATATCGGGTATATCGCCCGCCCGCCGCAGTATAAGGCGTTTGTTTCGATGCTCTGCGGAAGCTATGGAATGTCACTGAGGAAGGCGCAGGAGTTTGCCGACATGATCGTGGTCATGTACAACTATGGCTGCGAATCTGAAACTCCGGTCGATTTTGCTACCGATTATGGGATTAAGTTCGGCGGACTGGAAGAGGTATCCGAATTTGTTCAGTTCGTATCGCAGCTGGCAAACGATACCCGGACTTTCCTGAATCGCGGCTATACGCCGAATGAACTTCACCGTCTTCTGGCTCAGAAAAAGGGATAATAAAAGCCGTCTGCTTTCCGAAAGAGAGCAGACGGCTTTTTTAACGATCGGGTTTATTCAACACCGTTCCAGCAATAGGTGCACAGTTTTTCGGGATCGATGCCGACCGACTCCATCATGTCGTCCAGCCGGTGATAGCGCAGAGAAGTGAAATGCAGCCGCTCACAGATCTTTTCGACCATCTTTTCATACTTTTCGCTGTCGGGATCGGCGTAGCTGCGGACTGTTTCTGCGTCCGCCTCTTTTCCTTCCAGTTCGTTGATGACCTGACGGGCGATCAGCTCCATCTCAGAGGTCGAGCGGGAGAAGTTCAGGTATTTGCAGCCGAACATGATCGGCGGGCAGGCGGGGCGGATATGGACTTCTTTGGCACCAGATTCATAAAGAAACTCGGTGGTTTCCCGCATCTGCGTGCCGCGGACGATCGAGTCGTCGATCAGAAGGAGACTCTGTCCTTCGATCAGATCGTGTACCGGGATCAGCTTCATCTTCGCAATCAGGTTGCGCTTGCTCTGATAGGTGGGCATAAACGAACGCGGCCAAGTGGGCGTGTATTTGATAAACGGACGGGAGAAGGGAATACCGGATTCGTTTGCATAGCCGACGGCGTGGGCGGTGCCCGAGTCGGGAACGCCTGCAACGATGTCAGGCTTTACATGGTCGCGCTTGGCAAGCAGCCGTCCGCAGTTGTAGCGCATCTTTTCGACACTGATCCCTTCATAGGAAGAGGAGGGGTAGCCGTAGTAGACCCAGAGGAAGGTGCAGATCTTCATCTTATCGCCCGGCCCGATCAGCGTCTTGACGCCGTTTTCATCAAAAACAACGACCTCTCCGGGACCAAGCTCCTTGTAATCACGGTAGCCGAGGTTTAAGTAGGCGAAGCTCTCAAAGCTTGCACAGAAACCGTCCTCTTTCTGTCCCAGAACGACCGGAGTCCGTCCGAGCATATCTCTCGCCGCATAGATTCCTTTCGGCGTCAGGATCAGCATACTGAGCGATCCGTCGACGATCTCCTGTGCATAGCGGATGCCTTCGACAAAGTTTTCCTTCTGATCGATGATCGCCGCGACCAGCTCGGTGGGGTTGATCTCGCCGTTGCGCATCTCGAAGAAATGGGTCTTTTTATCGATCACGTCTTTCATGATCTGATCAACGTTATTGATCTTGCCGACGGTCGTGATGGCATAGCTTCCGTGATGGGAACGGACAAAGATCGGCTGCGCCTCGTAATCCGAGATACATCCGATGCCGTAGATCCCGTGCATACTCGTCGATTCCTTCTCGAACTTTGTCCGGAAGGGAGAGTTTTCGATGTTGTGGATTGCCTTGCTAAAACCGTCCTCCGGGCTGTATACCGCCATGCCTGCGCGGCGCGTCCCGAGATGGGAATGATAGTCGATACCGAAGAAAAGGTCAAATACGCAGTCCTCTTTAGAGGCTGCACCAAAAAATCCGCCCATTTTTTACACCTCTGCTCTGAATTTGCCTGTGCGGCATTGGCCGCGGTTTGTAGCTTCCTGATTTTCACTGGAACGAAAAAATCAATTTTATGATAGCATAATCTTAATTCCGGCGCAATATGCAATTAAGACAAACAAGAAGTCGATAAAGGCGAATTTTTGCAGGAAAAAGGGAGAAAAATGAGGATGAAAAGGGGATTAGATAAAAGAAACCCCCGCAGACTAAAAATCTGCGGGGGTGTACTGGTGCGCCTGACAGGAGTCGAACCTGCGACCTTTAGAGTCGGAGTCTAACGCTCTATCCAACTGAGCTACAGACGCATATCACAGCTTTTATATTATAGCAGATGCTTTCAAAAAATGCAAGCGTTTTTGAAAATATTTTTTCGGAGGAGTTTGCCTTATCATGTGGAAAGATAGTTGTCGGTATCGGCTCTGGAATGAAAGATGTATATGCTTTTTTCGTCTTTATATTTGTCCAGCAGTCCATATACGATCGGCAGCTCATTTTTAGGAAAATCGAGGATCCATTGTCTGAACTCTTCATCAAATTCTGTCTCGATCCACGGCATATCGATCCGCTGCTTTCCGATGCGCGATTTTGCTCCGGCCAGGCAGATCTCTACCGGAAAATCCAGTAAGAATATCGTGTCGCACGCCTGAATACGCATTTCAAGCGTCCTTCCGTAATTCCCGTCAATGATCCATTTGTCCTTTGAAATGATCTCTTTTAACTTTTCGTCAAATATGTTTTTGCTGACCGTTGTCCGATCGGGTTTGTGCCATAGCATATCGAGATAATATAGAGGCAGGTGTGTCTGATCACAAAGCCTTCTCGCAAATGTACTTTTTCCTGCGCCCGGACAGCCAATGACGATCGCTTTTTGAATCATAAAAACCACCCTTCTGTTTGATAAAGTTCTCTATTGAATGGAGCTTATTCCAGCATAATCCGATCCGATAGGCAAGAGAAAAAGGACTGCCGTAACAGTGCTCACTGAGGATCGGCTCTGACAGCCCCGTTCGAATCCCTTTCTCAGCTTTTCTGATAACAAAAAAGAACCAACTCGAAGGCTGGTTCTTTTCCTTGGCGGAGAAGGAGGGATTCGAAATCTCGCCTGCGGGCTCAGTCAGGGTCGGCTCTGACAGCCCACCGGGCTGTCATTCACTCCCGACCCGTTCGAATCCTTTTTTAGCTTTTCTGATAATAAAAAAGAACCAACTCAAAGGCTGGTTCTTTTTCTTGGCGGAGAAGGAGGGATTCGAACCCTCGATGAGCTATTAACCCATACACGAGTTCCAGTCGTGCGCCATAAACCAAGCTAGGCGACTTCTCCAAAAGCTATCTCATGTGACAGCTTTTATATTATAGCAGGAGAGGAAAGTTTTGTCAAGAGAAATTTTCTCCTTTTTTCAAAAAATGTACTGGCTTTTCTTTCGAAAGTGCGATATAATAGATATTAATGAACAATCGATCAAATTTTTGCTCAAAATGACGATATTGATTGACTGCGTTTCAAACAACGATAAGGAAGGAGCGGTTTTTGTGGCAGAAAACGGCAAAATAAAAAGCGGGGAGAAACGTCCCCCGATCGGAAGCTGGCCGCTGAAATTGCGTCAGGTTCCGATCTCTTCGCCGTCCTTTAATGGCTGTGAACTGGTGATCGCGGCGGACTGCGCAGCCTTTGCGCACGGCTCGTTTGCTGAGTTCACCCGCGGCCGCACGCTTGTCATCGGATGTACAAAGTTTGACGGCATTGATTATACGGAAAAGCTGACGCGGATTTTTTCCCGCAATGCGGTCGGTTCGGTTCATGTCGTGCGGATGGAAGCGCCCTGCTGCGGCGGGTTGGTCATGACCGTGCGCCGGGCAATCGAACTTTCCGGAAAAGAAATTCCCATGGAGGTCAGCGTAATCTCCACGGACGGCAGAGTCAACCGCTGACGGTTCGTCCATTCGTTTTATTCATATATTTTTATAAGGAGGCTTTACTTATGGAATACAAACTGATTCCTTATCCCAAAAGCATCTCTCCTCTGAAGGGAAGAGTTCCGGCCGATGCACCGGTCAGTCAAAAGGTAACCAGATCGCTTGCAAAGGAAGCCGTCAATATCCGCATATCCGATGGGAAAATCGAGGTTGAAGGGGGAAGCGGCGCAGCGCTTCTTTATGCGCAGACAACGCTGGATCAATTAAAGCGCCAGTTCCCGGACGGAATCCCCGGCCTTTTGATCAACGATGAACCGGCGTGTTCGTGGCGTTCGTTCCATATCGATACCGCGCGGCATTATATTCCGGTCGATGAGTTGAAAAAGATGATCCGTATGGCGGCTTATTTTAAGCTGAACCGTTTCCACTGGCATTTTTCCGAGGATCAGGGCTGGCGGATCGAATGCCGCCGGTTTCCGAAGCTGCATGAGATCGGTTCCCGCCGGGCGGGCGACCATTTCGGCAATTACTGCTCCGATGTTCCGGAGGGAGCTTATTACACCCGCGAAGAGACGAAGGAGATCGTAGACTATTGTGCCTCTTTCGGGATCGAGGTCGTTCCGGAGATCGATATGCCGGGTCATGTCGCGGCTATTCTCGCGGCCTTCCCCGAACTGAGCTGTACAGGCGAACCGGTCGAGGTTCAGACAAAAGCGATGATTAACCCTCTGATCCTCTGCGCGGGAAAAGAAGAGGTCTTTACCTTTATGGAACAGCTGATCGACGATATGCTTGAGCTTTTCCCCGGAAAATATTTCCATATCGGCGGCGACGAGGCGCCCAAAGATCGCTGGAAGGCCTGTCCGCTCTGCAAAAAGCGGATGGAAGAGGAAGGACTGACCGATTATAATCAGCTTCAGGGCTATTTCAACAACCGGATCGCCGCTTATCTGATTTCCAAAGGCAAGACTCCGATCGTCTGGAACGAAGCGGCGGAAGGCGATAATTTAAGCCCGGAAACGGTCATTGAGTTCTGGAGGGGGGACAAAGAAGGCCATGTCGCCAAGCATCTCCAAAAAGGCGGAAAGGTGATCCTTGCCAACGTTAAAAACGCCTACTGCGATTATCCGTACAGCATGATCTCGCTGAAGGATATCTACAGCATGAACACCGCTCCCGAAAACTATCTTCCCGAAGGCATTCTCGGAACCGAGTGTCTGGTCTGGACGGAATATATCCGTAATGCTGAACGGTTGGAGACCTATTGCTGGCCGCGTTTTGCCGCTTCGGCGGAAGCGGGCTGGAGCGGGGAGAACCGTCCGGGGTATTCGTCCTTTGCGGAGCGGATGGAAGCGCTCTTCCCGGTCTTTGAGGACTTTGGGATTCAGGCCACGCCTGCTGACTGGTGGACGCCGGAAGGGGAAGCGGCTGAGAAGGAACTGGATGAGTTCGGAAAGAACTTTCCTCCGGAAGTGGTCGCCATGTTCCGGAAGATGCGCGAAAGCAACTGAGTCTGAGTAACGGACAAAAATGCCGGAAGTCTGTATGGACGCGGACTTCCGGCATTTGTTTTCTCAAATGGCTCTAGTTTGGCTCTATTTGTGGAGAGAGTAATAGCAAGATTAAGGAGAAATTATGAAAAAGATAATCATATTAAGAGGTAACTCTGGAAGTGG
>JALEHK010000015.1 GCA_022770625.1 Oscillospiraceae bacterium | reverse complement strand
GGCATGACCGCGCTTGGCCTTGCCGGATCGCAGCGTGACGGCATGGGCTGGATCACAGAAACCATGGTAGAGGAAACCGACCGCTATGCCTATTTCTCGCTGTACTTCTATTATGAGGATGAGACGGGCGGTACGGTCGATCTGGAGTGGACATACGAAGACAGCGACGACATTGAGGAGATGTGGAGCGGTTTCTGGACGATTCAGACCATTCAGGACGGGCCGAGCTATGTGACGCTCAGCTTGTCGCTTGTGGGCGGTAATAGCTATGAGACCTCGGATGGGCCGTTTTATATGTCCGAGACCTATCCCCTCCTGATCAGCCCGAGCGGCACGGAGCTGCTGGTCGGCGCAGGTGAGAGCGGCATTTGCCTGCCGTTCATGTCGCAGAGCACAACGGTATGTGTACTGACACAGGCCGTAGGATAGAAAGCGTGCAGGAAGCAAACTGCTTTGAGGTTTGCATTCATAAATTCTGTTTGGTAGCAATCTACCGTCCAAGTCCATGTCCGGGACAATGACCTGTTCGGCTCACAGTATCCATGTAAGCTACCGCTCCAGACACAGCTTCCCTCGGAGATCGCCGCTGCCGCAGACACAGGTATCTGCGGAGCGTATCATTGATGCAAAAAGCCTTACAGTCACCATATCGAAAGAGCCAGACGCTTAGACGCAGAGCCGATAACCCGTAGCCAATAGAGCTATACGGATTGTCGGCTCTTTTCTTTTGATAATAGCTGCGCTGGCATACACAACAAGACCGTTTTGTTCGGCCTTGCGGCGCAAAGCGGCGGTTTTGAAATATTGCATTTCAAGCCGCCGTTTTCCTTTTGTAAAATTGGATTTACGGGGGGTGTGGTAAAGTCGCCTTTTTTAAGGATACGGCGGTGTCCGAGGAGGTATCGCCGTGTCCTTTTTGCTCTTTCGCAGCGTCCATGACCTGCACCAGCTAAAAAAGTGTAGCCCCTCGGGTTTGGTTCTTTTTTTATTGTCAGGAAAGCTAAAAAAGGAATTCGAATGGAGAGACGTATTTTGTTTTTGGGCATAAAAAATCCGTCGGAGTCATACGATTCCGACGGATTTGGTCTGAGTGACAAGACTTGAACTTGCGGCCTCTACCACCCCAAGGTAGCGCGCTACCACCTGCGCCACACCCAGATTATTCTCTGACGCTTACCAACAGACGGTTTCGCGTCAACATCTGATATTATACCACGAAAAAAAAGGTTTGGCAAGCCCCTGTTTTCGGTTTTCCCTTTTGAACAAAATTGCGCAGATAAGCAGGAACGTTTTCATCAGAAAAACAGACTGTGCAGAAATTCCACACAGCCTGTCCCTTTTATCTGCCGATCAATCGAAGTTCGGAACGTCGTTTGCGCTCAGCGCCCAGTTATAGGCAACCAGCTCGATCTCGACCATGGCGCCCTTGGGCAGGTCTTTGACCGCAAAAGCGGCGCGGGCGGGAAGGACCTTGCCGTTAAAGTACTTGCCGTAGATAGTGTTGACGGCGCCGAAATTCGCAATATCGCTTAAAAGAACGGTTGCTTTTACGACATCGTCAAAAGTCATACCGGCCGCGGTCAGGATAGCCTGAAGGTTTGCGAAAACCTGCTCGGTCTGTTCTTCGATCGTGGTGCCGACAATCTCACCGGTTGCGGGAGAAAGCGGGATCTGACCGGAAACATAGAGGAAGTCTCCGGCTTTAACAGCCTGAGAATAGGGGCCGATGGCCGCGGGAGCGTTGGGCGTAGAGATTTTTCTTTTCATGGCTCAAAATCCTTTCACTTACAGTTTTATACAAACGCCGAAGCGGTTTGCAGCATAACGTTAACGATCCGTGCGCGGAGGGCGGTCTCCATAGAACATATAGAAGTTGCAGCGGAGCATCCCGTTATAAAGGCGGCGGGTCTTATTGGCCTTCCGTCCGAAATAGCTCTCAAATTCCTCGTCGGGAGAGATGATATAATAGCCGGTCGTTCCGCGGCGGAAAACCTTTCCCATCGTCTTTTCGATCGCGCGCGCCGTCTCGGTATCCAGAAGCCGCTCGCCGTAGGGCGGGTTTGTGACAACGATCGAAGGGGTTTCGGGAACGGTAAATTCCTTTACGTCGCGGGTACGGACGCGGATCCGCTCGGCGACGCCGGCCTTTCGGGCGTTATCCAGCGTCAGCTCAAAGGCGTTATGGTCGATGTCGCTTCCGAACGCCATAAACTTCGCGTCTCTCCGAACCAGATCAAGCCCTCTCGCCCGTTCCTCTTTCCAGATACGCGCGGGGACGGACGCCCATTTTTCGGCGGCAAAGGTTCTTCCGATACCGGCGGGAATATTGAGGGCGCGGAGCGCTCCCTCGATCAGGATCGTTCCGGAGCCGCAGAAGGGGTCGATCAGCTGGGAGTCCTTTTTGACAAAGGCAAGATCCAGCATCCCGGCGGCAAGGGTTTCCTTGATCGGGGCTTCGTTGGCGTTTTTGCGGTAGCCGCGCTTATGAAGGCCGGCGCCCGAAGTATCGAGCAGGATGGTCGCGCGGTCTTTGAGGATCGAGAACTGAATCTGGTGAACCGGGCCGGTCTCTTCAAACCAGTTGATCCCGTATGTTTCCTTCAGCCGCTCGACCGCCGCCTTTTTGATGATCTTCTGGCAGTCGGGGATCGAATGAAGCGCCGAATGGATCGAGTAGCCCTTGACCGGAAAAGCGTCCTGACGGCCGATAAATTCTTCAAAGGGAAGGGCGCGCACCCCGTCAAACAGTTCGGTAAAGGTATGGGCGTCGAACTCGCCCAGCTTGATGAGGACGCGCTCGGCGGTGCGCAGGTTTAAGTTCGCCCGCGCCAGCATCGAAAGGTCTCCGGTAAACTCGACCTTTCCGTCGCTCGCCCGGACGTTTCCGGCATCGAGACGCTTTAACTCGCCCGAGAGGATGCTTTCCAGGCCGAACAGGCAGGGCGCAATATAGGTATATTCCATCTGATAAATTCCTTTTCGTTTTGTTGTAATAAGAAAGAGCTGCCGGAGAGATTCTCCGACAGCTTTTATTATACCATATTGTATTTGTCCGTCAAGGACAAATACGGCAGCGTCCGCGAAACTTGTTTCGCAGCATTACAATTTTACCTTATTGAGTTTTGTGAAGCAAAACTCGGTAGCGTCCGCGGAGCTTTGCTCCGCAGCATCGATTATAACATACTTTCAGCTTTGAGAAAAGACAGAATTACACTTTTTACCAGTGAGAGAAGCGTTACTCCGCATTCACAGGAAATGTTTCGGCAGCCTCATGGTAGAGAGAAAGCGCGCCCTCCATCTCTTTCCGAAGCCCGGTTTCAACCGAAAGATAAACTCCGGCATCCGGTATATCCTGTATCGCTTAAAAATGCCTTTTCAATGGTCGTTTCCTTTTCTTTTCCACAGCCTGTCAGCATCAAAACAGCAATCATAAGCAGAGTCAACCACGCTTTTTTCACTGCGTGCCGACTCACTTTACCTGCTCCGGATGTCGCAGAGAGCGCCATTACTCCGGAATCAATACGCCGTAGCCGCTTTCGCTTCTGCGGTAGACAACGTTCACCGCGCCCGTTTCGGCGTTTTCAAACATAAAGAAGCTGTGTCCCAGAAGGGTCATCTGGGTGATCGCTTCATCGACCGTCATCGGGCGGAGAGAAACCTCTTTTTCACGAACGACGTCGTGCGAATATTCGTCATGTACCAGGTCGTTTGCGTCAAAGGCGGACGCTTTGAGTTTTTTCTGAAGCCGGGTCTTATTGCGGCGGATCCGGCGGATCAGCGTTTCGATTGCGCCGTCCAGCGCGTCCATTTTATCCGCGTCGGAATTTTCCGCGCGGAAAACC
Source organism: Oscillospiraceae bacterium (assembly GCA_022770625.1). GTDB lineage: Bacteria > Bacillota > Clostridia > Oscillospirales > Ruminococcaceae > Faecivivens. The sequence continues at coordinate 16,906 of JALEHK010000015.1, read as the reverse complement.
ATGCCGTCGGCACGGATCGTCAGTTCAACGGTAGCCGTGTCCTTCTGGGCGGAAACCTTGACTTCCGCCTTGGCGTCATCGAAAAACTTGTCCAGTTTATTCAGACGCGCATCGACCTTTTCTTTGAAGGCGTCGGGAAGGGTAATCTTTCTGGCAATGTAGGTAGTATTCATACTCAAGCCTCCAATCCTGATACAGAAAAACGGTTTCGTTTCTCTGTGCGGAGCTTTGCCCCGCGGGGTTCAGATTTTCTTGAACCTCTGTTTATAGAATAGCATTTATTTCCACAAAAATCAATAGTTTCTATTTATTTTTAGAATAAATTCACAAATAAACCGATTTTTCTTTTGGCATTTCGCTTCTTTTGAGCGGAAAGGACTTTGCGAAAGGGAAAAATTGTGCTATCCTGATAAGGATAGAGTTCATTTATAAGGAAGTGATCGTTTGAGCGTATGGCTCATCACCGGAGGCGCCGGTTTTATCGGCGCAAACTTTGTCTTTTTTCTGTTGGAAAAGCGTCCGAAAGACCGGATCGTGATTCTGGACAAGCTGACCTATGCGGGGAACCTTTCGACGTTATCCCCGGTTCTGGAAAAAGAAAACGTCCGGTTTATCCGGGGCGATATCGCCGACCGGGAGACAGTGGAGGCGGTTTTTGAGGAGGAAAAGCCGGACATTCTCGTAAACTTCGCGGCTGAGTCCCATGTAGACCGCTCGATCGACGATCCCGCGCCGTTTTTGCAGACCAATCTGATCGGGACGGGGGTCCTGCTGGACGTATGCGTCCAAAAAGGCATCCGCCGTTTTCACCAGATCTCGACCGATGAAGTTTACGGAGAGATCCAGGACGCTGGCACACCATCGGTCGATGAAAACGCGCCGCTCCGTCCCGGAAATCCGTATGCCGCGTCCAAAGCGGCGGCCGACCTTCTCATTCTCTCCTACCGGCGCACCTATTCCCTTCCGGTCAGCATCAGCCGGTGCTCCAACAACTTCGGGCGGTATCAGTTCCCGGAAAAGCTGATCCCACGGATGGTGATCCGGGCGCTCGAAGGAAAGACGCTCCCGCTTTTCGGAAACGGAGAGGACATTCGGGACTGGATCAGCGTTTCGGATCACTGCCGGGCGGTTTTTGAAATCATCGAAAAGGGTCAGGAGGGCGAGATCTATAACATTGGCGGCGGAAACGAACGGAGCAACCGCACAGTCGTGGAAGCAATCTGCCGGCTGACCGGATGTTGTGAGGGAAAAATCGTCCATACTCCCGACCGAAAGGGACATGACCGGCGGTATTCGCTGAACGCGGAGAAACTGCGGGCGCTCGGCTGGGTGCCGGAAGAGACGTTTGAAGAGACACTTGCGCAGACGGTAACATGGTACCGAGAAAACCGGAGCTGGTGGGAGCCGCTTCTTGCGCGGGATTTCTGGCCGGAATGGGCGAGAGAAGCGCTTGAAGCGGAGAAATAAGCCGCTTTCGAGGAAAATTTTACCCGGCGTTCATTTGAAAAATGGCGGAAATATGCTATACTTGCCTTTGTATCAAAAACTTATATCCAGGAGGATTTTTCCCGTGAATAAAAAACGTTCATCGGTTCTGTCGGAGGTTTCTCCGGCCGGACAGTACCTTCGGGTATTCGGTCTCGCCGTTCTTCTCGGTACGATCATCTACCTGCCCTTTCTGGTCATCGACAAGGGGATGTTTGTCTATTACGGCGATTATAACGTCCAGCAGATCCCCTTCTACCAGATGTGTCACGATATGATCCGGTCGGGAGACGTCCGTTGGAACTGGTACACCGACCTCGGCTCCAACTTTATCGGCTCCTATGCGTTTTACCTGATCGGAAGCCCATTTTTCTGGCTGACGATCCCGTTTCCGAGCGCGGCGGTTCCCTATCTGATGGCGCCGCTGATGATCCTCAAACTCGGAACGGCGTCGGTCACCTCGTTCGGGTATCTGAGAAGATTCGTCAAGGAGCCGTCCTACGCCTTTTTAGGGGCGCTGATGTACGCTTTTTCCGGCTACAGCATCTACAACATCTTCTTCAACCACTTTCATGAGGTCATCGCCTTTTTTCCGCTTCTTCTGATCGGGATAGAAGAGTTTTTCGTGGAGGACAGAAGAGGAGTCTTTGCGCTGGCGGTCGGGCTGATGGCAACGGTCAACTATTACTTTTTCTTCGGGGAAGTTGTTTTTGCCGTCCTTTATTTTGTCGTCTGCGCGATGACCCGGAGAGATTTCCGGGTCACCTTTAAGAAATTCGTCCTCTTCGGAGTGGAAGCGGTCATCGGGCTTCTGCTCTCGATGGTGCTTTTGCTTCCGGCGATCGAGATGGTTCTTTCCAACCCCCGGCTGAGCAACTGGCTGGTCGGTTGGAGCGGACTTTTCTACGGAAACGAACAGCGGTACGGACTGATCCTTTCGAGCCTTTTCTATCCGCCGGATGTTCCCGCCTATCCCAATCTCTTTCCCGACTCCAACGCCAAATGGTCGAGCGTCTCCCTTTTCCTGCCGCTCTTCTCGACGACCGGCGTGATCGCCTTCCTGAAGAGCCACAAGAAGAGCTGGATCAAGCGGCTGCTTCTTCTCTCGCTGTTTATCGCGCTCGTTCCCTTCCTCAACAGCGCTTTTTCGATGTTCAACTCGGCCTATTACGCAAGATGGTACTTTATGCCGCTCCTCCTGATGGCGGCAGCGACTGCGATTGCGCTGGAAGAGGCCGACCCGGAAGCACAAAGGAGCGGGATCCGCTGGACGCTTGCGGGGATCCTGGTCTTCGCGGTGGTGGCGGTCTTTCCGTCCAAGGGAAGCGACGATGAGATCGTTTTCGGAAAGCTCATCAACTATCCCGAACGCTTCGCCGCCTATCTCGCGATCGCGGCAGCAGGGGTGCTGATCGTCTGCCTTCTGGTGAGAATCCCCCGGCGGCGGTTTTTCAGACCTGCCTGTGCCTGTCTTTCGATTCTGATCTGCACGACCTCGATTGTCATGCTCGCGATCGGAAAGGGCGACGCGATCACCTCCCACCGGGTCATGAACATGGGCTTAAACGGACATTTTGACACAATCGCCGCCGATAAGGACGACGTTTACCGGATCGACATGTACAACAAGGACGATACCCGCTGCATGGATAACTTCCCGATGTACTGGCAGATTCCCACCATCCAGTCCTTCCAATCGGTCGTGTCCGGCTCGATCTTCTCTTTCTATGACCTGCTCGGAATTGACCGGAGCGTGGCCTCCCGGCCGGACATCTCCTATGAAGGGCTGAGGGTGCTGACCTCCTGCAAATACCTTCTCGCCTACACCGATGAGGAAAAGCTGGACGTTCCCGGCCATACCTATCTGACGACCGAAAACGAGTTTGATCTCTATGTCAACGACAACTACGTTCCGATGGGGTTTGCCTATAACTATTATCTGACCGACGAGGACATCGCTTCCTGTGACAAAAACAAGGTGGACCGGCTTCTCTTAAACGGCGTTTATTTAAGCGAGGAGCAGATCGAAAAATATAAGGATATCCTCTCTCCCCTTCCCAAGTCAATGCCGCTCCCGAATACCGAAACCGAACTGGCCGCGGCGGCGGAACGGCTGAACAAGAGTGTCTGCTCCTCCTTTACCCGTGACAACTACGGCTTTACCGCCACCTTTTCGGACGAAAGCGACCGTCTCGTTTTCTTCAGCATTCCCTGGGATGCCGGATGGAGCGCAACGGTCAACGGAACGCCGGTCGAGATCGAAAATGTAAGCGGCGGAATGATGGCGGTACGGGTTCCCGCCGGAGAAAGCGAGATCCGGTTCGACTATGAAACGCCAGGATTGAAAACGGGACTGGTCATCACCTTTGGGGCGCTGATCCTCTGGATCGGTTATCTCTCGCTGGTCGGGCGGATCGATCCCCGCTGCGTGCGTCTTACCGGCAAGCGAAACCGTCACGGCGCCGCTGTCTGCCGGATGGACGAGATCCCGCTTGAGCGCGCCTATGCGGACACCATCCTTCGGGAGAGCGCCAGACGCGCCGGACGCCCGCGCAGACTGTATCAGGATCAGCCGGACGCGCCTGATGCTCCCGAAACGTCTGAAGAAAATACAAACGAGGCGGACGAATAATAAACCGCCTGAAAGGAAAAAATCATGGATCTGATTCAAGTAAGCCGGAACTGCCCGGTCGTTTATATCGTGGTTCCCTGCTATAATGAAGAAGAAGTCCTTCCCGAGACGGCGAAACGCCTCCGGGAAAAGGTACGGGGGCTGATCGGGGAGAAAACGATCTCTCCCCGCAGCCGCATCCTTTTTGTCAACGACGGAAGCCGCGACCGAACATGGGAGATGATCGAAACGCTCTGCAAGGCGGAACCGCTCTTCGGAGGGGTCAAGCTCTCCCGCAACAAAGGTCACCAGAACGCGGTTCTCGCCGGTCTGATGACCGCACAGCCGCTCTGTGACTGTGCCATCTCGATCGATGCTGACTTGCAGGATGATGTGAACGCGATCGATCAGATGATCGCTGATTTCAGGGCGGGGAGCGACATCGTTTACGGCGTCCGCTCCTCCCGCGAAACGGACACCTTTTTCAAGCGGTTTACCGCCGAAGGGTTTTACAAGGTGATGCAGCATATGGGGGTCGATCTTGTTTTCAACCACGCTGACTACCGGCTGATGAGCGCTCGGGCGCTCAAGGGGCTGGAGGATTATCATGAGGTCAACCTTTTCCTCCGGGGGATCGTCCCGCAGATCGGCTACAAGACCTCAAGCGTCACCTACGCGCGAAGCGAACGGTTCGCCGGAGAAAGCAAGTACCCGCTGAAAAAGATGCTGGCGCTCGCCTGGAACGGGATCACCTCCTTCTCGGTCAAGCCTATCTCGCTCGTTCTGGGACTTGGGGTGCTGATGACCGGCGGGGCGGCACTGGCGGGGATCATTCTTCTGATCGTCCAGCTCGTCACCCATTCGCTGACCGCCCTTTCGGCGCTTTTGTTCTCGGTATGGATGGTCGGCGGACTGACCCTGACGGGGCTTGGTGTTGTCGGGGAATATGTCGGAAAGATCTACGGCGAGGTCAAAGCCCGCCCGCGGTACATTATCGAGGCGGTCGATCTTGATCCGGGTGTTGAGAAATCCGAAGCAGCGGATGAAGAATAAGGAAAATGCGAAAACCACTCCGTCTCCTCAAAAGGGGAGACGGAGCGGTTTTCTTATGGGCACAAAAAAACCGGACGAGGAAATCCCCATCCGGTTTTGAATTCAATCGCAAAGGATGAATTACTTAAGCTCGACTTTCGCGCCAGCGTCCTCGAGTTTCTTCTTCATCTCTTCAGCTGCGTCCTTAGCAACGCCAGTCTTGACAGGAGCGGGAGCGCCGTCAACGATAGCTTTGGACTCTTTCAGGCCGAGACCGGTGATCTCTTTAACAGCCTTGATAACAGCGGTCTTAGCGTCGCCGACTTCAGCCAGGACAACGTCGAACTCGGATTTCTCTTCAGCAGCGGGAGCAGCAGCACCGCCAGCAACGACAACAGCGCCAGCAGCAGCGGAAACGCCGAATTCTTCTTCGATGGTCTTAACCAGCTCGTTGAGTTCGAGGACGGTAAGAGCCTTGATTTCTTCGATCATAGCAGAGATTTTTTCAGAAGCCATGAGAATATACCTCCATGTATTTTATAGTGTGGGGCTTAGAGTAACTAAGCGGTTCTTTCCAGATAAGGGGTCAGGCAATTAAGCGGTAGCTTCTTCGCCGGACTCGTCCTTCTTCGCAATCTGATCGAGAACGACCGCGAGGTTGCGGACGATACCGTTCAGGCCGCCAGCCAGCTGAGACAGCAGGACTTCTCTGGAAGGGATAGAAGCGATTGCATCGACACCAGCAGCGTCGAGAACGTCGTTCTCAATGAAGCCGCCTTTGATGTGGAAGCACTCCTTGTGATCCTTTGCATACTTCGCAATGATGCGGGCAGCAGCAGTAGCATCGGTTTCAGACAGAGCAACTGCGGTAGTACCGTCCAGATGCTTTGCCAGTTCCTCAAACTTGCCGCCGATAACAGCAAAACGAACTGCAGAGTTCTTGTAAACAGAGTAATGAACGCCAGCTTCACGCATTTCTTTACGGAGCTTCGTATCATCGGCTACGTTGATACCTTTGTAGTCAACCAGAACGCCAGCGACCGAACCTTCGATTTTAGCCTTCAGCTCTTCGACAACCTTCTGTTTTTCAAGTAAAACTTTGTTGCTAGGCAAATCGATTCACCTCCATAGATTTGGTTTGTGATCCGAAAAGCTATTCATAACGAAAAAACCTTTCCGCACACAAAGACGACGGAAAGGCAGAAATATTACTATTTCGCTTATTCCTCGGCAAGCTGCGGAACGGCTTTGCCCCGCAATTATACCGGTTTCCCGGAACTTGCTGTCTTTGGATCACAGCTTTTTTATTATACCACGCGCAGGGTATCTTGTCAATACCCTGCGCGAAGTTTTTTTGAAGAAATAACGATTACACGCCGTATTTAGCGGTGGAAACCTTTACGCCGGGGCCCATCGTAGAAGCAATAACGCAGCTCTTCAGGTAAGCGCCCTTAGAGGTAGCGGGTTTTGCTTTAACGATCGCATCCATCAGGGTGTTGAAGTTCTCAGCGAGCTTGTCAACGCCGAAGGAAACCTTGCCGATCGGGCAGTGGATGATGTTGGTCTTGTCCAGACGGTACTCGATCTTACCGGCTTTTGCTTCGGTAACAGCACGAGCGACGTCGGGGGTAACGGTGCCGGCCTTAGGAGAAGGCATCAGGCCGCGCGGACCGAGGACTTTACCAAGACGGCCAACCAGACCCATCATATCAGGGGTAGCAACGACAACGTCGAAGTCCATCCAGCCTTCAGACTGGATCTTCTGGACGTACTCTTCACCGGCGAAATCAGCGCCTGCTGCGAGAGCCTCGTCAACCTTGTTGCCTTTGCAGATAGCCAGAACTCTGACGTTTTTGCCGGTGCCGTTGGGCAGAACGACAGCGCCGCGAACCTGCTGGTCAGCGTGACGGGAGTCAACGCCCAGACGGATGTGAACCTCGACGGTCTCGTCGAATTTTGCTTTAGCGATGTTTACAACGGTGGCAAGCGCTTCGTTGGAATCGAACTGATTGGCAATGTCGTACGCTTTAACACTGTCGGTATATTTCTTTCCGTGTTTCATTATCGATTATCCTCCCTATTAGTGGTCAATAGCGGAATCTTCCTCCCACGCAGCGGGGGTTAGTCCACAACCTCAATGCCCATCGAGCGGCAGGTACCTGCGATCATGGACATGGCAGATTCGAGAGAAGCGGCGTTCAGGTCAGCCATCTTCTGCTCAGCGATCTTCTGAACCTGCTCTTTTTTGATCTTAGCGACTTTGGTCTTGTTGGGGGTACCGGAAGCAGTCTCGATACCGCAAGCCTTCTTGATCAGAACGGCAGCAGGGGGAGTCTTGGTAACGAAGGTAAAGGAACGGTCGGCATAAACGGTGATGATAACCGGGATGATCATGCCGATGTCGTTTTTGGTGCGCTCGTTGAATTCCTTGGTGAAGGCCATGATGTTAACACCATGCTGACCGAGCGCGGGGCCGACAGGGGGAGCAGGGGTTGCTTTGCCTGCCGGGATCTGAAGCTTAATATAGCCTGTAACTTTCTGAGCCATTGATAAGCACCTCCAAAATAATGTGGTAACTGGCGGAACAGGGCGATTACCTTGCCGTAAAACGGCGATTGAGACAGCGCCTTGCGCTGCTTGTTCCTCCCACATTCAGGCGGAGTGGATCTCCATCCTGAAAGGCTGTCCGGATTGGACAGACGAATGTTCCATGTGTGGATTAGTCTTTGGACAATTCGACCTCGCCCAGCTGAAGATCAGCCAGCGTATCGCGTCCAAAGAAGGATACGGAAACCTGAACGGTACCCTTGTCCGTATCGAGTGCGACAACCTTGCCGCTGAAACCGTCAAGCGGACCATGGGTGACTTTTACAGTATCTCCAACCGTAAAGTTGACCTGAACGGATTTGAGTTCTACGCCAAGCGCTTCGACTTCCTTTTCGGTCAGTGGAATCGGTTCAGTGGTCGAACCGACGAAACCGGTGACGCCGCGGATATTGCGAACAAAATACCAGGATTCAGGCGTGATCAGCATCTTGACCAGAACGTAGCCGGGGAAGACTTTTCTCTCCACCTCGCGCTTTTTGCCGTCGTCATTATATTCCTCAACCATTTCGGTGGGTATTTTTACCTCAAAAATCCGGTCGCCGAAACCCTGGTTCTCGACGCCCTTTTCTATATTTTGTGCAACTTTGTTCTCATACCCGGAATATGTGTGAACAACATACCATTTGGCTGCTTCTGACATAATCAGACCTCCGACAAAAATACCGGTCAAACCGGCTGACTACGCTTGCCCCAAAAAGCCTTTATCAAAATCCGAGGATCAGACCGCGTAAAATCGCGAAGATCCAGTCGATGATCCAGATAAATCCGCCGACGGCGATCATAACAGCGCCGACGACACAGGTGTTGTTGAGAACCTGCTTTTTGGTAGGCCAGACGACTTTTTTGATTTCGCTGCGAAGCTCTTTGGCGAAACGGGAAACTTTTGCAATAAGACCGTCTTTCTTCTTGGCGGGTTTCTTCTTGGGATCCCCATTGGAAGCCGCAGTCTTACCGCCAGTCTTTTTTGTTGACTGATCAGCCATGACTTGCGCCCCTTTCGCTTACTTGCTCTCTTTGTGAGTCGTATGCTTCTTGCAGAAACGGCAGTACTTGTTCATTTCAAGTCTGTCAGGGTCGTTCTTCTTGTTTTTCATCGTGTTGTAATTACGCTGTTTGCACTCTGTGCAAGCTAAGGTAACTTTCACTCTCATGCTCGGCACCTCCTGTATAAGCGGACTAATTTGCCTCCCTCAAAAAGGAGAACGGTTTTTCTTTTACCGGAGCCTTCCTGCCGTCTCACTGACCAGACCGCCAAAAAGCATCCGGAAAGGATTTTCACCCCCGGAAAACAGGCTGTAAAAACCATGCTGTAAAGCGGGCTTTCGAGCCGTATGTCTTCCGAATTTGCACAAAAAAATAAACCCTTTTAGAGGTGACACCATTATACCACAACGTTCCCGGGTGTGTCAAGCGTTTTTCTTCCTTTCCCGCAGCAAGTTTTCGCCCGATTTCACCGGCTCTTTTATCTATTTTGACAGTTAAAAAACGCCGGACAGAAGAAGCTGTCCGGCGCGGGATACAGGCCGGCCTGCATCCCGATTCATATCCGTATCATTTTTTGCAAAATCAATCCCAGAACCGGCCAGAAAAGCGCGTAAACGGTCATATAAAGGGGCGTAACGCTTGTGAACGCGCCTAAGACGCTCAGCACCAGCAGCATCGAAAGTCCCATGACCACCGCCAGTATGCAGAGCACACGGTTTAAGCCCTCCATAAAGGCGAGCCTTCTGGAGCAGGCCGCGCATCCGGCAAAACCCGAAAGGCTTCCGTCGTTGACGGCGACCGGCTGTTTGACACGGACGCGGCCCCGGAGACGATCGACATACAGTCCCAGCCGGTCGGGAAGGATCTTGACCAACTCGGGGTTGATCTGAAAGAGCCGTCCGATCAGGCGCGGGGTCAGGAAGCTGTCGGACGTCCGGACGGAAAGGCGCACGCCGTTGTCGGCGAAGATCTGAACCGCTTCCTCCGAACGGACGGAGGATTGGAGCCGGATCAGGAACACGCCCGCCAGTTCCCCGCCGGAAGCAAGGTAGACGCTCGCACAGCCGGTGCCCGCGTTCCAGCTGCGGTGTTCATCGAGCGAAAGGCGGATGCCACGGGATTCCAGCAGAGCGCGGGAGCCGAGCAGAACCTGACGGTCGCCGATAAAGCCGGAAAGCCCGAGACCGTCCTCGTATTTCCGCTCCTCAACGTTTCGCAGAAGACCGCTGTCCCGGCCGACAATCCCTTCAAAGATCCCGCTTAGAATCGAGCCGGAATCCCGGATCATCGAAGCCGCGTCGAGGATCACATCGTCCACCCGTGCGCTTCCGTAGGTCTTTAAGCCCGAAAGGGTCACAAAGCCCGCCGGGAAGATGTCCCCGGCATCGACGACCGCGCCGTTTAACAGGCTGTACCGCCCGATCGCCTTTTCCCCGATGACCGCGCCGCCCGCCCGTTCCATAAAGCGGGAGATCCGCCGGGATGGGTAGGAGAAGATGAAAACGGTCATCAGCGGCGAAAAGAGACAGAACACGGCTGTTGCAAGGGTCCATGCGTCCGCTGTGTTCCAACCAAGCAGGAGAACAAAGCCAAACGCCAGCAACCCCGCCGGAAGTCCGAGCAGTGAAAGGTTCCGGGAGAAGCGATCGCTGTCGTCGGACGAAAAAGAAAGCTTCATAAAGTCTGCGATCGACTCGGTCTGACGGTTGACGGCGACAAACGCCGGTCCGTCCACGACCCCGCGGGTCATCTCTGCCGCCAGTCTCCCGTCCCGGATCACATGGAGGTAGTATTTGCTCCCGCCGCTATGAAGGAAGCGGAGATTGCGCAGGGCGGTCGAAGCGGCCGTCCAACGGCTGAAAAAGGCAAACGAAAGCCCGAACAGTCCGACCGGCAGAAAGACCGGCATGGAGGCCAGTCCCGTTTCCGGAAAGAAAGAGCCGGCCGCCGCGCCGATGGTCGGAAGCATCGAGGCAAGATAGACAAACGAGGGTAAGATATCCCGATCCTCACGGAAACGGAAAAAGGATTTGAGTCCGCCCCATACAGTCGAAAATCCGATCACCCCGCCCGCAAGGCCGACCGCCGTTTCAGCAAAGAGGAACGCCCGCTCCCCTTTCATTCCGAGCAGATCGGAAAGGACGATCAGAACGAGCGACACGGCCGCCAGAAATCCCAACAGCAGTCCAAGTCCGATCGAGGTTCCCGCCATATCCCGCAGCGCCTTTTTCCAAGCGCTGATCTGGTCGGAAGCGTTTAAGTGAGAAAGACGCTTAAAGGCCGGTGCAAAACCCGACTGGGATTCACCCGAAAGCCCTTCCCGCACCCGGTAGAGATTCTTTCCGCCGGACGCCGATTCATCGGCCTGCTGCTCACCGGCGCGCTTTTCCCGTTCCTTCTGTTTTTCGCGCCTTAAGCGCTCGTTTCCTTCCTGCTGCTCCTTTTTTAAGCGGCGCAGCTCTTCCCGGCTCAGTTCGGGAACCGGCTCTTCCTCCGTTTTTTCGACCTTTTCAAGAAGAGACTGAATCTCTTCCTCGGAAGGCGGCTCGGGCGTCTGAGCGGCAGGCTCATCCGATGGGATGACCCGGGTGGAATCCGTAACAGCTTCGGAAGGAGTTTCCAGTCTCTGCGTCTTTCCTTCCTCCTCCGAATCGGCGGAAGAGGCTTTCCGGGTCATGCTCTTCAAGGCCGCTCCGCCGCTTAAACGTCCTTCATGCGGCGAAGGGGTCGATGAGGTAAAGCGCACCGTATCTCCGCCGGGCTTTTCCCGCCGGGAGAGGGGCAGGGATTCCGCAGCGCCCGGCTCTTCCGAATCCTGAATCAGTTCTTCCCGGCTGATCCGCACGACCGGCGTAAAACACGGTCGGCTCTGCGGCAAACTTTGAGACGGACTTTGAGACGGATTTTGAGACGGACTTCGTGACGGACTTCGTGACGGACTTCCCGAAAGGCGTATCCGGGATTTTTTCACTTTCTGCTTTCCGGAAGGAGCTTTCGGCGTCTCTTGTGAAGTGGAAAGCGGCGTCTCTTCGGCAGGGATTTCCTGCTGAACGCTTTTTGTCAAAGACAGTTTTTCCGGCGCAGGTTCTTCAAGCGATTCCACCGCGTCATCCAGCGCCTCGGCTTTTTCTTCCATGGAAGCCGGTTCCCCGATCAATTCCCTGACCGCCATCAGCGTTTCGGTCACCGACGGCGTATGCCCGCCGCGCGGCCAGTCCCCGTCCGGGAGTTTTTCCCCGCTGGGTTCTTCAGACGGCTCAAAAGACAGGTCGGACAGTTCCCGAAGGATCTCGTCGATATTCTGACTCATCTTTGCCCGCTCCTTTCTTTTCCGCCGTCCGTCCGCCGTCCGTCCGGCGTCCGTCCGGCGCTTTTCACAGGATCATTTTTTCGGCTCAGCGGCAGAAAGTCCCAGCCGCTGTCTGGCTACCTCGTACATGATGATACCGCCCGCGACCGAAGCATTCAAAGAGGTGACCTCTCCGCGCATCGGAAGGCTGACCATCACGTCGCATTTTTCTTTCAGAAGACGGCTCATGCCCTTGCCTTCCGAACCGACGATCAGTGCAACGCCGCCGGAAAAATCGGTCTGACACCAGTTCTGGCCTTCCATATCCGCGCCGTAGACCCAGATTCCCTTTTCTTTCAGCTCGTCCACTGTCGAAGCAAGATTGGCGACGCGGGCGATGGGAAGATGGGCGGCGGCTCCGGCCGAAGTCTTGAAAACAGCCGCGGTCATGCCGACGTTTCTCCGCTTGGGGATGATGACGCCGTGCGCGCCCGCCGTCTCAGCCGTCCGGATCAGTGCGCCCAGATTATGGGGATCCTCGATCTCATCGGCGATGATGATAAAGGGCTGTTCGCCGCGGCTCTCCGCCAGTGCCAGAATATCGGACACTTCAGCGTAATCGACCGCCGAAAGGGTAATGGCAACGCCCTGATGCGGGGTCGAACCGGCCATCATATCCAGCTTTTCGTTCGAGACTTCTTTAATCGGGAAGCCGCCGTCCTTCGCCATCGAGATGATCTTCGAAATGCTTCCGCCGACCGCGCCCTTAGCGATATACACGGTATCGATCCGCTGACCGTTTTTCAGCGTCTCAAGAGCGGCGTTGCGTCCGGCAATCAGATTTTCGTAGATCTGACCATCCTGCTGGTCACGCATATCTTCGGCGCGGTTTTCAAAACGGGGCGCACGCTGAGGAGCATTATAAGGGGCGCCGTCTCTTTTCTTATAGGAAGGACGTCCGTTTGAGTGTCCGTTTGAGCGTTCGGATGAATATCCTGAATTCCCGCGGGAATTTTTACCGTATGATTTCATTTTTCTGTTCCTTTCCGCCCATATGGCAGAGTTTTCCGTTGATTAGACTTTTACTTATAAAGTATATCATAACCCGAGCGTAAAAACAATAGATTTTGAAATACCCAAAAGCCCTCTGGAAATAGAAAAGTTTTGATGAATTTCAAAATCTACATTTTACGGTTCGTTCCTGTTGGCGTTCGGTTTAAGAAAACTGCCGAAAATTGTTGTAATAAGTTGTGCAATCCTATAAAAAAATCCTTTTTCCGTTCGGGCACTGGAAAAAAACGTCCGATTCTACTATAATATTTCATTGAGAATACCATGAAACGAAGGGAGCGGGAGTATGCGGCGGACGGTTAAAAAAGGAACAGCTTTTCTTTGCAGTCTCCTGCTTCTTTTATCCCGCGGAGCCTCAGCTGTTTCTGCGGCGGAGACAGCTAAGGCCATAGAAACGGACGCAGTGGAAGTATCGGAAGAAACGGCGGCTGAGGAAGAAAAAGAGGACGTCAACCTGACCGTCAGCATCTTTGAAAATATTGAGCGCGAATGGATCCTGCCGCCGATGCAGTTGGAGTGCGAAAGCGACCTCGGGCTGAGCGAACTGATGGACAAGCTGGTGCAGTACGCTTATCTGGACAGCGCAACCGTCCGCGGCGGGCGGCTGATCTCGCTGGTCGATCCGTTCGGGCAGACCTATACCTCCGACGGAGAAGAGGACAAGTGGCTGATTATCTTAAACGGCATCGAACGCACCAGTCTGACCGATGCTCCGGAAGACGGAGAGTCGTTTCATTTTTCGGATGGGGATACCCTTCAGCTGGTATACAGCAGTCTCACCACCTCCGAGAACACCGCTTCCACTGCGTCGAGCCCGAGCCGAAGTCTTTCCGACACCCCCGACGAGCTTCCGTGGGACAGCAGCTATGACAGCGTCATCAGTTCGGCGTGCGGCTGGCTTAAAAACAACTCCGATTCGGTCGAAACGCTGACTGCGCTCGGAGCGGCGGGCTATTCGGTGGACTACAAATATCTGAGCCGGATCCTTCAGCGGATCCGCAGCGAGGACTCCCCGACCGCACTGGAACTGGCAAAGTCCGTCCTGGCCATCAGCTTTTCCGGCATCTCCGCCGAAAACTTTTCGGGAGAGGATCTGGTCAAAAAGCTGAGCGAGTATCCCGATATGGGACGTCTGGACACTGTTTACGGACTGCTCGCGTACGACTGCAACAACTACACGATCCCGGATGATGCGCTCAACTCCCGCGATGCGATGATCAACGTCATTATGGCGGGGCAGAACGCCGACGGCGGCATCTCCGAAACACAGGGAGAACCAAGCGACGTCTTTCTGACCGCTCTTTCGCTGACAGCTCTGGCGCCCTACCGGGACGACGATTCGATCGGGCCGTGCATCGAGCGGGCACTTGACTGGCTTTCGGGCGAGCAGCATTCCAATGCGCTTTATTACGACGGAGCGGTTTCTTCTTCCCGCCAGACAAGTGCGGTCATTTTAGCGCTCGGAAGCCTTTCAGTCTCGCTTGCCGACAGCCGTTTTTCTAAAAACGGGATCCATATGCTCGACGCGCTGATGCGTTTTTATTCAGACGGATCGGGATTTTCGAAAAAGAGGGGCGATACCCCGGATGCTGAATCGACAGAGCTTGCCCTTTTGGCGCTATGTTCCCAGAAAAACCGGCGCAATTCCCTTGTTCTCCGCTCTCCGGTCACCGGAAGCGGATCGATCGACTTTTCCTCCTCCGATGAGGAAACCGACTCTTCTTCTGAAACGAAAACCGATTCGGATGTCCGCACCCGTATGCACAGCGGGCTGATCGGAGCAATTTTGGGCGGAAGCGGCGGGATTGCGGTGATGCTCGGCGTGATCCTCTGGATGAAAGAAAAATTCGGTCATCATTCCGACCGTTTTTCCTAAGTGTAACAAAGTCCATTTTCCTAAAAAGGAGTGTTTTGCTATGAACGCACAAACTCTGAAAGAAGCTCTTTTATCCGGCGCGTTTGACGCTTCGCTGACCGGACTTTACGGAAGTGAAAAGCTGTCCTATGCCCGTGAACGCTGTATCCGGGTGGTGGACGGATACCTGGAAATTTTCGGCGACCGGGAGGAAATCCGGCTTTTTTCCTCGCCGGGAAGAGTCGAGATCACCGGAAATCATACCGATCATAACCGCGGGCTTGCTCTGGCGGGAGCGGTCGGCGTCGATATTCTTGCGGCCGTTGCAAAATCCGGGGAAAACGTGATCCGGATCAAATCCGAAGGGCGCGAACAGGATAACGTTTCGCTGGATAATCTTTCTCCGAGAGAAGAGGAATACACCCATTCGGCTTCGCTCATCCGGGGCGTTGCGGCGGATTTTGCGGCAAAAGGGCGGGAAATCGGCGGTTTTACAGCCTATACCGTTTCGGACGTACCTAAGGGAAGCGGACTTTCTTCATCGGCGGCGTTTGAGGTGCTGACCGGATGCGCGCTAAACTGCCTGTACAACGGCGGAAGCGTTTCCCCGGCGGAGATCGCCCGTTCGGCTCAGTACGCCGAAAACGTCTATTTCGGAAAGCCCAGCGGTCTGCTCGACCAGATGGCCTGTGCGGTCGGAAATATCGTCCGGCTGGACTTCAAGGATCCCGAAAAGGTCGAAGTCCGTCCGGTCAAGCTCGATCTCCAGAAAGCGGGATACCGACTGATGATCGTTTCAGTCGGTCACGGCCACGCCGATCTGACGGATGAATACGCGGCGATCCCCGCCGAGATGAAAGCAGCAGCAGCCCTTTTCGGGCAGGAATTTCTACGGGGCATCCGCTATGAACAGCTGATCGAAAAAGCCCCGGAGATCCGGGAAAAATGCGGCGACCGGGCGTTTCTGCGCGCGATCCATTTTGTTACCGAAAACGAACGGGTCGATACGGCTGCCCGGGCGATCGAGGAAAAGAACATCCCGCTCTTTCTCGAACAGCTAAACGCTTCCGGAGACAGCTCGGCACTCTGCCTTCAGAACATCTATCCCGCCTCCGATCCCGCACATCAGGGGGTAACGGTCGGACTTGCGGCGGCGAAACGGCTGATCGGAAAGGATGGCGCCTGCCGAATTCACGGCGGCGGCTTCGGCGGAACGATGCTCGCGATTCTTCCCGAGGAAAAACGGGAAGCGTTCACCGGTGTGATGGAACAGCTTTTCGGAAAGGGCTGCTGCTTCCCGCTCGTTTTCCGCGAGGGCGCAAAAGAACTGACGATTTGACCCATAAATCATGGAATTTTGATCAAAAAAGTTTAGGTCAAGCCTTTTTAAAGGCTTGCAGGTTTCAAAAGGACAGAGTCCTTTGTTTGCACAGGGAACCGATTCGTACGCTTTTCCACAACTGATAAAACCTTCCAAGTCCGGAATCCCGAAAAAACTTACGCACTTCCGACTCGCACTAGACGCAGTGCGCTCGGCAGGGGGTGAATTTAGAAAACAGTCCGGGGGACTGTTTCCTAAAAAGGGGGAGACCTGCAAGAGAGGTCGCCCCCTTAAAGCACTCTCGATACGATAACTTTTTCTTTTAGGGCAATATTTTGGGCCGCCTAACGGCGACAATGAAAACAGGAACGTTTCGGAAGCCGTGAAAAAAAGTGAGAATCGGCAAAGAGCGCAAGCAAAGGACTCTGTCCTTTGCTCGCGCCCC
The DNA here is from genome assembly GCA_022770625.1 of Oscillospiraceae bacterium. Lineage (GTDB taxonomy): Bacteria > Bacillota > Clostridia > Oscillospirales > Ruminococcaceae > Faecivivens. The sequence continues at coordinate 206 of JALEHK010000015.1, read as the reverse complement.
CTTTGAAAAGGGTTCGATCCTAAACTTTCTTGATCGTTTTATGGAAAGGAGATCATCTATGCGCACCCGCTCCCAATCTCGTCTGACCGCCCTTTTTCTGACGGCGCTGCTGTCCGCCTCTTTTTGGGGATGCGGCCGTCCCGGCTCTGCCTCCGAACCCGCATCTGTATCCTCTTCTGAACGTTCGAATGATACGTCGGACGCGG
>JALEHK010000012.1 GCA_022770625.1 Oscillospiraceae bacterium | reverse complement strand
GGTTCCTGCGAGTGCAAGAGCGAGAATTCTCTTTTTCATTTCGAATTTCATCCTCCATATAATATTTTGAGGTCACGCCCCGTTTCCCCCACAGCGGCGGGCTTTTTCGGACTCGCGTGGTTGTTTTCCCTTACATCTTCCCTTGTGACCGCTTTTTTCTCCGCCTGAAATGAAAAAGAAAAATGCAGGATTTTTTTACAATCCTGCATTTTAGTACTATATCATTGATGAATAAACCGATACATTCATTAGCTTTCTTTGCAATTCACTTTTCCCCAGACCACTTGGTCGGTATTTCTAGTGTATTTTGACGAAAAATTGGAACAAAAAGACTTTTTGAAGCGGAAAATCAGAGTTTTCCACCGACTTTTCCTCATTCGTACTCGAAAAGCCGGACTTTCTGAACCTGCGGGAAATCGGAAAGTGATATAAAATAGCCCTCGTCGCCGTTTAAGGTACGCCCGGGGATCCAGACCCCCTCCTGATAGCGCCCTTCTTCCTTTTTCAGCACGCCGACCGCCTTCGCTTCGCCGGGGCGGGGGAGGAACTGAACCGAATAGCCGCTTCCGCAGAGGATAAACGAGTTTTCGTCCGTTTCAATGATGAAGCCGCCCGAAACCGCTTTGTCCGCTCCTTTTCCTGCGCCGCCGAAGAAGGACTCGGACGCGCCGGTATAGGAGATCTGCGCGTCGTAATGGGTCAGGTGGATCGTCGTTCCCGCGTCATGGTATTCGAGGAAGGCGTGGATCTGTTTTTTCCGGTGGGCTTCAAAGATCAGCTCTTTCATGTTCCCGATCAGATCATAGGCCGCCGCCAGACGGTTCCCCGCGCCGGACGGGTCGAATGCGTCCGCGCCGATGTTCAGCGCCGAGAGAAGGTTGCCGCCGATCTCGTCCGAGCGCTTCCCGAACAGATCCTCGATCCCGAACGGCGCAAAGCAGAGCGCGCCGTGCTTTCCGACCGCGTACATCAGGAAGGAAGCGGAGTCTTTGGTCGCGCGGACTTCGGGGATAAAGAGGGGGTTGCCGGAGGTCGCGTATTCGTCGCAGACCTTTCCGAAGTTGTTGACGTAGATATCCGGCGCGTAGCAGGAGATCGACGGAGCCGCCAGCTTCCAAAGTTCCTTGACCTTGGCGATCGGGCCGCCGCTCGGATAAGCGCCCGCGCGGTCGGGGTGCTGCTGGAGCCAGGCGTTGACGTACATCGGAAGGAGATAGACGCTCTTGCCCTGGGAGGCGATCTGTTCGACTGCCTGCGCGTACTGCCATGCCATCAGCATTTCCGCGCCGTCCGCCCCGAAGGCTTCTTCCCAGCTTCCACTGACTTCGTACCATCTGGCAACCGAGTCGGGAATGGGCTGGAGATAAGCGGCACTGGCCGCATCGGAATAATCGCGTCCCGCGCCGAGTACACCGATCTCATTTTCGACCTGTACAGCGATTACCGTCCGGTCGGCATCGATCTCGGAGATATGCTGCATCAGGGCACGGAAGGCCTTAGCATCCGCGCCGACTGCTTCCGCACAGAAGGGGGAGATGCAGTCGAGCGGTTTTCCGAAGCCGTCTCTGACCCGGAAGAAGCGGGCGTCTTTTCCGCTCGAGGCGGATTTGACCCAGCCGGGAACATAGGTGGACATTCCGTTTTTCCAGAGTCCGAACCAGAGAAGGATCAGCCGCAGTCCTTCCCGTCTCGCGGCGGCAATCAGTCCGTCGGGAAGGGAAAAGTCAAAGGAATTTTCTTCCGGTTCGATCGACTCCCAGGTGATCGGGAGGATGACGCTGTTCATGTGGAGCGGGCGGAGCGCCGGCCAGACCTTCTCATCCATATAGCGCAGACTGGAGGCACTGGAGTTATGCAGCTCGCCGGAGAGGGCGATAAAGGGCGCGCCATCCACATAGAAGGAGACGCGGCCGAGCTTATCCTTTCGGAACTGGGGAAGTTCTTTCTGAACGGACATGAGGATCTTCCTTTCTGAAAAAAATTATAGGGATAAAAGCTTTGAAAACGCAGCGGGAAGGCTGCGGATCACATCCTGAGGGAGCATGGCGTAGGCGGTCTTTTCTTTTTCGGCAAAATCTCCCGCTTCGGCGTGCAGCCAGACGCCGAGCGCGGCGGCGTCAAAGGGAGAAGAGCCCTGCGCCAGAAGAGAAGCGATGATCCCGGCGAGGGTATCGCCGCTCCCGCCCTTGGAAAGACCGGGGTTTCCGTTTTGGTTCATGACCATCTCTCCGTCCGGCGAGACGATCAGGGTCGAAGCGTCTTTAAGTGCGAGGGTGACGCGGTATTTTTGCGCAAAGGCGCGGGCGATGGGAAAACGCTTTTCCTGAATCTCGGCAATCGTTTTTCCGGTCAGCCTTGAGAACTCCATCATATGCGGGGTCAGAATAACCGGGGCTTTTGCCGAAAGGAGAGCGTCCGTTCCGAGAGCGGAGAGTGCGTTCAGTCCGTCGGCGTCGAGAACAAGCGGCTTTTCGCACTTTTGAAGGAGAGCGGAAACGATTTCTTTTGTCTCCTCGGTCAGGCTCATCCCGCATCCGCACAGGACCGCAGACGCCCATCCGTTTTCCTTTTCAAGAAGCGTTTCGGCAGCCGCCGGATCAATCGCGCCGGAGGAATGAAGCGGGAGAGGAAGCTGAAGCGCTTCCGGGAGCGAGGAACGGATTGGGACGAGCGCGTTTTCGGGAGCGGCCGTCATGACCAGTCCAACACCGCTTCGTGCCGCCGCGGAAGCCGAAAGAAGCACCGCACCGGTCATTGTCCGGCATCCTCCGATCAAAAGGAGACGTCCGTAGCTTCCTTTATTGGAATCGGGGCGTCGGGGCGGAAGAAGGGAAGCCGCGTCTTTTTCCGTCAGAAGGGAAACGGTATCCGGGACAGCGTTTAGAATGTCGTCGGGAATACCGATCGAAAGCCGCTCGGTTTCTCCGCAGAGATACCGGGAAGATTTCAGAAAATGCGCCGGCTTATAGGCGGCAAAAGCACAGGTATATTCTGCGTGGAAAGCGTCCGGGTCGGAAAGGCCGTTGTCGCCGTTTACGCCGGTCGGAATGTCCAGAGCGATTCGGACAGCGGGAGAAGCGTTCGCGGCGCGGAGAATCGGAACGAGCGGTTCGGGGAGCTGTCCATGAAAACCGGTGCCGAAAATACCGTCTAAGATAAAGACGCTGTCGCCGAAAAGAGCCGGAAGGTCAGTTTCTGTGGCGCCTGCTGATTTCCAACCGCTGATTTTTTCCAGACGGTCAAGGTTTAGCTGAGCGAGAGGAGAGAGGGTGTGTCCCATGCAGAAAAGGAGGGTGACGGAAAGGCCGGGGTATTTTTCCAGAAGAACCCGCGCGATTACAAGCCCGTCTCCGCCGTTATTCCCTTTTCCGAGAAGGATCACCATCCGGCAGGTTCGCTCGTTTTGAAACCGGTCAGAATACCGTCGCTCAATCGCTTCTGCGGCGGTCCGCCCGGCGTTTTCCATCAGCCATTCAAATCCGTCCGGAATGGGAGCAAGGGGCGCAGCCAGTTTTTCAGCGGTGCGCATCTGGGAAGAGGTCAGGAGCTTTTGGATCGGGGGATGGAGCATGAAAAGGATCTCCTTTCAGGTCAAGAAATCATCAGGCGGAGAGCGCCGAGAACAAGAAGATGAATCGGATAAAACCAGTAGAAAAAATACCGGGGTTTACAAACACGCCCCTTTTTTCCGTTGCCGCTAAGGACAAGAGGGAGCGCGAGAACCGTTCCCAGCTGGAAGCTGTTCGCCAAAAGAGCGTGCACGAGCCCATCTCCGCCCGAAAAACTGCTCCAGACCGAGAAAAGATAAAAACCGGCCGCGATCAGAAGATGACCGCGGATGAGTTTTTCCCGGCGGGAGCGGTTTTTGGAAAAATTCAGGGTAAAGAGGATAGCTGCGATCGGCCAGTCTCCGAAAAGGGAGAGAAAAAGAAGCAATGCAAGGATCAGCGCCCGTTCGTCACGCTCACGGATATGCTCCTCCGTCCAGAGCGCGGCCAGAGAAAGGCTCAGCGTATAGAGCATATTGAAGGAAAGCGGGGAGACGCTTCCCGGCGCAATTGTCCAAAGGAAAAAGAGATAGGGAAAATAGGACACCGCCGCAAAAATCATCATTCGGGTCAGGTATTTCCGAAAGCTGTGGGTATGGCGGTACCCTTCGGTCAGCAGAAAGCAGATGACCGGTGCGGTGATCCGCCCGAAGGCGTGCAGGATTCCGGCGGGGACGGAACCGGACGGGAGAAACGCCCAGGCAAAATGATCGATCAGCATACAGACCATCGCGACCTGCCGAAGCGTTCCGTCGGAAAGCGCCGCCGGGAAAAAACGCTTATTTTCGGTCAATCCTGCCCTCCGGGGTGTCCTTCGAGTTTTCCGTAGTATTCGTGCCGCTCAAAATATCCGATGACCGTACCGGATTTGTCCCGGACGGGCGTGAAAAATTCGCGCTCCTGCTTGGCGGGATTATTCGCTTCAAACATCTCGTCCTCTCCGGCGTCGGCGCGGGCGAGAAAGGCTTCGATCTTGCGGCAGGTATCCTCCCGGTGGCAGCCGAAGATGCTGTCTCCGACCGCGATCCGGCCGTTATAACGTTCAGCGGCGTTTTTGTTCATATAGCGGATTATATGGTTCCGGTCGCAGAGAACGATCTGGTAGGGATAGGCGTCCAGAATCGCAGAGAGAACGGCTTCGTTTCCGATATTCTGCATGATCTCCATAAAAATGCTCCTTTTTATCCGTTTTTCTTTTTCCGGCGGATCTCCATCAGCCGGTCGAGCAGCTTTCCGGCCGCCTCCTGCTTGCTCATCAGCGGAAGCTCGGTCTCGTCCTCAGCCGTAATGAGGGTCAGGACATTGGTATCGCCCTGAAAACCGGCGCCTTGGACTTTGACGTTGTTGGCGGCGATCAGGTCGGCGTTTTTCTTGGTCAGCTTCTTTCGGGAGTTTTCCAGCATATGCTCTGTCTCCATCGAGAAGCCGCAGAGCACCTGTTCGGGCGCTTTGTGCTCACCGAGAAAGCCGAGGATGTCTTTCGTTCGTTTGAGCGGGATCGAAAGGTCGCCGTCCGATTTCTTGATCTTTTCGTCCGCTGTACAGATCGGGGTATAATCGGCGACCGCGGCGGCTTTGATGATGATGTCCTGGGCGGGGGCGCGGGAAGTGACTTCCCGGTACATATCTTCAGCGGAAACGGCCGTTACCGTTTCGACAAACACCGGGGGTGTCAGTGCCGAAACGCCGCTGACAAGGGTGACCTCCGCGCCGCGGAGCATCGCTTCCTTAGCGATCGCGTACCCCATTTTTCCGGAGGAATGGTTGGTGATATAGCGAACCGGATCAATCGCTTCCTGAGTCGCGCCGGCGGTCACGAGGAGCTTTACCCCGGCCATATCCTTTTCGCGGGCGAGTTCCCGTTCGATATACAGATACAGCTGATCCGGGTTCGGCATCTTTCCAAGCCCTTCGCCGCCGCAGGCTAAGTGTCCGGTCGCCGGATTGATCTGGTGCCAGCCGTGGCGGACGAGCTTGGCCATATTTTCCTGAACGATCGAGTTGGTGTACATCCGATCGTTCATTGCCGGGGCAAAATAAATCGGGCACTTGCAGGCGAGGATGGTCGAGGTCAGCATATCATCGGCGATCCCGTTGGCGCACTTTCCGATCACGTCGGCGGAAGCGGGCGCGATGAACATCAGGTCGGCTTTTTTTGCGAGGGCGATATGATGGATCACCGGCGGGTCGCTCCGCTCAAAGGGGCTGGTCAGGCAGCGGTTGCCGGTCAGCGCTTCAAACGGAACGGGCGGAATGATATTTTTCGCGTTTTCGGTCAGGAGAACATGAACGTCCGCGCCCTTCTGGACGAGGATGCTGACGAGGTTCGGAATTTTATAGGCCGCGATTCCGCCGGTTACGCCGACGAGAATGGTTTTTCCTGAAAGTTCTGCCATGGAGAGAACACGTCCTTTCAATAGAAGCCGCTTTTCCGACTGTCGCTTTTGCGGGAACCGGAAGCTGTTCCGCGGCGGCGAAAGCGGCGGCGACTAAATCGGTATGGGTGAGGGAGAGGGAAAAACGAAGCCGCCGTTCTTTAACGATCCGGGCGGCATTTCCGGAAAAGGCGTAAAAAGGCGCGCCGAGAGGGGTATGGAAAACGCTTACCTCACACAGCTTAAATCCGCGCACGCCGGTGCCGAGCGCCTTTGAAAAGGCTTCCTTAGCGGCGAACGCGGCCGCCATCGAAGGAAACGGATCGCTTAGAGAAGAAAAATACGCCCGTTCCTCTGCTGAAAAAACCCTCGCTGTAAAACGAGGGTTTTCCGCACTTTTCCGGATCCGATCAATGGGCGTCAGGTCGATTCCCGTATAAAGCATTGCCGCCCGCCTGTTTCGGAATATAGGTTTTGAGGTTGTTTAAAACGTTGTCGTTGGGGGTGAATACCAGAAGGATGTGTCCCATCGTCTGATGGTTCAGCACCGCGTAATAGCATCCGGGGTCGTTCGGCGTTGAGCAGGCGTATACCCGGTTTGCATAGTTTTCGGAGGCGTGATCCGCTTCCTTGAATGGGCCGAACCGCTCAAAGGTTCGTGCGTTGACGGTCAAAAGACGCTTGCGGCTGCGTTTGGCGATGATCTTGTCGATGTCCATCTCGCCGTTGGTGACGATATATTCGTACTCAACGTTCATGTTGGTGATCAGCCGGTAGCCGCCGTAAAGCGCGCCGAAGGCCAAGAGCGTCGTGATCATCGAGAAGTTCGGGATCACCGCGCCTAAAACCATGAACAGCGCAAAAACCGCCAGTGCCGCGACCACGATCAGAGCCTGAATCGCAAGTTCCTTTCCGCCGTTTTTCTTTTTGACGATATATTCGCAATAAGAATCCATTTTCGTCATACCTTCCTTTTCCTTAGGGGACACAGCCCCGAAAATACTGTTATCATTGTACTATATCCGGCGAGAAAGTGCAAGCGTGCGGGTGAGTTTTTCACGATATCTTTACATACGGAAGGAAGGGTTTGTATAATCTGCCGGTTTTTGGCTCAGAATAAAGGCATCGGTCATTGCCGACCGTCGATAATTATCGACACACAGAAAGGACGGATTTTTATGCAGATCACAGATGTTAAGGTACGCAGACTGATGGAGGACGGGAGACTTCGGGCGGTCGTTTCGGTCACGCTTGGAGACGAGATCGCCATTCACGACCTCAAGGTCATCGAAGGCCCTCAGCGGCTTTTTGTCGCGATGCCGTCTAGACGAGAGCCGGGCGGAATTTTCAGGGATATCGTTCATCCGATCACGCCTGCTGCCCGCAGACAGCTTGAGGAAGCGGTGCTTGCGGCGTACACAAGGGAAAAAGCGCGCGCAAAGGCACTTTCCGGAATCCCTTACGGAGACTATTACGACAGCCATTTTACAGGGACTCCGGCAGCTCCCGCTGCGGCGGTGCTTCCGCCGAGACCCGCCGCGCAGTGACCGCGGTTTTCCCATATAAAAATAAAAACGCCGTCTGCCCAGAATATTTTCCGGACAGACGGCGTTTTTTTCAGAAAATATGATTCGGTTCAAACGCTCTAAGCACGCTTTGCGCGTTTTTCCTTACAGGATGTACTCTTACAGAATGTAAGAGCGGACAGAAGCGGGAAGCTCGTCCTTATCAGCGGAAACAGTCATAACAACGTTGACTTCTCTGCTGCCGATGGAAGCGGAGAGCTTTTCGAGGAAGCAGGCGAACTTGTTCAGGTCGCGGCCGCCGATCTTCAAAGTGGAGTCAATAAACAGATCGGTGATATCAAAGTTCCCGGAAAGAACGCCGGCAACATAGCCATAGAATTCGTCATAGCCTTCGATGCTGTCCTTGCAGGTCTCCATCAGTCTGACGGAAGAAGGAATATCAAAGGTGAGCTTAGGCTCTTTTTCGATGCAGACGACATTGCCGCTGGAAGAATTTGCAGCCTTGGTGACCATCTCAACTAAGAGTTTGGTTTTACCGGATCCTTTGTTCCCGACGATGAGTTTAATCATAATAGGTACCTCCATTTTTCCGAAACAGAAGGCCTGTTTCATTTATTCAGGCGGCGCCGGAGCGGCCGCTTAAATATACATTTTTGAGTTTTGTGAAGCAAAACTCGGTAGCGTCCGCGAAACTTGTTTCGCAGCGTTAGGTATACAAATTCAAAATCCGCCCGCAGCAGCGGCGTTTCCGTCCTGCCGCAGACGTTTTTGTTATTGACGCTTGTAATAACGCCGTAATTATTTGCCCATTCTTGCTTTGAGCGCAGCACCGGCTTCTTCGTAACCGGGTTTGCCCAGAAGAGCGAACATATTCTTCTTGTAGCTTTCAACACCGGGCTGATCGAAGGGGTTGATGCCCATCATATAGCCTTCAACAGCGCAGGCTTTCTCGAAGAAGTAGATCATATAGCCGATCTCAAACTCGTTGATTTCCGGCATCTCAAGAACTGCACAGGGAACGCCGCCTTCGGAATGTGCGAGAAGGGTCGCCTGCATAACGGTCGCGTTGACAACGCTCATCTCCTGATTGGAGAGGAAGTTGAGGCCGTCCATGTTCTCGGGGTCATTTTCGATAAAGAAGTCTTTCTTGGGCTTCTTGATGTCAACAAAGGTTTCAAACAGCATCTTGGAGCCGTCCTGGATGATCTGACCCAAAGAGTGCAGGTCGGTCGAGAAGGTGACAGAAGAGGGGAAGAGACCCTTGCCGTCTTTGCCCTGGCTCTCGCCGTAAAGCTGTTTGTACCACTCTGCCATCGTAGCGAAGCAGGGATCAAAGGAAACGAGCAGTTCCATCGCTTTGCCCTTCTGTTTCATAGCGAAACGGGTCGCGGCATAGCGGTATGCGTCGTTGTTTTTAATAGAAGGATCCATCAGCGCGTTCTGAGCGGCTCTTGCGCCTTCCATCAGAGCGTCGATGTCGATACCGGCAGCGGCGATCGGGAGAAGGCCGACTGCGGTCAGAACAGAATAGCGTCCGCCGACGTCATCCGGAACAACGAAAGTCTCGTAGCCCATCTGGTCGGAAAGCTCTTTGAGCTTGCCCTTGGAGCGGTCGGTCGTCGCGTAGATGCGGTCCTTTGCGCCTTCGCCGTATTTCTCTTCAAGGAGCTTCTTGAAGACGCGGAAGGCAAGAGAAGTCTCGGTGGTGGTGCCGGATTTGGAGATGACGTTGACGGCGATGTCTTTTCCTTCGCACAGCGAGATGATCTCGTTGAGGTAGGAGGGGCTTACGCTGTTGCCCGCGAAATAGATTTCGGGGGTGTCTTTTGCGAGGTTGTTGTAAAGCTGGGATTTGAGGACTTCGATAACCGCGCGGGCGCCGAGGTAGGAGCCGCCGATACCGAGGACAACCAGAACGTCTGCCTGCTTCTGAATCTTTTTGGCAGCCGCCTTGATGCGGGCAAACTCTTCCTTGTCATAATCGGTCGGAAGGGTGACCCAGCCGAGAAAATCGCTGCCCATACCGGTGCCGGCGTGCAGCATATCATGAGAGGTCTTGATAAAAGGTGCGAGTGCATCGATCTCGTGATCGGCCATGAAGCCTTTGAGATACGAAGTGTTGAAAGTTAACGCCATGGGCGTATACCCCCTGTTCCATAATATCACAATTTGCAGACTCTGCCGCTTGCGCAGCCGTCTGCATACAAAACACAAACAGGATTTGTGTGTACGGAGTGTTCCGCAATCTTATTGTACTACATGAAACGGGGATATTCAAGCTGTTTTATCGTATTTTTTCAGAAAAATTTGTCATAAGGTGCAGGGAAAAAAGGAATTTTCAAATTGCTCACAGTTTATCCACAGCCGGTTTGGGATTTCAGTCAGCGGGACATACCCGGGAAAATTGTTTCCCAAAGCGTCTTTAAAAAGAAGGGAAAACTTACTTCCGGAATTTCTTCCGCCGTTTGAAGCGGGATCCGGATCAGCGTTTCCCCATCCAGAGAAAATTCGGCCGTTCCGGCTTCGACGCCTTCGGAAACGGGAGCTGCGAGAAAGTCGGAGCGGGAAACCTCTTTCTTTACCTCGTCTGCGCGGCCTTTCGGGATCGGTACGCCGTCCGGGACTTTAAAGGAAAGCAAAACATTTTTCGATTCGCCGCCCTTAACCGGAATGGGAGCAAGATCCTCTTCGGATAATACCGGTGAAAACAGTTCGTAGGACGAAAAGCCATAGTCCAAAAGGGCACGGCAGGCGGCAAAGCGTTCTTTTGAGGTCGGGCTTCCCATTGAAACGGCGATCAGCGTCATTCTGTCCCGGACAGCCGCCGCCGAAAGACAGCTTCCCGCGCCGTCGGTCGTTCCGGTCTTGAGACCGATACAGCCGTCGTAAAAGCGTACCAGCTTATTGGTGTTGACCAGCGCTGTTTTTCCGTTCCGAAGCGAGTCCATCCAGATCGAGGTATATTCGGCGGCTTTTTTATGCCGGAGCAGCTCGGCGGACATGATCGCAATATCCCGCGCGGTCGATAGGTGTCCGTCGGCGTCCAGACCGGTCGGGTTTTCAAAGTGCGTGCCGGTCATATGAAGTTCCTGCGCCTTCCGGTTCATCATCTCCACAAAGTCCTCTTCGCTTCCGCCGACCGTTTCCGCCAGCACCATCGCGCAGTCGTTTGCCGAATTGACGGCGGCACCCTTGATGATGTCCGAAAGGGTCATCTCTTCGCCCGGCTCGAGCCAGATCTGACTTCCGCCCATTGAAGCGGCGTGTTCCGAACAGGAGACCGTCTGATCGAGCGAAAGTCTCCCTTCGTCGATCGCTTCAAAGGTCAGAAGAAGGGTCATGATCTTGGTGATCGATGCGGGCGGCATCGGAGTATCCGCGTTTTCCTCATAAAGGACTGTTCCGTTTAGGTCGGTCAGAATACAGCTCTTGGCCGGAACAGAAAGAGGTTCCGCGGCAAAGACCGCACTTCCCAAACTGGAGAAAAGGAAGAAAATCACTGCGAACGCCGCCAAAAACCTGCGCATAAAACCGCACCTTTCTTTATCGGAGATCATCGTTCCAATAAAGATATGCGTGCTTTTTATAAAATATGCTTTGGGTGCAAAAACGGCTCTTTCCAAAAAAGGAAAGAGCCGGGGAAAATTTGCGTTTGATATAAACTCAGGCGACCAGATAGCTTTTGATCTGATAGTAAAACTTTTCGGGATGGTCGCCGTATACGCGCAGGGTCAGTGGAACCGACAGATCGAGCGTCATCATGCCGAGCAGGGATTTCGCGTTGATTTTATGGGTGTCAGTGACGATATCAACTTCATCGTCAAAAGCGAATGCCGCGTCAACAAAGGAACGGACATCGCTGAAAGCGTTTAACTTGATTTGGCAGACTCTCATGAATGAAACTCCTTTCGGTTCATGGATCAGGGGACAACAAAACGGGAACCAGATGTCTGATTCCCGTTTTGTTTGTTTTTGTGGTTTTATCAGCCTTTGTAAACGCAGAAACCGATCTTGGAAAGAAGGTCGTCCGCGTTCTCAGGATCGGTAGCCAGATCGATCGGCTTGGTGAGGTCGAGACTGAAGATACCCATCAGAGACTTTGCGTCGATGACGTAGCGGCCGGAAAGCAGGTCAACGTCGTAAGCGCACTGGTTGACGGTGTTGACGAAATCTTTGACTTCATTTACGGTTTGGAGCATAATCTGGCAAACAGTTTTCATAGTAATTTTCTCCTTTTCAGATGTCATTTTTCGGGTAGCTCGCGCTGCCGCCCGCATTTGTTCGTTCGGATCCACTAGAGCCGAGATCCGTTCGGCTTTTGCAATGTGCATGCTTCCCGTTTAAGCGACCTTGAATTTTCTTAACTCGGCGAACAGCTCATCGGCGTCGTCGAAGTGAGCACAAAGCGTAAGAGGTTTGGACAGATCCAGACTGAATATACCCATAATGGACTTTGCATCGACTGCGTACCGGCCGGAAACCAGTTCGACCTCATAGGCGCAGCCGCTGACCAGATTGACAAACTCTTTTACGTCGGCCACTGTGTTCAGCATGATTTTGCAGGTTCTCATTTTTTTCGGGAATTCCTCCTTACTGGAGTACCGTACTGGAAGTACTGCCTTATGGCAAAAAGGGGACGGACATGGAAGGTTTGCTGCGCGCCGCAAGCCTTTTGTGACCATTCACCATAATCACCATAATTGAAGTATATCAGGAAGTTTTCTTTAAGTCAACTGTGTATTGCTATTTTCTCTTTATTTGATTATAATATAAAGTGTAGGAGTTTCCAATTGTAGAGACTGCACAATTTATGTTACGACTATTACAACACTGTGACTAAGAATATTTTCTCATACAGAAGATCAATCGCCCGATACGGCTGTGATAAAGGCTGAAACAGGCGTATTTTCTGCCTGTTAAATATATAACAACGAATTAGGAGTGAGTTTATTGCCGCGCATAGCCCTGACAACGGTTGGCTGCAAGGTCAACCAATACGAGACAGAGGTGCTGGCGGAGCTGTTCCGCGCCCGGGGATATGAGGTCGTTTCGCCGGATGCCGAAGCGGAGATATGTCTTTTGAATTCCTGCACGGTCACATCGACCGGCGATCAAAAGACAAGACAGCTGCTCAGAAGAATGAAAAAAAGAAACCCCGGCGCCATTGCCGTTCTGACCGGATGCTTCCCGCAGGCCTTTCCGGAGGCCGCCGCCGCGATTCCGGAGGCGGATATTGTAACGGGGGAGCTTGCACGGGCGAAGATTCCCGATCTGGTCGAGCGCTTCTTTCAGACGGGAGAGCGGATTGTCGAGATTCCCGAGCACAAACGCGGGGAAGAGTTTGAGTCGATGCAGGTTACCGGTCTGGGAAACCGGACCCGCGCCTATGTCAAGATCGAGGACGGTTGTGAGCGGTACTGCTCCTACTGTATCATTCCGAAAGCCCGAGGCCCGATTCGCTCCAAGCCGATGGAGGATATCGAGCGGGAGCTTTTATCACTGGCTGAGGCCGGATATAAAGAGGTCGTTCTGGTCGGGATTAACCTTTCCTCCTACGGGAAAGAGATCGGGCTGCGGCTGATCGACGCGGTTCGGCTGGCCTGTTCCGTCCCCGGAATCAAGCGGGTGCGGCTCGGAAGCCTGGAGCCGGAGCTTTTGTCGGATGAGGATATTCATGAGATGGCGTCCTTCCCGACCTTCTGCCCGCAGTTCCATCTTGCCCTTCAGAGCGGGTGTGACCGGACGCTTCGGAGTATGAACCGTCATTACGATACCGCCGAATACGAGCGGATTGTCCGCACGATCGAGAAGGCGTTTGACGGAGAGATGCCGGCGCTTACGACTGATATCATGGTCGGCTTCCCCGGCGAGACGGACGAGGACTTTCAGGCTTCAGCAGACTTTGCCGAAAAGATCGGTTTTGCGCGGGTACACGTTTTCTCCTATTCCCGCCGCGAAGGAACGCCTGCGGCCGCAAGGCCGACTCAGGTTCCCGAACCGGTGAAATCGCTCCGGAGTAAGGAAATGATCCGCGTAACCGATAAGACCCGCACTGATTTTCTTGACCGGATGATCGGACGGATCGAAAAAGTGCTGATCGAGTCCACCAAAACGCCATTCGGCTATGAAGGCTATACGGCAAACTATACGCCCGTTTTAGTCGAATGCGGGGAAGAGTTTGTCGGACGAATCGTTCCGGTGGAGCTTGTCTCCCGGTTGGACGGAAGATGTGTCGGACGGATGCTTTCCCCCGACGAAGTCTGATTTTTTAACAGGCTGTTTTAAAAGCGCCGGAGAAAACACTCCCCGCTTTTTGAAGATAAACAGATTCAACATAGTCCATGAACTACAAATGGAAAGGATTTGAAAAAATGGCTGTTTTCAGAATCTATGTCGAAAAGAAACCGGAATTTGCCGTTGAAGCGGATGGTGTCCGCCACGACATTTCCACCCTCGGCATCAAGGTAAAAAGCGTTCGCCTTTTCAACCGCTATGATGTCGAAGGAATCGACGAAGCAACCTTTGATACGGCGTCCCGCACAATCTTTTCGGAGCCTGCGGTCGATGTGACCTTCAGCGACCTTCCCGCACTATGTCCGGGTCAGCGGCTGCTTGCCGTCGAGTACCTTCCGGGTCAGTTTGATCAGCGCGCGGATTCCTGTGAACAGTGCATCCAGATCATGACGCAGGGCGATCGTCCCCGCGTGCGCAACGCCCGCATCTACCTGATCGACGGCGAAATCTCCGACGAAGAGTTCGAGACGATCAAGGGCTCGCTGATTAACCCTGTTGAGTCGAGAGAGGCTTCTCTTGAGAAGGTCACGACCCTTGCGGTCAACTACGATATCCCCACGACCGTAAAGCTGTTGGACGGATTTATCAAGCTGACCGACGAAGAGCTTGCCGGATTCATCGTTTCCTACGGACTGGCGATGGACTTTGACGATATTGCTTTCTGTCAGCGGTATTTCCGCGACACCGAGCACCGTGATCCCACCATCACCGAGATCCGCCTGATTGATACATACTGGTCCGACCACTGCCGTCATACGACCTTCGGCACCATCATTGATGAAGTCGAAGTCGAGGATCCCGCAGTCAAAAAGACCTTTGAAGAATATAAGGCTGCCCGCGAAGAACTTTATGCCGGCCGTAAGGACAAACCGATGACGCTGATGGATATGGCGGTTATTGGCGCCAAGAAGCTGAAAAAGGACGGAATCCTGACCGATCTGGACGAGTCGGACGAGATCAACGCCTGCACCGTCAAGATCAAAGTCGATGTAGACGGGAAGATGGAGGACTGGCTGCTCCTCTTCAAGAACGAGACCCATAACCATCCGACCGAGATCGAGCCTTTCGGCGGCGCTGCAACCTGCCTCGGCGGCGCAATCCGCGACCCGCTTTCCGGAAGAAGCTATGTTTATCAGGCGATGCGCGTGACCGGCGCTGCTGATCCGACCCTTCCCAGAAGCACGACCTTAAAGGGTAAACTCCCCCAGAAGAAGATCGTTACGACCGCGGCCCGCGGCTATTCTTCCTACGGCAACCAGATCGGCCTTGCGACCGGCGAGGTCACCGAGGTCTACCATCCCAACTATGTCGCCAAGAGAATGGAGATCGGTGCGGTTATCGGCGCGGCTCCCGCAGAGAACGTTGTCCGTGAAGTTCCCGATCCCGGCGATATTGTCATCCTGCTCGGCGGACGTACCGGTCGTGACGGCTGCGGCGGTGCGACCGGCTCTTCCAAATCCCATACCCTTGAGTCGCTTGAAACCTGCGGCGCAGAGGTTCAGAAGGGCAACGCTCCGATCGAAAGAGAACTTGCGCGTCTCTTCCGTAATCCGGAAGTCACCCGTATGATCCGCCGCTGCAACGACTTTGGTGCGGGCGGCGTTTCGGTTGCGATCGGCGAGCTGGCCGACGGACTGGACATCAACCTCGATGCTGTTCCGAAGAAATATGACGGCCTTGACGGAACCGAACTTGCGATCTCCGAGTCTCAGGAGAGAATGGCGGTTGTCATTGCTCCTGAAAACGCCGAGAAGTTCATCGAACTGGCGCACACCGAAAACCTGGAAGCTACGATCGTCGCCAAAGTCACCGATAAAGAGCGGATGACGATGAACTGGTGCGGCAACACGATCGTTGATCTGTCCAGAGAATTCTTAAACTCCAATGGCGCAGAAAAGCACACCTCGGTCAAGATCGAAGTCTCCGAAGTCCATCCGGTCAACAATCTGAAGGACGTTCCCGCCGACTGGGTCTCCCATATGGGCAACCTCAATATCTGCTCCCAGAAGGGACTTGTTTCGATGTTCGACTCCTCGATCGGCGCGAACACCGTTACGATGCCTTTCGGCGGCAAGTACCAGATGACCAAGACGCAGGCCATGGCGGCGAAACTCCCCGTTCTGACCGGCGATACCAATACCTGCTCGGTCATGGCATGGGGCTATAACCCCGATCTCACTTCCCAGAACCCCTACCTCGGCGCACAGTATGCGGTTATCGAATCGATCGCGAAACTGGTTGCGGCCGGCGGCAACCACGAGAAGTGCTGGCTGACCTTCCAGGAATATTTTGAACGGATGACCTCCGATCCCACCCGTTGGGGCAAACCGATGAGCGCACTGCTGGGCGGTCTGGAAGCACAGTGGCAGCTGGGCGCAGCGTCGATCGGCGGTAAGGACTCGATGTCCGGTACTTTCGAGCATATCGATGTTCCCCCGACCCTCGTTTCCTTCGCTGTTTCTCTTGCCGATGCAAGAAAGGTCATCTCGCCCGAGTTCAAGTGCGTATCCTCTGAGGTCGCCCTGATCGTTCCGAAAATGAACGCGGACGGCACGCCCGACTATGATTCTGTCCGCAGCGTAATGACCCGCGTTCGCGATATGATTGCTTCCGGCAAGGTTCTCTCGGCATGGACGCTCGGCTACGGCGGCGTTTCCGAAGCAATCCTCAAGATGGCGCTCGGCAACCGGATCGGCTTCAAGTTCACGATGCCTGTGGATGAGACACTGCTGTTCAACCCCGTTTACGGCGGATTTGTCCTCGAACTGGACGGATCGGCAGAAGCTGACGCCGCGGATATGCAGATCATCGGCGTTACCAAGCTTGATCCCTCCGTTATCCTGTACAGCGGAGAAAAGGTTGAGCTTTCCGACCTTCAGGCTTCCTACGAAAACCGTCTGGAAAAGGTTTATCATACCCTTGCTTCTGTTCCCGAAGGAACGCCCGAGACCTTCAGCTATACCAATAAGACCCGCCTTTCTCCCGCCATCAAGGCCGCCCGTCCCCGCGTCCTGATTCCGGTATTCCCCGGAACCAACTGCGAGTACGATACCGCGCGCGCCTTTGAAAAGGCCGGTGCGGAGCCGGACGTCTTTGTTATCCGCAACCTTAACGGTTCGGATATCGAAGAGTCGGTCAAGGCTTTCGCCGCAAAACTCGACCAGAGCCAGATCGTGATGATCCCCGGCGGGTTCTCCGGCGGCGACGAACCGGACGGAAGCGGCAAGTTCATCACCGCTTTCTTCCGCAATCCCCGGATCAAAGACGGCGTTCATACCCTCTTAAAACAGCGCGATGGTCTGATGCTCGGTATCTGCAACGGTTTCCAGGCTCTGATTAAACTGGGACTGGTTCCCTTCGGCGAGATCGTCGAAATGGAGAACGATTCTCCGACGCTGACCTTCAACTCGATCGGCCGCCACCAGTCGATGATGGTCACGACCCGTATCGCGTCGAATAAATCGCCTTGGCTGTACAACACCGAGGTCGGCGATTATCATTCCATCCCGATCTCTCACGGAGAAGGAAGATTTATCGCATCGCCCGAGCTGGTTCGTCAGCTGGCGGAAAACGGACAGATCGCGACCCAGTATGTCGATCTCTCCGGCAAACCCACCTATGACATCCACTATAACCCCAACGCATCGGTCATGGCGATCGAGGGCATTACCTCTCCCGACGGCCGCGTACTCGGTAAGATGGGTCACAGCGAACGTGTTGTAAGCGACAATGTTGCGAAGAATATCGACGGCGAAAAGGATCAGAAGATCTTTATCAGCGGCGTTGAATACTTCAAATAATTTTCCGGAAATCATCCCGGCACAATAAAAATCACCCGGCAGAGTTTTTCTGCCGGGTGATTTGCTGTTGTTGAGCGGTTACTGAATAGCGGAGATATTCTCTTCGGTCAGGGCTTCATAGGGAACGGAAACTTCTTCGGCATTGCCAGTTTCTTCTTTGTACCATGCGTCGAAGTCCTCTTTGCTGAGGGTATCGGTCGATCCATCTTTTTCGACCAGATAAACGATTCCGTCCCCTTTTTCATCAATATCGTCCGGGAACGGATTTCCGTCAAAATCTTCCGGATAGAGGGATTTGTCCCAGGAATCGACGCCTGCGACCAGATCATAGCTACCCTTTTCTGCATTGTATCGGTAGAGGGTGTAGGGCCAGGTATCGGAATTGGCAAGACCCTGGTTGTGCGACCATCCGGCTTTCAGAAGTCCGTTTTCGAGATAGGTGATCGCCGGGAATTCGGTCAGTTCGGCGGAGAAAGTTCCGTTTTCGGCGTCATAGCCATAGATCATCTCGACCATACCGACCGACGGCGCGGTCGTAATCGAAAGGATCAGCTCGTCCTTTCCGTCTCCGTCGGCGTCAAAGATTGCGAACCGGTTGTCCGAAAGCGCACCGAAGCTCTCGTCATAGGAAAAATCGCTTCCGTCGGGAAGAATATGGTCGCTCAGTACCTGTTCGAGCGCTGCGCGTGCCGCCTCCTTCATAGCCGCGGAATCTTCTTCCGAAGTCTCTTCAGAAGAAATCCCTGAGGAACTCTCCGAAGAACTTTCGCTCTCGGAAACAGACTCCGAAATGCTTGCGGAAACTTCTGCACTTGAATCGGAAGAAGGATTTTTCTTCCCGCACCCGGTCAGACCGGTCATGACGGTCAGAGCCGCCAGTAAGGTAATCATCAACGTAGTTTTTTTCATATATGTCAGATCCTTTCAATTGTATGAAAAACGTTTTCAGAAAAGAATACGTTTGAGAGAGGAAAATAGTTGCACCGGAAATAATTTTTATTTGCAGGACTGAACGCACAGTCTGACGGTAACGGTCAAAAAAAGTTTAGATCCGGCCTTTTCAAAGGCCGGTAGGCGTCGAGAGGGCAAAGTCCTTTGCTCGCACATCTTACCGATACGCACTCTTTTTCACAGCTTCCAAAACGTTCCTGTTTGATTTGTTCCGCGCAGCGGAACCCAAAAAATAATCAAAAAATAAAAGCGATACCTGCTAATGTCAAAGACATAAGCAGGTATCATTTTTTAGAACAGTATTTTGGAAGCTGTGAAAAAGCATAAATGTCGGTCATGAGTGCAATCAAAGGAACTCTGTCCCTTTGATCTCTGTGCCCCCTTAAAAAAGGGGGCAATCCTAAATTCTCTGGTTCAGACGACGATCAGTCCGAGATTTTGCAGGATCAGAATCCAGACGAAAACCGATCCCATCGAAAAGATACTCGTCATAACGACCAGTTGTCCGGCCAGTTCCGGATCGTGTCCATAAGCGTCCGCCATAGTATAGGAATTGACGGCGGTGGGGGATGCAAAAACGATCATCAGCGAAAGAAGATTGGCGTCCCTGAATCCAAGAAGCGCCGCGATCGGCACCATAATCAGCGGCGAGAGAACGATTTTTCCGGCAGCACCGAGCAGGAGCGCCGCGGCATTTCGCTTTAGCGCGTTGAAATGGAAGGTACCGCCCAGAACCACAAGCGAAAGCGGCGTCGCAATGGCTGCCATATTGCCTAGTCCGGTACAGATTGGCTTAGGAATGGTGATGCCGGGAAGTTTAACGGCAAAGGCGAGGATCGCGCCCCAGATCAGTGGGTTCTTGGCAATGCCTTTGAGGACGGAGCCGATACCGTTTTTACTGTTGGTAAAATATTCTAGAGTAATAACCGCCAGTACATTATAAAGTGGAACAACGATCGCCGCCATGACCGAAGCGACCGCCGCCCGTTCACTTCCGTAAACATTGGCGACGACCTGATAGCCGAAGATAACGAAGTTGGAGCGGAAGATCGCCTGAATCAGGACAGCCTGACGGCTTTTGGCCGGGACGGGTTCGCCGGAAGAATCGACACTATCCTTTTTGACGAGATGCGGAATGATCAGAAAAGCCAGAGCGAATACCGTCAGAACGGCCGCCGCCGCAAAGATAAACGCATTCGGTTGAACCGCGCTTTCAAGATCGGAATTGTAGACGTTCATAAAGATCATCAACGGCAGAAACGTCTTAAAACAGAAGGTGTTGCATTTCCGGCAGAAATCCTCGGTTATAAGATGGGCGATCCTGAAAAGATACCCCGCCGCCATACATAGGATCAGCGGAAGAACGGCGTTTGCGCTGATGATCAGATTTTGGTACATGATAACCCCCCTTAACGCTTTCATTTCGGCGCTTTTTATTATTACTATATCACGGTTTGTATATGAAAACAAGTATCGTCCGAAACACCTTTACCCGACAGAAAAAATGTGGTATACTGTCTGTAACTTAAGCCGCGCAGGCAAGACCTGTCCGGAAAAATAAAATACTGGGAGTCTTTGACATATGCTGTCTACCGTTTTTGGAATGTCGAAATGGATGATCGTTCTTGGGGTGCTGACCTCGTTTATCCTGTCCTTTGCCGGGATCCGTCTGGGGCAGAACAGCTTGCCCCGGGACGGCGGGCGAAAGTTTGCCGTCAACGGCGAGCTTTCTCGCGGAAAACCGCGCGGAGCGGGTCTGATTTTTGTTGCGGCGTTTGCAATCGCCGGGATTTTGTTTGTTCCCTTTACGGCGGAAAATCTGATCTATATTCTGCTGGTGGTCGGAGGAATGCTTTCGGGATATTTTGACGACGCATCCGAAACGCCGTGGAACGAGTACAAAAAGGGTCTGATCGATCTGATCATTGCGCTTGCGGGCGCGTTCACCTATGTGAACTTTAACGGCTCGACGATTGCAATCCCGTTTACGTCACTCAGCGTAACCCTTCCCCGGTGGCTGTATATCATCCTCGGCGTCGTGCTGATCTGGGGTTCGATCAATGTCACCAACTGCTCGGACGGCGTAGACGGCCTTTCCGGAACCCTTTCGATGGTGACGATCGGCGCCTTCCTGATCCTCTGCCTTCAGGCTGCACCCGAGTTTTCTCTCCTGTGCGGGATCATGATCGCCGCGATCCTTGCCTACCAGTGGTTTAACGCCTCCCCGAGCTTTTTGATGATGGGGGATGCCGGAAGCCGGGCGATGGGTCTGTTTATCGCCTTCGCGGCCATGAAGAGCGGAAATCCGCTGATCTATCTAGTGCTGGGACTGGTGATGATTTTAGACGGCGGACTGGGTCTTGCCAAGATCTCGCTCAAGCGTTTCCTCAAAATCTCGATCCTTAAAAATACCCGCACGCCGCTTCATGACCACGCCAGAAAGAACAAAGGCTGGTCGGATCCGCAGACCGTCTACCGCTTCGCGATTATTCAGGCGGTGCTCTGCTTCGCGGCGCTGGCGCTTTCGTTATAAAAACAACCGGGCGTTTTCCTTTCGGAGGACGCCCTTTTTCATTCGTCATCAGAATAGGAGGATAGCCAAATGGAAATGCTGGATATTGTGGATGAAAACGGCGTTCCGACCGGAGAGACGGTCGAACGGGTCAAGGCTCATACGCTCGGGATCCGTCATCGGACGGCGCACGTCTGGCTGGCGCGGAAAAAAGAGGGGAAGATTCAGCTCCTTTTGCAGAAGCGGAGCATGGAAAAGGATTCCCACCCCGGATGCTACGATATTTCGAGCGCCGGGCATATTCCCGCCGGAGACGATTACCGCGGGTCAGCCGTGCGGGAACTTCGGGAGGAACTGGGCGTTCAGGCGGCGGAAAAGGATCTGATCCCCTGCGGGCTGCGCCGCTTTTCCTATCAGGCGGAGTTTCATGACCGTCCGTTTTGGGATAATCAGGTCAGCCGGATCTATCTTCTTCCGTTTGACCGGGAGGAAAAGGATTTCCATATCCAGAAGGAAGAACTTGAAAGCGTGCGCTGGATGAATATGGAGCAGTGTATCGAGTCGGTGGAAAACGGCGCCATTCCAAACTGCATCCAGATGGAAGAGCTTTTGATGGTGAAGAAAAAAGCGCTTGAGATTTTCTGAGGAGGGAAAAGCATGAATATCGCAATCGTGACCGGCGCGTCGAGCGGACTTGGAGCCGGTTATGTCCGGGAACTGGATCAGGGGAAGCTGATAAAAGAAAAGCTGGATGAGATCTGGGTCATTGCCCGGAGAGAAGATCGGCTCTGCGCTCTGGGAAAAGAGGTCCAGACGCCTCTTCGGATCCTTCCGCTCGATCTGAGAAAAAATGAATCGCTGGGTATTCTTCAGGCTCTTTTATCCTCTCTCCACCCGGATGTCCGGTTTTTGATCAATGCCGCCGGATACGGAAAGATCGGGAGCTGGAAGGATATTTCCCTAGAGGACGCTTCCGGAATGATCGACCTCAACTGCCGGGCGGCGGTCTGTATGACCCAGACGGTTCTTCCGTTTATGAAAAAAGGTGCACGGATCATGGAAATCTGCTCAACAGCGGCGTTCCAGCCTTTCCCGTATCTGGGCATCTATTCCGCCAGCAAATCCTTCCTCCTTCATTACAGCCGCGCCCTCGGAAGAGAACTGAAAAAAAGCGGGATATCGGTCACGGCGGTCTGTCCCTATTGGGTCAAGGATACCGGTTTTATCCCGACCGCCCGGAAGGAGACGACCGGCGGAAATACGATCCGTTCTTTTCCGCTGGCGTCGGTGACCGATCGGGTCGTGCGCTGGTCGATGATCGATGCGGCGCTTCGCCGTCCGGTTTCGACGCCCGGTCTGGTCTGTTCCGCTCACCGTCTGATGTCGGTTCTGCCGGACGGGCTGAAGATGGATCTTTGGGAACTGATCCGGAGAATCTGAAAAAGTCTTGCGAGAAAGTCTCATGTTTTCCACACTCTGCACAGGAAGATGTGGAAAACATGAGCTTTTTGTTTTTCCCCTCTCTAATTTCCAAAACCATCTTGACAACTGCTCTTCTTTACACTACAATATCGTTAGATGATATCAACAAACGATATTGAATAGAAGGAGGGAGCGCCTTGCCAAAAAAGAAGCTGGAACTGCTGACCGAGTCGATGTTTTACCTGCTGATGGCGTTTGGTCAGGGAGAGATGTGCGGAATCGACGCGGCGGCGTGGATCGAAAAAAAGACCGGCGGACGGATGCGGATCGGGCCTGCGACCTTGTATACGATCCTCGCTAAGTTTTTGGAAGAGCACTATCTCGAAGAGACGGACGTTTCCGGCCGCAAGCGCACCTACCGTCTGACCGCAAAAGGAGCACAGGCCTATCGGGACGAAGTGAACCGTCTGACCCTCTGCCTGCGGGATGCGGGCATCGATTGGAAAAAGGAGGAATCGGAATGAAAAGAGTCTATAAACTGACGCCGTATCCATGGTATAAGCCGGAAGAGACCGAGCGCTGGCTGGAAGAGAAAGCCCGGAACGGTCTTTTCCTCTCAAAGGGAACCGTGATCCGCTTTTTTGCCGCCTTTGAAAGACAGGAACCGAAAGCGGTTCGATATCGACTGGCCGCTCCGGCTGGACATTCCGATGGCTCCGGGACTCCTTCCGGGGAAGAAGTCGGGATCGCGCAGGAGATGGGCTGGACGTATACCGCGCGCGATGGCGAGTTTGCGGTCTATCGGTGCGACGATACGGAAGCGCCCGAACTGAATACCGACCCGGAAGTGGAAGCGATGTCCCTTAAACGGATCCGCCGGCGCGGAATGAGCGGGCTTTTTTCGTCGATCTTCTGGCTGGTTCTTCTGGCGGGGTTGATAACAGTCGGTCGGGTCTGGCTGCTGCTTCTGATGGACGAAAGCGGATGGATGGTGCTCTCGGCTTCCCTGATGGGGCTGATTGATCTTGTGGTGTCGGCGGGGAAAACATTCCGCTTGTGGAAACTTTACCGGCGGCTGAAAAACGGAAGGCCCGCCAAAGAACGATCCCTCCGCACCCCGCGCCGCACCCTGCCCGTGACCGCGGCGCAGCTTGGGAATATTCTGGCGCTGATCACGGCGGTAGGAATGATGGTCAACTGCATCGGCTATTTCTTCACCTCCAAAGATAGCGGCGGCATCCCCATCAGCGAATATACCGATTCTTTTCCGTTTCCGACGATGGCGGAGATGGGAAAAGAGGGGAGCTTTGTCCAAGAGGATTTTCAGTCGTATAATGAGGTACAGGAGCAGGAAGTTCCGCTCATCGGCAAAACGATCCGCCTTTCGGAAAACGGCCGCTTTGAAACAAAAGACGGCCGGAAGATTCAGGGCTTCTGGTTTATCGACTATGCGCAGTGCAAAAACGCATGGCTTGCGCGGGAATTTGCGGCGGAATGCAGCGCGGAGGCTCAGCGTCAGGCGAGGAAATCTCAGTCGGGATCGATCGACCTTCCGTCCGCTGAATCGCTTGGACTGGACAGCATCAAAGGATACCCGACGGAACTTCTGGGCGGTACGACGCTGATCATGCTTCGGGGCGATCGCGCGGTTCAGATCCGCTTTTATCAGCTTTCAGAAGACACCCTTTCGGTCGATGAATGGGCAAAAATGTTTGCAAACGCGTTGAATGAGGAATAAAATGAATCAGAATAGGGAGGAAAATACGATGAGTGGTTATCATTTTATGGATAATCAGCAGCTAAAGGAGAGCGATCCGCCCCATACGCTTCCGGATCCTTTTCTCCGTCCGGATGGAACACGCGCGGTTTCGCCGGAAGAATGGCCGGAACAGCGGACGTATCTGAAGGCGATGTTGGCGCATTACTTGTATGGGGAGATGCCGCCCGCCCCCGGAAATGTGAAGGGAAGCGTTGTTAAGTGCAGTACGTCTCTGGACGGCATAGCGATTCAGGAAAAGGTTGCGCTCTCTTTCGGGCCGGAAGAGAGCCTTCATCTGGAATTTACGGTTATACGTCCGGAATCGGAAGGAAAACATCCGGTTCTGATCTGGAACACATTCGGAGAGAAGGATGCCTGTCCCATTCTTGCGGAGCTGATCGGGCATGGAATTGCCTTCGTTTCTTTTGACAAGGAGCAGCTTGGCGTCGATAATTATGCTTTTTATCGGGAAAGCCCGGTTCTTCGTGCCTATCCCGGATGCAGCGGCCGCGCAATCGCCATTTGGGCATGGGGCTACAGCCGGATCGTAGATTATCTGGAAACGACCGATTATGCGGATATGGATAAGATCGCCGCCACCGGCTATTCCCGGAACGGAAAGGTCGCGCTCTGCGCTGCCGTTTATGACGAACGGATCACCCTTGCCGCACCCGGCGGATCAGGCTGCGGCGGATCGGGATGCTTTCGGTTTATGGGCGACCGTATGGGAGAAGGGAGCGGCGTGCAGGAAACGATCGGCAGCATGAGCCAGATGTTTGCTTATTGGTGGGCGGACGGACTTCGGGAGTTCGGCGCGGCTAAAGATCTTCCGCCGGCTGATGCGGATGAGGTTGCCGCCGCCGGAGGGATGATGGAACAGATTCAGTATCTTCTTTCCCGGATGGATCTGTCGCTGAACGGAAAGCTGGGAGACGAATGGTGCCTGCCGTTTGATATGCACTTTGCCCGCGCGCTGATTGCGCCCCGTCCGCTCCTCACCACCGATTCGCTGGATGATGAATGGGCCAATCCTTACGGAATACAGGTCAGCTGGCGGGCATCTGCCGAGATTTACCGGATGCTTGGCGTGCCGGAAAACGACGCGATGTTTCTGCGGGAGGGGAAGCATATGTTTTCTCTGGATGATTGGACGGCGATCGCCGACTTTATCTATTTTCACTTCCTTCCGGAGAGAGAAAGAACGGATCCGCGGCATATGTGGGTCACGCTTCAGATTCCTGAAGACCCGGAAGCGGATCAAAACAATACAATGACCCCCAAATGGTACCGAAAGACGCCGCATTTTACATGGAGCGCTGCAAAGGGTGCAGAAAAATAAGCATAAAAAACGCGGCCTGTTCATTTTTCTTTGAACAGGCCGCGTTTTTATACCTCAAAGTTATTTCCCAAGCAGCTCTTCAATTCGTTTAGCCGCCGCTTTGGTGTTTTCATGGTCGTTAAACGCAGTCAGACGGAAGAAGCCTTCGCCGTTCTTGCCAAAGCCTGCGCCGGGCGTACCGACAACACCTGCGTTTTCAAGCAGGTAGTCGAAAAATTCCCAGCTCTTCATGCCGTTCGGACACTCCATCCAGATATAGGGAGAGTTTTTCCCGCCGGTATAGCGGATACCGATGCGGTCGAGCGTATCGGCGAGGATTTTTGCGTTTTCACGGTAGTAGTCGATGTTTGCAAGCGTTTCCTTCCGTCCTTCGGGCGAAAAGACCGCCGCAGCGCCCTTCTGGACGATATAGGGAACGCCGTTGAACTTGGTGGTCTGACGGCGGAGCCAAAGTCCGTTGAGCGCGACTCCTTCGCGGACGAGCGCTTTCGGAACGATGGTGTATCCGCAGCGGGTTCCGGTAAAGCCTGCGGTCTTGGAGAAGGAGCAGAATTCGATGGCGACTTCCTTCGCACCCTCGATCTCATAGATCGAGCGGGGAGAACCGTCGCAGACAAAGCATTCATACGCCGCGTCAAAAAGGATCACAGCGTTTCGTTCCTTTGCGTAATTGACCCACGCCTGTAAGCCTTCACGGTCATAAACCGCGCCGGTCGGGTTGTTGGGCGAGCAGATATAGATGATGTCGGCGTCTACCTTTTCATCGGGAAGGGGTAAAAATCCGTTTTCCGCATTGGCGTCGGCAAAAATGACCTTTCGTCCGGCCATGATATTGGTGTCCACATAAACCGGGTAGACGGGATCGGGGACCAAAACGGTGTTGTCCGCGTCAAAAAGATCAAGGATGTTTCCGACATCGGATTTTGCGCCGTCGCTGACAAAGATCTCGTCCAGTGCGAGGGTGACGCCCTTTTCCTGATAGTAGTCGGCGATCGCCTGCTTGAGGAAATCATATCCCTGCTCCGGGCCATAGCCGTGGAAGGTCTCTTTTACCCCCATCTCTGCGCTTGCGTCCTCAAGCGCCTTGACGACCGCCCCGCAAAGCGGAAGAGTGACATCGCCGATCCCGAGACGGATGATGCTCTTTTCGGGATGCGCCGCCTGAAAAGCGGATACCTTGTGCGCGATGGTGGTGAAGAGATAGCTCTGTTCCAGTTCGAGGTAGTGATGATTGATCTTCATAAAAATTCCTCCTTGGTTTTCTTTACTCCTTTGGCTGTTGCTGTATGCTAACCTGCGGCAACAGCGAACAGCCGTTTTTCTCTATCTGTAAGGGGGGAGACAGGAATCTGTCTCCCTTCCTGTACATCTGCTTTTTGTTTATTCTCTGTTTTCCGCGTTTTTCAGTGAAGCCGCGATAAACGCTCTGAAGAGCGGGTGCGCACGGTTGGGACGGGATTTGAATTCGGGGTGGAACTGTACGCCGATGAAGAAGTCGCGGTCGGAAAGCTCAACGGCCTCGACCAGACGTCCGTCGGGAGAGGTACCGGAAAGGGTCAGACCCGCGTCCTCAAACTGCTTGCGGAACTCGTTGTTGAATTCATAGCGGTGGCGGTGGCGTTCGCCGATCTCCGCACGGCCGTACGCTTCAAACATCTTACTCCCGGCTTTGATGATGCAGGGGTATCTTCCGAGCCGCATCGTTCCGCCTTTGGGAAGATTGCCGTGCTGATCGGGCATCAGGTCGATGACGCCGTAAGGATTCTCGGGCGTGAACTCGCGGGAGTTTGCGCCGGTCAGTCCCATAACATGGCGGGCATATTCGATAACGGCGATCTGCATACCGAGACAGATCCCGAAGTAGGGAACGCCGTTTTCTCTTGCGTATTTGCAGGCGGAGATCATGCCTTCGATACCGCGGTCGCCGAAGCCGCCGGGAACGATAATGCCGTCCGCATCGCCGAGCATCTCTGCCGCATTCTCATCGGTGATGTGCTCCGAATCGACCCAGTCGATCGTGACTTTCGCGCCGTTTTCATATCCGGCGTGGGAAAGAGATTCGGCGACCGAAAGATATGCGTCATGAAGCTGGACATATTTTCCGACCAGTGCGATCTTGACCGGCTTGGTTGCCTTTTCGATCCGGTCGAGCATCGCTTCCCATTCGCTCAGATCGCAGTGATCGTAGTGGATGTTCATCTTGCGGCAGACGATATCGGCCAGATGCGCTTCTTCCAGCATGATCGGTGCCTGATACAGAACGGGGAGGGTGCGGTTTTCGATTACGCAGTCTTTTTCAACGTTGCAGAAAAGGGCGATCTTGTCCTTGACGCTCTGGTCGATCGGCTCATCAACACGCGCTACGATGATGTCGGGACGGACGCCAAGCCCCTGAAGCTCACGAACCGAATGCTGGGTGGGCTTGGTCTTGTGTTCATTCGAGCCGGAAATATAGGGAACGAGGGTGACGTGGATAAAGAGACAGTTCTCTCTTCCGACTTCGAGCGAGACCTGACGGATGGCTTCGAGGAAGGGCTGGGATTCAATATCGCCGGTGGTGCCGCCGATCTCGGTGATGACAACGTCCGCGCCCGCCTTTTTGCCGACCGAGTAGATAAAGCTCTTGATCTCGTTGGTGATGTGGGGGATGACCTGGACGGTCGAGCCGAGATATTCGCCCGCGCGCTCCTTGTTCAGAACGTTCCAGTAAACCTTACCGGTGGTGAGGTTGGAGAAGCGGTTCAAGTCCTCATCGATAAACCGCTCATAATGCCCGAGGTCAAGGTCGGTCTCCGCGCCGTCCTCCGTTACAAAGACTTCGCCGTGCTGATACGGACTCATCGTACCGGGGTCAACGTTGATGTAAGGGTCGAGCTTCTGTGCGGCGACCGTCAGTCCGCGGCATTTCAAAAGCCGTCCGAGAGAAGCCGCCGTAATGCCTTTTCCGAGACCGGAGACAACGCCGCCGGTTACAAAGATATATTTTGCCATGTTTGGTTTCTTCCTGCCGCGCGAGTCTCCCCGGACAGGAAAATTTCCTCCTCTATATTTTATTTTTATGTGTATCAGATTCCATAATCGGAAAGCTCTACGCTTCCGGTAAATGCCGTTGCCGCAGGTCCGGTCATATAGACCGTCTCGTCGGTATACCGGATCACCAGATCGCCGCCCCGCAGGTGGACAAGGATATCCTCACCCTTCCTGCAATAGCCGTTTAAGACCGCCGCGACCGCCGAAGCGCAGGTCCCGGTTCCGCAGGCCCATGTTTCTCCGCTCCCGCGTTCCCATACCCGCATCTGAAGGGTATGATCGTCGATCACCCGCACAAATTCGGTATTGACCCGCTGGGGGAAGAGCGGATGATGCTCAAATTTCGGCCCGATTGCCGGAAGATCCAGTTCCATCGGATCTTCATCGACAAAAATAACTGCGTGGGGGTTGCCCATCGATACGCAGGTCATCTTCCGCTGGATCCCGTCAGCGTTGATTGGAACGCCGACCGCCGTTTCTCCCGGGAGATTGACCGGGATCAGAGCGGGCGTAAGGATGGCCGGCCCCATATCGACTCTTGCCGCGACTGCCTTTCCGTTTTCGATCGTCATCTGAAGGGTTTTGACGCCGCTCAGTGAATCGATCTTCAAAACGTCCTTTTTCGCGATGCCGCTGTCGTAGACATATTTCCCAACGCAGCGGATGCCGTTGCCGCACATCATTCCTTCACTTCCGTCGGCATTGAAGATCCGCATTTTCGCGTCGGCTTTGTCCGACGGGCAGACGAGGATGATTCCGTCCCCGCCAATTCCGAAGTGGCGGTCGGAAAGAGCGACCGCCGCTTTCTCAAAATCAAAAGCCGGTGTCTTAAACATATCGACATAGATATAGTCGTTGCCGCAGCCGTGCATTTTGGTGAACTGGATTCTCATGGATCCCATCTCCTTTATCGTTTCTCCGAAAGACTTTTTTCTCTGTCGCTTTCGTTTCTTTGCGGGTTACGCTTTGTTTTTGTCCATCAGAGCAATAAACTCGTCGAACAGGAAATTGGTGTCGTGCGGGCCGCCGCAGGCTTCCGGGTGGAACTGAACGGTGTAAGCAGGAATGTCGAGATAACGCAGTCCCTCGCAGGTGCCGTCGTTCGCGTTTTCGTAGCTCATGACCGCGTTTTCGGGAAGCTGTGCTGTATCAACGGCATAACCGTGGTTCTGGGAACTGACGAAGATCCGGTCGGTTGCAAGATTCTTGACCGGCTGGTTGGCGCCGCGGTGACCGTATTTGAGCTTGACGGTCTTTCCGCCTTCAGCAAGCGCCAAAAGCTGATGACCGAGGCAGATGCCGAAAATCGGGGTTTTCGAGTCCGCGACCTTTTTCAGCTCGGCGATGATCCCAACGTTCTCAGCCGGGTCGCCGGGGCCGTTGGAAAGCATGATCCCGTCGGGAGAAAGGGCAAGGATCTCTTCCGCGGTCGTTCGTCCCGGAACGACCGTTACTTCGCATCCGCGCTTGACCAGTTCCCGCTCGATATTCATCTTTGCGCCGAAGTCCCAGAGAACGACCTTCTTTTTGATTTCTCCTTCGGGCGAAAGGACGTACTTTTCCCCGGTCGAAACCGAATCGACTGCGTCCTTGACGAGATAGGAACGGATCTCTTCCATGTCTGCCTCGTTCGGATCGGTGGTAATGCGGCCGTTCATGACGCCGTGCTCACGGATGATACGGGTCAGCTGGCGGGTATCGATCCCGTAAAGACCGATGATGCCGCGGCTCTCGAGAAATTCGGAGAGCTTTCCGTCACAGCGGAAGTTGGAGGGATGCTCACATACCTCGCGGACGATATACCCCTTCAGAGCGGGGCCTTTGCTTTCAAAATCCTCCGGGATGACACCGTAGTTGCCGATCAGCGGGAACGTCTGGACAACGATCTGTCCGTAGTAGCTGGGATCGGTCAGCGTTTCCAGATAGCCGGTCATGGCGGTAGTGAAAACGACTTCTCCGGTTACAGCGCCCTGTGCGCCGAAACTCTTGCCTTTGAAAACCTTTCCGTTTTCAAGAATCAGGTATGCGGTCTTTTCCATCTTTTGACCATTCCTTTCGCATGATAATGATAAAACGCGTATTTTAAGCGCGGCGTTTTTAATCGCACAGCCGGAGAAAGACTTTTAAAGAGAACCCTTAAAAGGTTCCGACACCTCCGGCGGACGCATTTTCAAACTGGGCTTTGTTGTGGCTCTTACCGATGTCGACCGGATAATCTCCGGTAAAGCATCCGGTGCAGAAGGACAGCCCGCAGCCCGCGCAGGCTTTTTTCAGTCCTTCGATGCTGATATATCCCAAACTGTCGGCGCCGATCTTACGGCAGACCGCGTCCAGATCCATCTGGTTCGCGATCAGATTTTCCTCACTGTCGATGTCGGTGCCGAAGTGACAGGTGTGTCTGAAAGGCGGCGAAGAGATTCTGAGATGAACCTCTTTGGCTCCCGCCTGTTTTAAGCTTTTGATCATTTTATACGAGGTCGTGCCGCGGACGATCGAATCATCGACCACGACGACCCTCTTACCCGTCAGATTGACCGAGAGGGGGTTGAGTTTAAGCCGGACAGCGGCATCCCGCTGTTCCTGCGACGGGAAGATAAAGCTGCGTCCGATATAGCGGTTTTTGACAAACCCGAGCTGATAGGGGAGCCCGCTTTCCTGCGCGTAGCCCATCGCCGCTTCCAGCCCAGAATCGGGTACGCCGCAGACGATGTCGGCATCGACTGGATATTCCCGCGCCAGCTGACGCCCCATCGCGATCCGGGCGTTATAGACGCTCAGTCCGTCAATGACCGAGTCGGTTCTGGCAAAATAGACGTACTCGAAGATGCAAAGCCCTTTTTTCTGCCCTTCGATAACCATCCGGGAAGAGACGTTCCCATTCGCGTCGATAATGACCATCTCGCCGGGAAGGATGTCGCGGACAAAGGTAAACCCTGCGCTGTCCAGTCCGCAGGACTCGGACGCGACCGCCCATCCCCGGTCGTTTTTCCCGAGGCAGAGCGGACGGAAACCGGCTCCGTCGCGGAAAGCGATCAGCTTGCTCCGGCTGGAGAGAACGACCAGCGAGAACGCGCCTTTGAGCTGCTTGGCCGCATCGGCCACTGCGTCCTCGATCGATTCGCCCCGGAGTGCCTCCCATCCGATCAGCGAGGAGATGACCTCCGAATCATTGGTCGCGGCAAAATTACAGCCCACGTTAACCAGTTTCTCCTTGATTTCGGCGGCGTTGACAATATTCCCGTTGTGAGCGGTGGCAATGCGGCCTTTCAGGTACTCGGTGATCATGGGCTGGGTGTTTTTCTGTGAATTGGTGCCGGTGGTGGAGTAGCGGACGTGGCCGATCGCCATATGCGCTTTGGGGAGACGGGAGAGAACGTCGCTGTTAAAGACTTCGCTGACCAGTCCGACGTCCTTGTGATAAAGGATCGATCCGTCTTTCTGGATGGCGATGCCGGCGCCCTCCTGCCCTCTGTGCTGGAGCGCCAGAAGTGCGTTGTAGGTGACGCCTGCGGCTTCGTCAGAAGAAGTGACGATGCCGAAGATCCCGCATTCTTCGTGAATCCCCTCGAAACTACGCTCTGTATTCATAATTCGCTCTCCTTTTTTATTATACAAGATACAAGGGCTTTTTCTCTTTTTCACCCTTTTTCGTACTGCTGTAAAATCTCCTGTGCGACCTGTAAACGGGGGACCCGCTGATCCATGGCCGCTTTCTCTATATAACGGTGGGCATCGCTTTCGGTCATCGACTCAAACTGGATCAATAGACATTTGGCGCGGTCAACCGTTCGGATCTCTTCGATTTTGTTTTTCAGCTTCCGGTTTTCTTTTTGCAGACCGTTCATCCGTACCTGCTGCACACCCGCCATGCGGATGCTGCGGAAAAAGAGCTGGCGGTTTAATGGCTTTTCCATCACGAATACGCCGGAGCTTTCGACCTTTTCGGAGACCTCATCGGCCATTTCCGCCTTGACAAGAAGGATGGCGCTGCTGAAATTCTCGCAGACCATGACCGCAAGCTCCGATCCGAATTCATCCGGCAGCGGCGTATTGATCAAAACCAGATCGTAGGTGTTTTCGGAAAAAAGACGTCTGGCGTCGCTTCCGTTTCCGGCGAGCGACTGCCGGGTCAGTCCGCACAGCTTTGAAAGCTCGGAAAGCGCTGAACGGGAGTTTGCGCTCCCCGCGGCGATGAGTACACTTTCCATTCAGTTTCCTCCTTTCGTATTGACGATTCAATCAATAGAAGGGGAAGTAATGACTGTGCTCAAACGCCTGTGCGTTTCCTGCGGCACAGGCCGCGCATTCCCGCTGCTTGGCGGCGTAATAGCTTTCAAGGGTTCTCTCGGGGATGACCCGTCTGACCAGTTCGGAGGAAAGTGCCTTTTCAAGCGCTTCGTCCAGCGTGTCGGGGAGATGATCGGCTTCGTCGGTATCCGGTTCGTTCCCATCGACCGGCGGCCGGAGGGGCATCCCTTTTTCAACCCCCTCAAGTCCCGCTTCGATCAGAAGCGCAAAGGCCAGATACGGGTTGCAGCAGGCGTCCGGGCTTCTGAGCTCGATCCGCGCCTGATCGCCGAGTGCAAGCGGCACCCGGATCAGCTGGGAGTCGTTGCAGCGCTTAGACCACCCGACTCTGCGGGGAGCGTCGAAAGCCCCGAACCGGCTGTAGGAATTAGTCAGCGGATTGAAGAAGGCGGTGATCTCGTCGATATGCGTTAAAACTCCTTCGATGAAGCTCTCGCTGGTCGCGTCGTGCATCCCATCGCAGGCGTGGATAATGTTCTTCCCGCCCCGGGTCAGGGAAAAGTTGATGTGCATCCCGCTTCCGCTGAAATCAGGAAAGGGCTTGGGCATAAAGCTGGCGAAAAGACCGTTTTTGTTGGCAATCGCCTTGACCGCCGCCCGGAAGGCCAAAAGGTTGTCTGCGGCGGAAAGCGCGTCCGAACAGTGGAAATCGACTTCGTTCTGTCCGGGCCCCGCTTCATGATGCGAAGTCTCGGGATTGAAGCCCATCTCTTCGAGCGCAAGGCAGATCTCCCGCCTTACGTTTTCGCCCCGGTCGAGCGGCGCGATGTCCGCATAGCCCGCATGGTCATGCGGCTCCATCGTCGGTTCTCCGTTTTCATCGTTTTTGAAGAGATAGAATTCACATTCGGTGCCGATCCGGCAGGAAAGCCCGAACTGCGCGGCACGGGAGATCTCCCGCTTTAAGATCGAGCGGGCGCAGCCCTCATAGGGCGTTCCGTCTGCGTGGCGCACATCGCAGAAGAACCGGATGACCCTTCCCTGCGAAGGCCGCCAGGGGAGGATCGAGACGGTTCCGGCATCCGGCACAAGAAAGAGCGGATCTTCGGCTTCCTTATAGCCGTCCACCATACCCTGCTCAAAATGAACGCCGCTGGTGAACGCGCGCTGAAGCTCGCCCGGCATGATCGAGATGTTCTTATGTACGCCGAAAAGGTCGCAAAAAGTAAGACGGATGAACTTTACGTCGTTTTCTTCAACGAAGGAAAGTACCTCGGAAATGGTGTTGTCCATGGGTGTATCTGTCTCCTTTCCTTTATTATACTCCATATTTTTCGCTTCCGCAGTCTCTGTTTCTCTTTTGCGGCAGCTTTCAATTCATGCGTTGTGTTATCGTCCGCGGAACTTTGTTCCATAGCTTTTGATATTACTTTATTGAGTTTTGCAAAGCAAAACTCGTTAGCGTAATGGAGCTTTGCTCCATAGCTTTTGATATTACTTTATTGAGTTTTGCAAAGCAAAACTCGTTAGCGTAATGGAGCTTTGC
>JALEHK010000009.1 GCA_022770625.1 Oscillospiraceae bacterium | reverse complement strand
TGGCGGCGCATACTGCCGAGGATTACAAAGCGGCGGGGCTGAGTGAAAGCACGGTCGAAACGGCGCTACAAAACTGTGCGGAGCTGGATATTCCGGCGGTGAACGAGTATGTGGCGAAAGCCGAAGCGATATTGAACGAATAAACCTTTTTATAGAAAAACGCCCCTGTGCCGCGAAAAAGCGATACAGGGGCGTTTGCGGTTTCCGCTTACGCTCATCAATAGCCGAGCGATTCTTTGACCAGCAGGATACATACCCGGCCGGGAATATTGTTCTTGCGGATCAGGACGTGTTCGTTGCAGATCGAGGTCTTTCCGCAGCCATCGGTAATGCCACCGTTTTCCCTGCAGGAAACGCACTCGCCCTTTTCGGCACAGTAGGTCTTGCAGGAAAGACGCATCGTGTTGGCGGGACAGGCGATCTTTTTGACCCGCTGCACCGCTTCATCAAACGACGAGACAATCTTATTCTCTCCGACGACATAGATGACCTTTCTGGGACCGTAGAGGGTCGCGGCGGTGCGGTTTCCGTTTCCGTCCACGTTATAGATCATGCCCTGTTCGAGAAGGGCGTTCGCCGAGCAGAGATAGACGTCCGATAGAAGCGCCTGACGCATCGCTTCGGTGCGTTCCTCCGGCGTGATGCCGGGGCGGTCGCGGTCGATATAGCGGTACTCGCCGTTTCCCAGAAGGTCGATGACCCCGCATTCGGAAAGCGTCATCGATCCGCCGTGAGCGATGCTTGCTCCGGCGGGGATCATCTCTCGCAGAACGGGAACAACATCGCTCGCCTGTTCGAGAATGCGGACTTCAAAGCCCGCGGCTTTCAGGTTTTCCGCCGTCTTTTCCAGACGGAGCGTCCGTGTACGATTCAGATTCTGATCCATAACGATTCAATCCTTTCTGTTTTTGTTCAAACTGCGTGCGGGTGATCCGGTAGACCCGGCAGCGGAGAAGGCCGTGATCCGAGCGAACCTTCTGCGGCGGGCAGTCGGCGGGAACCATCCCGCATTTTTCCATCACCCGGCCGGAAGCATCGTTTCCAAGCTCATGCATGGCGATGATCTCTTTGCAGCCGACCTCGTTAAAGAAAAAGCGGAGAAGTTCACCGGCCGCTTCGGGGGCGTATCCTTTTCCCCACCAGTTTTTCCCGAGACAATACCCGATCTCGAGAACCAGCTGTTTGCCGCGGACTTTGGACGCGCCGCAGGAGCCGATCGGTTCGGTGCTCCCTTTTGGGACGATCGCCCATTCGTAAAAATCCTTCCGACGGTACTGCTCCTGCCAGTAAAGGAGAACGTCTTTCGTCTCGGCGGAGGTGATATGCGCCCGCCAGAGAAGGTAGCGGGTGACTTCCGGGTCAGACGCCCAATTGTCAAACATCGCCTTTTCATCCTTTACGGTAAAGGGACGGAGCAAAAGCCGATCGGTTGAAAGCGGAACGCTCCCTTTATGAGAAAGCTCAAGTCTATGAAAGCCCAGACGGCGAAGCAGAGCCATCCGAACGCCACCTTTCAAGCGGATTTTTCAGCGTTAGCGGAAGACGATCACAGATCAGCATCGTCTGTTTCAAGGAGCGGGGTCGATTCCATACAGCGGAGGATCGATTCCTCGTCCTGTAAAGCGGGGATCCCGCCCGGGAATGCGGCACAGGCCGAACCGGCTCCGTTTCCGAACCGGCAGTATTCCCCGAGCGTTTTTTCGTCCATACGGGCAAGCGCTTCCTGCGTATCAAAGCCGCCTTTGACGATTCGGGAAAGAAGGCCGCCCCAGAAGCTGTCACCCGATCCGGTTGTATCGACCACCTTTGTATCAAAGGTCGGCTGACGGGTCAGGCCGTTTCCGAGCGAGTAGGCGCAGCCACAGGGTCCGAGGGTCACGACGATCAGACGGATCCCGAGAGCGTGGAGCTGATCCACGCCTTTTTGAAGGGATTGTTCACCGGTGATGAGCCTGATCTCTTCGTCCGAGATCTTCAGCATATCGCAAAGAGGAAGCCCCAGCTTCATCCCTTCGATGCCTTCTTTTTCCGACGGCCAGAGCGGCGGACGCCAGTTCGGATCGTAGGAAATGAGTTTTCCCATCTCCCGCGCTTTTTTGACCAGCCAGAGGGTGGTGGTGCGGCTGGGGTCGGTCGTCAGCGCCAGCGAACCGAAATGGAGGATCGAACAGCTTTCCAGTTCAGAAAGGTCGATCTCTTCGGGTTTTAACTGGGTGTCCGCGCCGGGATTCCGATAGAAGGTAAAGCTCCGGTTTCCGCTCGCGTCAAGCTGAATAAACGCAAGGGTCGTTTTCCAGGCGGGATCGACGATCAGGTTTTTGATCGAAACGTGGTTCTCATCCAGACAGGCTCTCAGCTGAGCGCCGAAATCGTCCCGTCCGACCTTTCCGATAAAGCCGGAGGAAACGCCGAGCCGGGAAAGCTGAACCGCGACGTTTGCGGGCGCGCCGCCGGGATTGGGGCAGAGAAGGTTTTTGTATCCGGGGATCTGAACCGGAGAAAAGTCGATCAGCAGTTCGCCGGTCGTCAGGACTTTAGGCATAACAGTACCTCCTAAGAAAAATGATATGCACTATACACGCAGAACGGCCGTTTCCGCTCCTCCTTCCAGACGGAAACAGGTGTAGGGCGCATTCGGATAGACAAGCTGGGTGAAAGTACGGGTTCCCTGATCGGCGTAGATCTCAGTGACCGAATGGTCAAAATAAAGATCCATCTCCCACCCTCCGTCAAAGAAACGGGTCGCGGAGATGATTCCGTACCGGTCGGAAGAAAAGTGTTCGTCAAAATCCCTTGCGCCGGCACGTCTCCGGTCGATAAACATCTCGCCGGCTTGGTTGACGCCGAAAACAAATTCTTCGCCCGCGTCATTGAAGAGAACGGCTTTTCCTGTGCCGTTTCCTCTTACAGTCAATCGAAAGACCTCTCCGGGAAGCGTTCCCTCTTTTCCGGAAGCGGCTTCCTTTTCAAAAATCCCGTCGGTCACAGGGCTTCCGCCGAGACGGACGCCTTTTGGAGTCTGCACAAGCGAAAAACGCCGGGCAAAGGTCATCTGTCCGCAGAAATCCCCGGTCGGGAGACTATTTGCGTAGACCCAGTTGGCGCACCACGCGACCATCAGCTTTTCGCCGCCGGGCGTATGGTCGAAGGTGACGCCGGCGTAATGGTCAAAGCTCTGGTCGATAAACTCCGTATGGTCAAACGGCTGGGCACAGGTAAAGGTCTTTCCGTCAAACGCTCCGATAAAATACTGGGTGCGGGAGCCGCGGTTTTCTTCGTTGGCGCCCATGCTGACCAAAAGGATCCAGTACTCTTTTCCGTCCAGTGTCAGCGGGAAGAGGTCGGGACATTCCCAGACGCCTTTGGAAAGGTTGCCGCCAGGGCCGAACTCACCGGTCTTTTCCCACTCTTTCAGGTTTTCCGACCGGTAGAAAACGACCCGGTCGCCCGCTGCCATGACGACACCCCAGCCGCCCAGCGGATGACGGAAAAGCTTGGGGTCGCGGAAATCGGGGAGAGTTTTGTTCTCGATGACCGGATTTCCGTCATAAGGAGTAAAGTGAATCAAATCGGTGGAAAAGGCGATGCTCTGCTGCTCGGTATCACCGTGGCTCGTGTACATGGCGACGATCGGCGCGCGTCCTTCTCCAAGGCCGGAGGAGTTTTCCGTATCATAAACCGCTGATCCGGAGAAGATCATGCCGAGCGAGTCGGGCGCAAGGGCGATCGGAAGATGCTCCCAGTGGATCAGATCCCGGCTGACTGCGTGGCACCAGTGCATCGGTCCCCAGTGCGGCTCATGAAAATACTGAGCGAACAGATGGTAGTTCCCGTTTTCGTATACAAGGCCGTTCGGGTCGTTGATCCAGCCGCTTTCCGGCGTAAAATGAAGCATAGGTCTAAAATCGCGTTTTCCTTTGGTGCTCATATTTTCTACCCGCTTTCCTTTGATGAATGGGGATGGCGTAATTTTTATATAAGAGTACCATTTAGCGGAAAAGATGTCAAGAGAAAACTGCTTTCCGCTCCCCTCTGTAAAAGCCCCGCCTTGACAGAGAACCCGCTTTGCATTATACTTAACTAGATACAGACTATTAAAGGAAAGGCGGATGCAGATGCAGACGCAGCGTATAGAAATCGAGGGGGTCTCTTCCTCACCAATCAGCGTAAACTGCGCACTTTTGGGTGTAAGCGAAACCCCTTCCCCGGAAAGTGCAGAAAGAGAAACGCTTGTGTTTTTAGAGGGGTGGGGAACCAGCATTTCGATCTATCCCCGGCTTTTGGAGCATATGGCGCATTTTATCCCGGTTGCGGCGATGGACTATCCTGGCTTTGGCGGGACAGCGGAACCGGATAAGCCGTGGGAGGTAACGGATTTCGCAGATTTTGTCTGCGCGTTTATCGAAAAACTCGGTCTGAAAAAGGTCGTGCTGATGGGGCATTCCCACGGCGGACGGATTGCCGTGGAACTGGCTTCGAGAGAAAACCTTCCCTTTACGATTACGCGGATGATTTTGATGGACGCGGCGGGCGTGATTCTTCCGAAAACCGCCAAGCAGAAATTCCGCCAGCGGCAGTATAAGATCTGCCGGAAGATTTTAGAGCTTCCGTTTTGCCGGGTGCTTTATCCCGATGCGCTCGAAAATCTCCGCCGCAGCCATGGAAGCGCCGATTATCTCAACGCTTCGCCGCTGATGCGGCAGACGCTCGTGCGCTGCGTCAATACCGATATGACGGTGAAGATGCCGGGGGTCAAGGTTCCGGCGCTTCTGATCTGGGGCGAAAAGGATACCGCAACGCCGATCGAAACCGGAGAGACGATGGAAAAGCTGATTCCGTCCGCGGCGCTTATCCGCGTTCCGGGAGCCGGACATTTCCCGTTTGTCGATAACTGGGAGCTGACAGCGAGGGTGCTCGCCAGCTACTTAAACGCGGAGGAATAAAGATATATGGATCTCATCCTTTTTATTTTGCTGCTTATGGCGTGGCTGTGCAGCTTTACAATGCTGACCCTTTACAATCTCCATATGTTTCAGCTCAATTCCTATAAGCCGCATGAGCAGAGAAAATGGTACAAAGAAAAGTTTCTTCCGGCCTTTGTCGGGCGGAATCTGGGCGTGCTTTTTACCCTTCCGCTTCTTGTTTTCTGCGGGCGGGCGGGGGTTATCCTTTCGATCGTCCTCTATGCGCTGACCGCCTATCTCGGGCGTCCCCGCAAGGCCAAAAAGCCGCTCGTCTATACCGCAAGAGTCAAGCGGATGCTCGTAACGGCGGGGATCTTAACGGCGGTGACGGTTCTTCTGGCGGTTCTTTTCCGGAAGATTCCGGCTGTTTACGGAATCCTTCTTCCGGCGGCGCATTTTGTTTCGGGATTTTATGTTCTGCTGGCAAACCTTATCAACCGGCCGGTCGAAAAGGCCATCAACAACTGGTATATTTCCGACGCGAAACGGATGATCGACTCTTCGCCGAACCTTCGTGTGGTCGGCATCACCGGAAGCTACGGAAAAACGAGCGTCAAGTTCTTTCTCCGCAAACTCCTTTCGGCTAAGTATAATGTTCTGATGACGCCGGAAAGCTATAACACGACGATGGGCGTCGTCAAGACCATCCGCACCTCTCTCCGTCCGACCCATGAGATCTTTCTCTGTGAGATGGGGGCAAGAAATATCGGCGACATTAAGGAAATCTGCGATATTGTTTCTCCCCGGTTCGGCGTCATCACTTCGATCGGCCCGCAGCACCTGGAAA
Organism: Oscillospiraceae bacterium; assembly: GCA_022770625.1. Lineage (GTDB taxonomy): Bacteria > Bacillota > Clostridia > Oscillospirales > Ruminococcaceae > Faecivivens. Next base: position 35,895 of record JALEHK010000009.1, on the reverse strand, counting down.
GCTTCAAGTCGATCGACAACGTGATCAAGACCAAGTTTGAACTTCGGGACGCCCTTCCGGAGGACGGAATCGTTTTCCTCAATGGCGACAACGAATACATCCGCTCCCAGACCCCCGGAAGAAAGGCCGTGACCTACGGGATCGAGAACAGCGACTGCGATTATTTTGCGCGGGACATTTCGGTTTCGGCTGCCGGCTCTTCCTTTGTGATTGATAAGGACGGAGAAAGCTATACCTTTAAAACCGGTCTGATCGGGAGCCACAATGTGCTCAACATCACCGGCGCAATCGCCGCCGCGCATACGCTCGGCGTTCCGATGAAGGATCTGATTCCGCAGGTACGCGCGCTCGAAAGTGTTCCCCACCGGCTTCAGCTGATCCGCGGAAGAAGCGCGCTCATCATCGACGATGCCTATAACTCCAATCCGAGCGGGGCAAAAGCGGCTCTGGATACCCTCGCCTGCTTTGATGGGGTAAAGATCCTTGTGACTCCCGGCATGGTGGAGCTTGGCTCCCGTCAGGCGGAATTAAACCGCGTTTTCGGCAGCCAGGCGGCGAAGGTATGCGATTATGTGGCGCTGGTCGGAGAAAAGCAGACCGAACCGATCTATCAGGGACTGATGGACGCGGGCTATCCGAAAGAGAAAATCTTTGTTGAGCATGATCTTACCGGAGCGCTTCGTTCGGTTGAAAATCTTCATACCGGCGGCGTCCAGAAGATCGTCCTTCTGGAAAACGATCTGCCCGACAATTTCTAAAGACGCAAAGGCGTACAATGTGAAAGAAGGTTCATCCTATGAAAATCAAACTGGGCGTACTTTTCGGCGGAAAGAGCGTAGAGCATGAGGTGTCGATCATTTCGGCGCTTCAGGCGGCCGCTTCCATCAACCGTGAAAAATACGATGTTGTCCCGATCTATATGACCAAGAAAAACGAGTTCTATATCGGTGAGGAGATCGGAAAGATCGAAAGCTATCGCGACGGAATCCCGCAGCTGCTCAAAAAGAGCCAGCAGGTGCTGATGATCCCGGCAAATGGACGGGTGGAGCTTCTGCACTATCCGCTGAAAAAGCTCGGAAAGAGTCTCATCGAAACGATCGACGTCCTCTTCCCGATCGTTCACGGAACCAATGTCGAGGACGGCGCGTTGCAGGGGTACTTAAAAACGCTCGGCGTTCCGTTTGTCGGCTGCGACGTACTGGCTTCGGCGCTGGGCATGGATAAATACATGATGAAGTGCGTATGGAAAGCGGCGGGACTTCCGGTTCTGGACTGTTTAAGAGTCGGGTACAAAGCCTATATGGAAGCGCCGGAAGCGTTTCTTGACAAGGTCGAAAAGGAGATCGGTTATCCGGTGATCGTCAAGCCGATCGACCTCGGTTCCAGTGTCGGCATCCGAAAGGCGCTTGACCGGGCGGAACTTTCCGACGCGATGGACTACGCTTTCCAGTTTGCACACAAGGTACTGGTTGAGAGAGCGGTCGAACATCTCAAAGAGATCAACTGCTCGGTACTCGGCGATTTTGATGAAGCGCAGGCGTCCGAATGCGAAGAGCCGGTCAGCAGCGACCGGATCCTGACCTATGAGGAAAAGTACCTCAAAAAGGGCGGAAGCAAGGGCGAAGGCTCGGACGGCATGGCAAGCCTCTCCCGGATTATTCCCGCCAACATCTCCGAGGAAGAGCGGGCGTTTGTCCGTGAAACGGCGGTTAAGGCTTTCCAGGCGCTCGACTGCTGCGGCGTATCCCGCATCGACTTTATGATGGACAGCGCGACCCGCGAGATCTGGATCAACGAGATCAACACCATCCCCGGATCGCTTGCGTTCTATCTCTGGGAGCCGATGGGCGTCAAGTACACCGAACTGCTCGACCGGATGATCGATCTTGCGCTTAAGCGCGACCGCGATCAGGCGGAGATCAGCTATGCGTTTGATACCAACATCCTCGCAGGTGTTTCGTTCGGCGGCGCAAAGGGCAGCAAGCTCTAAGCGGAAAACGGGAAAGGAAAAAGAGAAAAGATGGCAGAAAAAGCATATAACTTAAACCTGAAATACGATTGCTGGTCGAGTCAGTGCTGGTTTCTGGGAGAGGACACGCCCGAAGCGGAGGCGCGTTTCTCCGAAGCCAGAAAAGAGCTTCCCGCCCTCGCGGAAAGCTGCCGCAATCCGCTTCAGTTCTCCCTTCGTGCGGCGGAGCTTTTCAAACGGTACGGTTTTGACCGGGTACATAAATAAGCAGGGCGGACTAAAACGCCGGGCAGCGGAGAGGATTTCCCCGCTGCCCTTTTTCGTAAAAGGAGGATATGTATGGAATGGGTGGTCGTTTCCGGGGTCGCGGTCTGCGTGATTCTAATGGGGGTGACGGTTTTTCTGACGGCGAAAAGCGCACGGAAGAATGAGCGCCGGCTTCGGAAGATGGAGGAAGAGATCGGCGAATGGATTGAAAGTCAGAGCGCCGGACAGACGGCCGGTTCGGCGGCGCTTAAAGCGGAGCTTGGGATTCAGCTGGAGCAGTCGGTTCGGGTGCTCGGAGAGCTTTTAAGCTCGGGGCAGCAGACCGCGTCCGCCGCAAACAGCGCTTCGATCGCGGCGCTTGAACGGCAGCTTTTTACCTCCCAGTCGGCGCTTTCGGATGCCCTTCGCGGGTCGCTTGAAGCCCAGTCCAGACAGCTGGAAGCGCTTCGCGGCGAGGTATCCCGTCAGCTTGGACAGATGCGGGAAGAGAACGCTTCGGCGATGGTGCAGATGCGGCAGACGGTCGATGAGAAGCTCCAGACGACCCTTGAACGGAAGATGAACGAATCCTTTAAGCAGGTCAGCGAACGGCTGGAACAGGTCTATAAAGGGCTTGGGGAGATGCAGACGCTCGCGTCCGGGGTCGGAGATCTCAAAAAGGTACTCAGCAACGTCAAGACGCGCGGAATCTTGGGCGAGATTCAGCTTGGCGCGATTCTTTCCGAGATTCTTGCGCCTGAGCAGTATCTGACGGACGTGGCGACGGTCAGCGGGTCGCGCAATCGGGTGGAATTTGCCGTTAAACTTCCCGGAGAGGACGGAGCGGTTCTGCTCCCGATCGACTCCAAGTTTCCGACCGATGCGTATGCCGCCCTTCAGGCCGCCTACGACAGCGCTGATTCCGAGCGGATCAAATCTGCGGGGGCGGTGCTTGAAGCGCGGATCAAAAGCTTTGCCAAGGATATTCACGACAAGTATATCGCGCCGCCCGAAACAACGGCGTTCGGGATTATGTTCCTTCCGTCGGAGGGACTTTATGCCGAGGCGGTCAACCGTGGGCTTTCAGAAGCGGTTCAGCGCAGCTACAACATCAGCATTGCCGGCCCCAGTACGATGGCGGCGCTTTTGAACGCTCTTCAGATGGGCTTTCAGACGCTTGCCCTTCAGAAGCGTTCCCAGCAGGTCTGGCAGCTTCTCGGTGCGGTCCGAACCGAGTTTGACCGGTTTACCGAGGTGCTTGTCTCGACCCAGAAGCGGCTTCAGCTGGCGGGAGATGATCTCGACCGTCTGGTCGGCGTCCGCACCCGTGCGATCAACCGGCGCCTGAGGGAAGTGGAACGGCTGGATGAAACGTCAGCCAGAGAGCTTTTAGACGAGTGATGATGCAAAACAAAAGACCGTCCCCAATTGAGAGGACGGTCTTTTTGTATACGGAGCGGAGACTTATTTTGCGTTGTAGGTTTTCTCGTTGAGGAGCTTTTCGCTCTTGGCAACAAACAGGCAGGCAGTCGAGTCGCCGACACAGTTGAGCGAGGTAACGAGCATTTCGATCGGGCGGTTGATGGCGAGGATCAGAGTGTACGCCATGAGTGCCGCGTCGTTGGTAAAGCCAACGCCCGAGAGGATCGTGAAGAGGATGACGGCGCCTGCGCCGGGAGCGGCAGGGGTACCGATCGATGCAATCAGAGCGAGACACGCGATAACGATCAGGCTTCCGATCGTGACGTCGTATCCGGCAGCACCGGCGATGAAGAGGGTCGCGATGACCTGCATGATCGCGGTACCGTCCATGTTGATGGTCATGCCCAGCGGCAGGACGAAGGAGGCCACCTGCTTGTCAACGCCCAGACGCTTGACAGCGGTGTCGTAGTTCAGCGGGAGGGTCGCTGCGGAGGAAGAGGTCGAGAAGCCGAAAAGGATGACCTGCATGATCTTGCGCAGGAAGGTGATAGGGTTGAGGCGGGTTCCGGCGTAAACATACAGCGGATAGCCAACGAAGAGGTAAAGGAGAAGCAGAACGACCGTTACAACCATGTAAATGATAGCGGGCTTGATATACTCGATGCCGTAGGTCGCAAAGGTGCGGGAGATCAGCATGAAGATCGCAATCGGTGCGAAGTGGGTAACCGTGTAGTTGAGGAAAACGGTTACGATGTCGTTGATCTCCTGAAGGAGACGGCGCATGGTCGCGGTTTTCTCATAGCCCAGCTTGTTCATGCAAAGGCCGGTCGCAACCGCGAGGAAAACGATTGCAAGAACCGAGGTGTTGGAAGAGAAGGTAGCGCCGATGTTGCTGGGGATGATGTTGAGGATGACGTTGAGCGGGTTGGAACCGGTTGAACCGGTCGAAGCGGAAAGGCCTTCCAGATTGGTGCTGAACCAGCCGGCTTTATAGATGGAAATACCGACAACTGCAGCCAGAAGCAGACCGCCCGCCGTGGTCATTAAGAACCAGAGAAGCGTTTTGCTCGAGATCCGTCCGAGGGTACGGGCATCGGAGATGGTTCCGATCGCCATGGCGATTGAAGTAAAGACCATCGGAACGATGATGACCTGAAGCGCACGGACAAACAGCTGACCGCCGATGTAGAACAGACCGATCGCGCTCGTTGCGCCTTCTGCGGTGATGTCCTGGAAGAGGAGGTTGTTCAGCGTGGACCATACGTTTCCGCCGACGTTTTCACGGATGGCCATGAAAATCAGACCGGCAACGATACCGGCAGCCAGCGCGATGACCATCTGAAGCGCCAGACGGTTGGGGTTTGCCTTTTTTGTTGAGCTCATAGGAGGCATCCTTTCACGAATAGATTATTGAAAAACGAACCGACCGCCGCCCGGAATATGCTCCGGCTGGCGGCTATACATAAACGATTTTATTTTACCGAATTTACTTGAAAAATGCAATAGGTTTTCACAAAAATGTCACATATTCTCTGCATTTTGGTATTTTACAGAGAAAAAGGCTGTATTTTTGTTCAGTTTCCTATGTGGGTCAGAATAAGGACAGCAAAAACTGCATATCATTTATTAAAAAACACTTTCTTTAGGAAAGGACGGGATACGGAGTGAAAAAGAAAATCAGCTTTCTTCTCGGCGTGGCGCTGTGCACGGCGGTATCGCTTCCTTTTCTATATCAGGCGGGCGGCGCCTTTGCGGCGGGGGAAACCTTTGAGCCGCTTCCCGCAGCCGATGGGATGAGCTTTTCCCCCTATACGCTTACCTTTTCGCTTTTTCCGCCGCTGAAAAGCTGGGAAAAGACGGACGGATTCGGCTGGCGGTATCATCCGATCACCGGCGCGCTCGATTTTCACTATGGGACTGATCTGGCCGCGGATATGGACAGCGGGATCTACGCCGCGGCGGATGGAACGGTCGAAATATCGGGTGAGCATAAAAGCTATGGAAACTATCTGGTGATCCGGCATTCCGATCGTCTCTCGACCCTGTATGCTCATTGTTCCCGTCTGCTGGTCGAGGCGGGAGAAAAGGTGAAGGCAGGGGAGGAAATCGCGCTTGTGGGGATGACGGGGGAAGCGACCGGCCCGCATCTTCATTTTGAGCTGATCGCGGACGGAGTCCGGAGGCCGCCCGAAACGGCGCTTATGGAGGAAAATAAATGATCCGCTTTCTTTTTCCCGGTGGGAAAAGTCTCTCGGTCGGTGCAGACTTTTTTGCGGTGATGGCGCTTTGGTGGACGGTCTCCGGGGCAGGATATTTTTCGGCGGTTTCTATGCTGGCGGCTGTCGCTGCTCATGAATTGGGGCATCTTGCGGCACTTTTTCTGACGCATATTCCGGTCAGGGAGACGGTCTTGGATCTTAGGGGGATCACGATCCGTCCGAAGGAAGGGCTTTATCCGGAAGGAAAAGAACTTTTCTTTGTACTGGCGGGGCCGGTGACAAGCCTTTTATTAGCGGGGATATTTTCTTTGCTGAAAGTTCCATTCGTCTGGACAGGCGGTCAGCTCGCCGCCGCCGTTTATTCGCTTTTTCCATTCCCGGGAACGGACGGATGGGAGACAGGGCAGATTCTGTGCCGGTATTTTGACAAATGACCGGCTTTTTTCTGCTTTCGCTGTTGTTATTTTCGCCGGAATATGTTATAATAATAACGAACTATATATAATATGTTTTTGCGTTTGCCTAGGTCTTGGCAGGCGTATAGGCATCAGCGGAAAATGCGGCGGAGGGTTTATAGGGGCGCCCGAAGAGCGATCCGCCAAGAAGGGAGAAAGATCCATATGCAAATTCATCAGTCGGCAGAAGACTATCTGGAAGCGATCCTTGTCCTGCAAAAGCAAAAGGGCGCCGTGCGTTCGATCGATATCGCCGTTTATAAAAATTATTCCAAGCCCAGTATCAGCAGGGCCGTTTCTCTCCTGAGGGAAAACGGCTACATCCTGGTGGACAGAGACGGGTATATTACCCTGACTGAATCGGGAAAGGAAATCGCGGAAAAGATCTATGAACGTCATGAACTGATCCAGGACTGGCTGATCCGTCTCGGCGTTCCGGAAGAGGTCGCGGCGGAGGACGCCTGCAAGATGGAGCACGATCTGAGCACCGTCACCTTCCAGAAAATGAAAGAATATATCCTGAATACACATAGCTGAAACCGGATGGCAGTAAAGAAACGGCTCGGCGGGACTTTCTTTATAGCCCCGACGAGTCGTTTTTATATATGGAGACGTCTTTTCCTTTTAATTTGACATAAATCGATTTTCTTTATGTCGGGAATGTGGTATACTTTTGAAAAGCTCCGGAGTCCGGGGTAAGAGACGGAAAAAGGGGGAATACCGGATGAAAAAAGCGATGCGTGCCGGCCTTCTGCGTTTAATGACCGTGACGGTGATCGTATGTATGCTGCTCAATGTCATTTCGTCATCGATAAGCAAATGCGCCCGAATGCGGGAAACCTCTTCCGAGCTTTTTTACAAGATCAGTCAGACCCTTTCGGAAAATGAAAAGGAGATTGCGGAGATTAAGGAAGAGTATGCCCGAACCTGCCTTTTGCAGGCGGACGCCGCGGCCTATTTTCTGATGCACAATCCCGGCCTTTTAAACGATCAGGATGAGATCAAAAAGGTCTGCAATCTTTTGCAGCTGGAGGAACTTCACTTCTTTACGCCGGACGGAACGCTGTTCGCCGGTTCCAACCCCGAGTATTTCGGCTACACCTTCAATTCCGGCAAGCAGATGAGCTTTTTTCTCCCGATGCTTTCCGATAAGACCCTCCGTCTCTGTCAGGAAGCGGGGCCGAATACCGCCGAAGGAAAAAATATGCAGTATGCCGCCGTCTGGCTTGAGGACGGAAGCTATATCGTTCAGGTCGGCTCTTCTCCCAAACGGGAATTTGAACTGATGCGCAAAAACGAGATCTCCTACATCTTTTCCATGATGACGCCGGAAGACGGATATATCCTGTACGCGGTCGATCCCGATACGATGAAGATCTGCGGAACGACCGAACGGCCGCTGATCGGGAAAACCATCTACGCTGCGGGAGTCGGATCGGGTGTGTTTCATCCGGATGGGAACGGCTTTACCTGCACCATCGGCGGGAAGAGGGTTTACTGCTATTTTGAACAGGTCGGAGATATGCTCCTCGGCCGGTCGGTGGAACTATCCGTTCTCTATGCCGGACAGCTTCAGTCCGGTCTTGTGATGCTGATCTTTTTACTGTTGCTGGCGTGCGTACTGATGGTCTGCGTCATGAGCTATCTCGACCGGACGGTTATCCAGTCGATCAGTCAGGTCAACCGTACCCTTTCCCAGATCGCGGGAGGTGATCTGACCGAAAAGGTCGAGGTCGATTCGACACCGGAATTTGCTCAGCTCAGCGCCTATATCAACTGGATGGTGGACGGACTTCTTTCGTCGTCCGACCGACTTTCTTATGTGCTGGATCAGGTCGATATCCCCATCGGCGCGTATGAATATACGGCTGATTCCGAGCGGGTAACGGTCACCCGCCGGGTCGCACAGATCCTCTGCCTTGAAAAAGCGGAAGCCGAGCGTCTTTTTTCAAACCGCGCGCTTTTTGTCGGCTTTATCGCCGGGATCCGACAGAATCAGGTGGCAGTTGGAGCGGACGCCGGTTCTGAAAAGAAAAACGTATATCAGATTCCCGGACACGAAAGATATGTTCAGTTGGAATCCTTTATCCACGGAAGCTCGGTATTCGGGAGCGTGATCGACGTGACGGCAGAGATGGTCGAAAAGCGGGGACTGATCCGTGAACGGGACGAGGATATTCTGACCGGCCTGCTCAACCGCCGCGCCTTTGTCCAAAAGCTGAGCGCGCTGATGAACGAGCCGGAAAAGCTGGGTCACGCGGCGTTGATGATGATCGATACCGACGACCTGAAAGAGATGAACGACCGTTTCGGTCATCTGTGCGGCGACCGCTACCTTCGCGAGATCGCTTCTATTTTAAGCCGCTGTCCGGCGGAGAAAAAACTCGCGGCCAGATTTGGCGGAGACGAATTCATACTGCTGGTCTATGGATATGGAAGCGCCGGTGAGGCACAGGCGCAGGCCGTCCGGATGCGGGCGGAGCATGAGCAGTTTCCTTTCGATGCCGGCAGTCAGATCATAACCACCGCCTTTTCGCTGGGCTTTGTTCTGATTCCGGAAGAGGGCGAAAATCTGACCGAACTTTTTGCCGAGGTGGATAAGCGAATGTACCTCGAGAAAAAGAAGCACAAGGAAAAGAAAGCGGGAAAAGGTTAAAGTGCAAAAAAAATAACCGTCGAAAAATCGACGGTCAAAAACATGGAAAGTGAAAGGTAATGAAGGAAGTTGCAAATGTATATTAGCATAATCAACTGAGATAAGCAAGCACTTTTTGAACGATTTGTGGGAATTTCCAAAAAAACGTTTCCGATTTATGAAAAGAGACAAGAGAAAACAGGTAATAATCAGCTGTAAGACGACGTGTCCGTCGGAAAACGTTTTGTGAAACCATACAAAACAGGAGGCGCTATCGGCTCATCTTTCTACGGAAAAAGCGGAGGATTCCCTTGACAGGAAAGATGCACTGTGTTAAAATATATGAGCAACAATAAAGCAGAACTGTCCGTTCTCACCCTTCGCTTTCGTGTTAGATGGGTCAATCATTTGGAAATATCTGCGGTGCCCTTTGTAGGCACTGTGTTTTCGAGCGCGGACGTTTGGAGTATCGTCCGTGCTTTTTTGTTGTCAAAAATCAATTGCTTACGACAGGTATCGGAGGTGCTTTACCATTAGCAAAAAAGACTTGTATATCAATGAGGAGATCCGTGAAAAGGAGATCCGCGTCATTGATGCTGACGGAAGCCAGCTTGGCATCATGCCCACCCGGCAGGCTCTTCAGATTGCAGCCGAAAAGGGTCTTGACCTTGTAGACATCGCGCCTCAGGCTTCGCCCAACGTATGCCGGATCATGGACTACGGTAAATACCGCTATGAACAGGCCAAGCGTGAAAAGGAAGCAAGAAAGAACCAGAAAACGGTCGATATCAAGGAAGTCCGGATGTCGATGAACATCGATACGCACGACTTTGAAACCAAGATCAATCAGGCCGTCAAGTTTTTGCAGGGCGGGGATAAAGTCAAAGTTTCGGTTCGTTTCCGCGGCAGAGAAATGGCGCACACCGAACTCGGCAGGGAACTGCTTGACCGCTTCAAAGATGCGGTTTCCGAGTGCGGAGCCATTGACAAGCCTGCAAAAATGGAAGGCCGCAGCATGGCAATGTTTATTTCGCCGAAACCTGCCAAATAACAGGCTGTCTGCGTCAAAGACAGGCCGTCAGACAGGTTGTTTCAATCACAAGGAGGATTATCGATATGCCGAAGATCAAAACCCACAGCGCAACGAAAAAGCGTTTTGCACTGACCGCGTCCGGTAAGGTTAAATGCGCTCATATGAACAAACGCCACATCCTGACCAAGAAATCCACCAAACGGAAACGTCAGCTGCGCAACACCGCTTATGCGGATAAGACCTGCATCGCAGCAGTCAAGAAGCTGCTTCCTTACAACTAATCACAACTGACTGAACATATCCCGAATCTGGAGGTAAAATAGAATGGCTCGTGTAAAAGGCGCAATGATGACGCGCAAAAGAAGAAATAAAACCTTAAAGCTCGCTAAAGGCTACTGGGGCGCTAAGAGCAAACTGTTCAAAACCGCTAAGGAAGCCGTCTACAAATCCGGTCAGAAGGCTTACATCGGCCGCAAAGCGAAAAAACGTGATTTCAGAAGACTGTGGATTACCAGAATCTCTGCTGGCTGCAAAGCAAACGGCATGAACTACTCCACCTTCATGAACGGCCTGAAAAAATCTGGCATCTCCCTCAACAGAAAGATGCTCTCCGAGATCGCTATTCATGACGCTGCTGCTTTCACCGCTCTGTGCGAGAAAGCAAAAGCTGCTCTGTAATTTTCGATATCCAAGGCGCCTGGGTTGTTTTGACCCGGGCGTTTTTGTTTGCCTTTTTTCAGGTATTAAAGGAAAGAAAAAGGTTTTTTTGAAATTTCCTGTTTACAGAATCGCTGTTTCGTGCGATAATAACGATGTATAAATTTTTCAGGAAGCAAAACAGAAGGGGGCGGCCGGTTTGGAAACGATCGCATCAAAGGATAATCCGAAGGTCCGCAGCTATATCAAGCTCGCGTCCCAGAAAAAAGAGCGTATGGCGTCGGGGCGCTTTGTCCTCGAAGGAGTCAAGCTTCTTGAGGAAGCGGTTTGGAGCGGACTCGGGATCGAAAGCGTATTCATTACCGAAGGATGTCTTGAAAGCGGAAGAGGAGAACTGGGCGTCCTTCGTGAGCTTTCAGAAAAGACCTTTCTCGTGACCGGCGCGGCGGCGGATCGTATTTTCCAGTCCCAGTCTCCACAGGGAGTCGGCGCAGTCTGCCGGATCCCTGTCCGAGAGCCGGTATTGACCGATCAGGGAAGATACCTCGGACTTTGGAACATTCAGGATCCCGGGAACGTTGGAACGATGATTCGAACCGCTGAAGCACTCGGCTTTGACGGGGTCATCGTCAGCGAAAACAGCTGCGACCTCTTCAGCCCGAAAACGGTTCGCGCGGCAATGGGCGCGCTTTTCCGGATGCCGCTTCTCCGGACGGATATGGCCTTGTTTCTGAAAGAGAATAAAGGCGTCCTTCACAGCTTTGCTTCGGTCGTTGACCCGTCGGCTCCCCTTCTGACAGAAACGGAGTTTCCGGGCGGAAGTCTGATGCTGATCGGAAACGAAGGAAACGGCCTCTCTCCCGAACAGGTCGCACTCTGTGATGAAAGGATCACCATCCCGATGAAGGGAAGAACCGAATCCTTTAACGCGGCGATGGCGGCGACAATCCTGATGTGGGAAATGACCAGAAGCCGTGGCAGTAGCCATGGCGGCTTTTAATAGAAAAGGATGTGTATACCAATGAAAACGATTCAGAGCTTTCAGGTCAACCATGATAAACTGAAAAAAGGGATGTATGTCTCCCGGATCGATGGCGACTGCGTCACTTACGACATCCGGATGGTGATCCCCAACGGCGGCGTCTATCTGGAAAACGACGGACTTCATACCTTTGAGCACCTGTTTGCAACCTATGTCCGCAATACCCCCTTCTCCGACCGGATCATCTATGTCGGACCGATGGGCTGCCGCACCGGTTTTTACTTCATCACCCGCGACTCGATTTCCAAAGAGGACGCGATCCGTCTGGTGCAGGAGACCTGCAACTTTATCCTTGGCTTTGAAGGAAAGATTCCCGGCGCGGAGAGGAAGGAATGCGGAAACTATCTGGATCATTCCCTTCCCAAAGCCAAGCTCTACGCGGCCGATCTGAAAGAAGTTCTCGCCGGATGGACGCCGGACAAGATGGTTTACGAGCTGTAAGATCAAGACCCGCTGAATGCAAAAAGGAGAGGATGCCCGTTGGATAAGCAGGACAGCACACTTTACTGGATCTGGCTGACCCAGTGTTTCCCCATCCCCAGCAGCAAGGTCACTCAGATCCTTGACCAGACCGATCCCGTTACTTTCTATAAAGAACGCACGCCGTATCCGTTTTTAACGGCGCAGGATATGAAAACCGTATCGACCATTTCGCTGGAACGGGCGCAGATGATCCTTGACGATACGAAAAAGGCGGGCGGAAGGGTCATCACCCTTGAGGATGATGAATATCCCGAAAGCCTTCTGACCATCTACTGCCCTCCGCCGGTTCTCTATCTGCGCGGATCGCTTTCCTGCCTTCAGGATCGTCTTTCCGTTGCGGCGGTCGGCTCCCGTAAGGCGGACAACTATTACAACAGCGAGATGGGAAATATCTGTTATCAGCTTTCGAGAGCCGGTGCGGTCATCATCAGCGGTTGTGCGGTCGGGAACGATACCTATGCTCACAGCGGTGCGGTCGCGGCAAGAAAGCCGACGGTCGCCGTACTGGCCTGCGGGCTGGACGTCGATTATCCGAAGGAAAGCCACCGGCTCAAAGAGCAGATCCTCGCAAACGGCGGCGCGCTTGTCACCGAGCTTCCGCCCGGTCGGCGGAATGAGCGCGGCTATTTTCAGGCGCGCAACCGCCTGATCGCCGGACTGGCTGACTGCGTGCTTCTGGGGCAGGTTCCGATGCGCAGCGGCGCGATGATCACGGCCAATGCCGCGGTCGATCAGGGCAAGGACGTTTTCTGTATTCCGCCCGCGTCGATCAGTGACCCGAAGTGTATGGGCGTGGCGGGCTTTATCCGCGACGGCGCGCGTCTGGCCATGGCAGCTTATGACATTGCGTCGGCATATTCGGGCGTCTATCGGGAAACGCTGGATATGGAGTATATCGAGCGGCATCCCTATATGTTCAAGGACGCGCAGGAAACGGCGGATATGACCGGGAAAAAGGCTGAGCCAAAATCCCGGAAGCAGTCTCCGAAGACTTCTGCCGCCGAAGAAAAACCGGAAGTTCCTGCTCGGCAGCAGGTTTTGGAGGAACTGAAAGAGGAGGATCCGAACCGGTACCGTGAAATTTATGAGCGTCTGTATCCGGAAAGAAACGTCTCTGTTCCCGAAAAAGAGCCGGATATCAAGGCTTCGCCCGAAAAAACCGAACCGGTTTCCGGTGAAACGGATTCGGTGCGGAAGAAGATACTGGCGTTTCTGGTTGACGGCCCTCACCTGATCGATGAGATCGGAAGAGAATGCGGACTGAACGCAAGCAGCTTGCTGACCCTTCTAACCGAGATGGAACTGGAAGGGCTGATCGAGTCGCTTCCGGGTCAATACTGCGCTCTTGCCAGATAAAGCCCCCTCGCAGCGTTTCTGCGGGGAAAAGGAGATGGACGGATCGTCTCTTTTTCCGCGCGGAATCGCTTTTCCGTGCACATTTTAACGAAACTACCCTTCCGTTTGTGGAAAACTCCCGGCGGATGAAAGGAAAGATAGATTTTCATGAGCAAACCCAAAGCAAAAAACAGTCTTGTTATCGTCGAATCTCCCGCCAAGGCCAAGACGATTAAAAAATACCTTGGAAAGAACTATGAGGTCATGGCTTCGATGGGTCATGTCCGCGACCTTCCCAAGAGTACGCTGGGCGTAGACGTCGATAACGGCTTTACCCCCAAATACCTCAACATCCGCAAGCAGTCGGATACCATCAAGGCTCTTCAGGCTGCCGCCAAAAAATCGGATAAGATTTACCTCGCGACCGACCCTGACCGCGAAGGTGAAGCGATTTCATGGCATCTGGCCAATATCTTAAAACTGGACGTAAACGCGCCCGACCGGGTGACTTTCAACGAGATCACCCCCTCCGGCGTCAAAGAGGGAATGGCGCATCCTCGCGTGATCGATATGGATCTTGTCAATGCTCAGCAGACCCGCCGCATTCTTGACCGTCTGGTCGGTTATAAGATCTCTCCTTTCCTCTGGAAAAAGGTGCGCCCCGGCCTTTCCGCCGGCCGTGTTCAGTCGGTGACCGTCCGTATGATCGTTGATCGGGAAAATGAGATCCGCGCTTTCGTTCCTGAGGAATACTGGTCGATCGAAGCCCGCCTCGCTCCCCATTCTTCCAAGTCCAAAAAGGGCTTTATCGCGAAGTTCTACGGCGTGGACGGTAAAAAGACCGATCTGAAAACCAAAGAGGATACCGATCAGGTTCTGGCGCTTCTCAGGGATGCCGAGTATCAGGTCTCCGGCGTCAAAAAAGGCACCCGCAAACGTTCTCCCGCCCCTCCCTTTACCACCTCGACCCTTCAGCAGGAAGCATCCCGTAAGCTCGGCTTCCAGTCCAAGCGCACCATGTCCGCCGCACAGCAGCTTTACGAGGGCGTCGAACTTCCTCAGTTGGGCGCAGTCGGTCTGATTACCTATATGCGTACCGACTCGCTCCGCATTTCGGATGAGGCGCGCGCAGCGGCTGCTCAGTATATCGAAGGCCGTTACGGAAAAGAATACCTTCCCGCCTCTCCCCGTGTCTATAAGACCCGCGCAGGTGCGCAGGACGCGCACGAAGCGATCCGTCCGACCATGCCGGAAATGTCGCCCGACCGGGTCAAGGAATCCCTTTCCGGCGACCAGTATAAGCTGTACAAGCTGATCTGGGAACGCTTCACCGCTTCCCAGATGGCAGACGCGGTTTACGATACCGTGGCCGCCGACATCACCGCCGGACGCTGCCTGTTCAAGGCCAGCGGCTTCTCGGTTCGCTTTGACGGCTTTACCGTTTTGTATGTGGAAGGAAAGGACACCGCTGAAGAAAAAGAGGGCGTTCTTCCCGTCATGAAAGAGGGCGATCCGCTCAAACTTCTCGAGCTTTCCGGAAATCAGCATTTCACCCAGCCGCCCGCTCGCTATACCGAAGCGTCGCTGATTAAGATGTTGGAGGAAAACGGGATCGGACGCCCTTCGACCTATGCGCCGACCATCTCGACCATCCTGACCCGCGGCTATATCGAGCGGGAAGGGAAGGCGCTCAAACCCACTCAGCTGGGCGAGGTAACGACCACTCTGATGACCGGGCATTTCGCTCAGATCGTCGATCCCGGCTTTACCGCCAAGATGGAGTCCGACCTTGACCTTGTCGGCGAAGGAAAGAAACCGTGGGTCAAAACCCTTGAAGAATTTTACGGCGGCTTCTCCGCGACCCTCCAGAAGGCCGAAGAGGACATGAAAGACGTTTTCATGAAGATTCCGGATGAGGAGACGGACATCGTCTGCGAAAAGTGCGGCCGAAAGATGGTCATCAAGACCGGTCGGTACGGAAAGTTTCTGGCCTGTCCCGGCTTCCCCGAATGCCGCAACACCAAGACGATCGCTGTTGAAGCTCCCGGAAGCTGCCCCAAATGCGGCGGAAAGATTCTGGAGAAGAAATCCCGCAAGGGCAAAAAGTTCTATGGCTGTGAGCATAATCCGACCTGCGACTTTATGAGCTGGGATCCGCCGATCGATGAAAAATGCCCCCAGTGCGGAAAGACCCTCCTCAAAAAAGCGGGACGCGGCGCAAGAATCTACTGCTCTGATCCGGAATGCGGCTATACCCGTCCGGTGGATAAAGAGTAAGGAGGCGTTGTTTTGGAAATGAAAAAAGCAGTCGTAGTCGGCGGCGGAATGGCCGGCTGTGAAGCGGCGCAGATCATCGCTTCCTACGGAATCGACGTTGACCTTTATGAACAGAAGCCGGTGAACTTTTCCGCCGCCCATAAAACCGAAGGACTTGCGGAGCTTGTCTGTTCCAACTCGTTAAAAGCAAGACGCCTTGCTTCCTCTTCCGGGCTTCTGAAGGAAGAGATGCGGCTTTTGGGCAGTATGCTGGTTCCCGCCGCCGAAGAGACTTCGGTTGCGGCAGGCGGAGCGCTCGCGGTTGACCGGGATCTCTTTTCGGCACTCGTCACCCGGAAGATCACCGAAAATCCCCGGATCCATCTGATCCGTGAGGAGATCGATACCCTTTCGTTTGACTGCCCGGCCATTATCGCGACCGGCCCTCTGACCAGTGATAAGATGGCGCAGGCCATCCGCGAAAAAACGGGAGAGGATTCTCTTTCGTTCTTTGACGCGGCGGCGCCGATCGTTTCAGCCGATTCGATCGATGATTCGATTGCCTTTTCTGCTTCCCGCTACGGGCGCGGGGAGGACGATTATATCAACTGTCCGATGAACCGGGAGGAATACGAAGCCTTTTACGACGCGCTGATCCACGCGGAGGGCGCACCCCGGCACGACGTGGACGGAGATCTGAAAAAGCTCAGGGTCTATGAGGGCTGTATGCCGATCGAGATTATGGCGCGCCGCGGCGACGATACCATCCGCTTCGGCCCATTAAAGCCGGTCGGACTCAGGGATCCGCGCACCGGTCATCGCCCGTGGGCCGTCGTTCAGCTCCGCAAGGAAAACGCGGGCGGAACACTTTATAACCTCGTCGGCTTTCAGACCAACCTCAAATGGGGCGAACAGAAGCGGGTTTTTTCGATGATCCCGGGGCTGGCCGGGGCGGAGTTTGTCCGTTATGGAGTCATGCACCGGAATACTTTCTTAAATTCGCCGAAGCTCCTTTCCCGTTCGTTTAAGCTCTTGAAAGGGGAAAACCTCTGGTTTGCCGGACAGATGACCGGCGTGGAAGGCTATATGGAGTCGGCGATGAGCGGGCTTTTGGCGGGACACGCGCTTGCGCGGGAGATGCTGGGGCTGATCCCGTTTGACCTGCCGCACGATACGATGACCGGCGCGCTTTCCGATCATGTCTGCGACCGGAGCGTTCCCGATTTTCAGCCGATGGGAAGCAATATGGGCATTCTCCCTCCGCTCCCCGAACGGGTGAAGGATAAAAAGAAACGGTATACCCAGGTAGCCGAGCGGGCGATTGCCGCACTCAGAGAAGAGCTTGTCCGCGCGGATTATACGATCCATTTTGCCGAAAGCGAAGAGGCGATCCGGCGCGGCATGGAGGAAGGAGAAGCACAGTGAAGATCATAGTAGACGGTTTCGGCGGAGATAACGCCCCTCTGGCGGTGCTGGAGGGATGCGCCGCGGCGGTAAAGGAATACGGTGTCTCGCTGATCGTGACCGGAGACGAGAGCCTGATCAAAAAGACGGCGGACGAGCATCAGATCCCGCTTGACGGGATCGAGATCGTTCATGCCCCCGACGTCATTTCGATGCACGACGATCCGGTTTCCCTTTTGAAGGCAAAGTCCGAAAGCTCGATGGCCGTCGGCTTTAAGCTGCTCAAGGAAGGAAAAGGCGACGCTTTTGTTTCGGGCGGCTCAACCGGCGCGATCGTTGTCGGCGCAAACTTTATCGTCAAGCGATTAAAAGGCATCAAGCGCGCAGGACTCGCGACCGTGATCCCGACCGCGAAGGGCTGCTATCTTCTGATGGACGCCGGCGCCAATCTGGACTGCAAACCGGAGACCCTTCTCCATTTCGGCCTGATGGGCAGCATCTATATGGAAAAGGTCATGGGTGTTTCCTCTCCGAAGGTCGGTCTGGTCAACGTCGGCACCGAGGACACCAAGGGCGGCGAACTGCAAAAGGAAGCCTATGCGCTTCTTTCAAAGGCTCCGCTGAACTTTACCGGGAATGTGGAAGCCCGCGCCATTCCTTCGGGTGAGGTCGATGTTGCGGTTGCCGACGGCTTTACCGGAAACGTGATCCTCAAGCTGACCGAAGGGCTAGGCTCGATGTTCTCTAAAAAGATCAAGGAAATGTTCACCGGCCCCGGTAAGGTCGCGGCGCTTTTGCTGCTGAACAAGATCAAGGCGTTCAAAAAATCGATGGACTATACCGAATACGGCGGCGCGCCGCTTCTCGGCGCGGCGCTTCCGGTCATCAAGGCGCATGGAAGCTCCAACGGCTATGCTTTTAAAAACGCCATCCGTCAGGCCAGAGACTTTGTTGAAGGCGGAGTCAACGACGCGATCGGGCAGGCGCTTCTTTCGATCAAAGAGCAGACCGCACCCGAAGAAAAGTAAACATAAGGAAATTTTCCGTCGTGCGGTGGCCGTGCGGTGGCTGTGCGGTTCCGCGCGGCGGAAAGAGCGGTTTTTGATGCATCTGGAAATCGGTTTCCCGATGCCTGAGAGACTGCGCAACATACGACAGGAAGGAAGATAAAGAATGAGCAAGGATTTTGAACACGAAGAAGACCTCGTCGAATTTCAGCAGCGGATCGGCTATACCTTTAAGCGGATCTCTTATCTTGAACAGGCACTGACCCATTCCTCTTACGCGAACGAAGGAAGAAAGCATCTGAAAAACAATGAACGTCTGGAATTTTTAGGCGACTCGGTCTTGTCGGTTATTGTCGCCAGATACCTTTTCCTGAACTATAAAGACCTTCCCGAAGGCGTTCTGACCAAAATGCGCGCCAGCCTTGTCTGTGAAAAGGCACTCGATGTTTTTGCCGGAGAACTGGAGCTTGGAAAGTTTCTCCGTCTCGGAAAAGGCGAGGAGCTGACCGGCGGACGAGAGCGCCCTTCGATCATTGCCGACGCGTTTGAAGCGGTTCTGGCGGCAATTTATCTCGACGGCGGCTACGAGGAAGCCCAGCGTTTTGTCCTGCGCTTCATTCCAAAAAATATCGACATTCAGAAGGCAAGCCCTCTTTCCGATTATAAGACCGCCCTTCAGGAAGTCGTTCAGCAGAACCGGGAGGAAAAGATTTCTTACCGCCTGATCGACGAACAGGGTCCCGACCATGCGAAGGTCTTTACTGCCGAGGTACTCTTAAACTCCAACGTCATCGGCACCGGCACCGCTTCGAGCAAGAAACAGGCAGAGCAGAACGCCGCCCGTGAAGCGCTTGAACTGATGGGCTACGAGCTTTAATGGGCGCGCACCCGAAAAATCGGATCATCCCGCTTTTTATCCCGCATATGGGCTGTCCCCACCGCTGTTCCTTTTGTGATCAGAGAAGTATTTCGGGCGAAAGCTCTTCCGTTACGCCGGAAAGCGTGCGCCGGGAGTTGTCGGAGGCCTTTGCCTTACCGTCCCCGGAGGGCGAAAAAGCGGAGATCGCCTTTTACGGCGGAAGCTTTACCGCCCTTCCGGAAGGAGAGATGGAGGCCTTTCTGCGGGAAGCGGAGCCTTATCTTTTGTCCGGACAGGCCGGCGGAATCCGTTGCTCAACAAGACCGGACGCGATCACTCCTGAGATCATCCGCACCCTTCTTAGGTACGGCGTGCATACGGTCGAACTGGGCGCACAGAGCCTTTCGGACGATGTGCTCCAAAAAAATCTGCGCGGACATACGTCGCAGGATGTGCGGCGCGCTTTTTCCCTTTTGAAAGACGCGGGCTTTACGGTCGGCCTTCAGATGATGACCGGCCTTCCGGGCGATACGGCGGGGACTCTTGCTGAAACGGTCGAAGAGATTCTGCGGCTGCATCCGGATATGCTCCGGGTCTATCCGACTGTTGTTCTCCGCGGCACCCTTCTTGACCGCTGGCGGGAGGAGGGGAGTTTTACCCCGATGGGACTTCCCGAGGCGGTGCGCGTCTGCGCCGGGATCCTTGAAAGAATGGAAACAGCCGGGATCCCGGTCATTCGTATGGGGCTGCACGCCTCGCCTTCGATCGAGCGGGAGATGACCGGCGGCGCTTATCACCCTGCTTTTAAGGAACTGTGCCAGTCGGAGCTTTTTTATCAGAAGGTGTCCCGTACACTTGAAGGCGCGCTGCCCGGAAGCAGCCGCACCCTTTTGATTCATCCGCGCGATTGTTCCCGCGCAGTGGGACAGAAGCGGGAAAATCTCCGCCGATGGGAAGCGCTTGGCGTGAAAGTCACGGTGCAGGAAAGCGAATCGATCCCACAGGGTAGCTTTTTGTTGAAAGAATAAGAGAGGAGTTTATCGGATGCGTTTAAGTTCCCTTGAGATACAGGGGTTCAAGTCCTTTCCGGACAAAACCAGAATCGAATTTGATAAGGGAATGACCGTTGTCGTCGGCCCCAACGGAAGCGGAAAGTCGAACATCAGCGACGCGATGCGCTGGGTTTTAGGCGAGCAATCGACCAAGACGCTTCGCGGCGGGAAGATGGAGGACGTTATTTTTGCCGGAACCTCCGCCCGAAAGCCAATGGGTTCGGCCTGTGTATCGCTGACCTTCGACAACACCGACCGCACCCTTCCGGCTGACGCGGATACGGTCACGATCACGAGACGCTACTACCGGAGCGGGGAGAGCGAGTACCTGCTCAACAATAAAGCCATCCGTCTCCGGGAACTGAACGAGATGCTGATGGATACCGGTCTCGGAAAAGACGGATATTCGATGATCGGACAGGGGCGTATCGCCGAGATCATCGCCGCGAAAAACCGTGAACGCCGCGAAATTTTTGAGGAAGCGGCCGGTATCGCCAAATACCGCTACCGCCGGGAAGAGGCCGAGCGGAAGCTGACGCAGGCGCAGGAAAATCTGCTCCGGCTTTACGATATTCTTTCCGAACTGGAGGGACGGGTCGAACCGCTTCGCGAGCAGTCGGAAAAGGCGGCGCAGTTTTTGGCGCTGTCCGATGAGAAAAAAGGGCTGGAGGTCACCCTCTGGCTGATGAATATGGATCAGTTCCGCACCTCTCTTTCCGAACAGGAGGAGAAATGCCGGATCGCCCGCGGAGACGCACAGCGGTTGGAGGAGCAGGCGGCTGAGATCGAGCAGTCGATCCAGTCGGCTTTCCAGAAAACGCAGGACTGCCTGACCAGGAGCGAAGAATACCGCGCCCTTCGGGAAAACCTGCAAAACCGGATCGCAAATAACCGGTCGGATATTGCGGTCGATGAAAACGAACGCACCCATAGCCTTTTGGAACAGAAACGGATCCGCGAGGAGATCGATCGTTCGGACGCGGCGTCGGGTCAGCGTGCGGCGGCGATCCTTTCGGCGCGCGAGGACTGCAAGCGGCTGGAAGGCGAACTTACCCGGCTTTCCGAAAAGGAACGGGCGCTGACCGATACCCGCGACGCGCTTTTGAAAAAAGGAAAAAGCTATGACTCGGAAGCGGGCGATCTTCAGGCAAGGATCTCCGAACTGACCCTTTCGATCTCGAGAAACGGCCTGCTCCTTTCTTCCGGTGCAAGGACGTCCGAAGAGGAGCGCACCAGACTTTCCGAAGCCGAGTCGGGACTCTCCCTTTCTGAGGAAAAGATCCGTGAGCAGCTTTCGGAAGCCGAAGAGGTCAGCGGTTTGCTGACAGAGATCATCGAGCGCAAGGAGTCGCTTCAGAATACCCTTTCCGGTTACCAGTTAAAGCTTTCCGGAAAACAGGAAAACCTTCAGAAACTCCAGCAGCAGTATCAAAATCTCGAACTTGAGGAAAAGGGAAAGCTCCAGAGAGCCAAGCTGCTGCATGACCTTGAGGAAAACCTGGAAGGTTTCGCCCATTCGGTCAAAACGGTCATGAGCTGGCAGAAAAACGGCCGTCAAAAAGGCATCCACGGTACCGTTGCGCAGCTGATGGAGGTGCCGGAAAAATATGCGCTCGCGGTCGAAACGGCGCTCGGCGGTGGATTGCAGAATATCGTTGTTGCCGATGAAAATACCGCCAAAAGCTGTATCCGCTCCCTTCAGCGGGAAAAAGCGGGACGCGCGACCTTTCTTCCCCTGACCTCGGTCAAAGGTACTCTCCTTTCTCAGCCGGGATTGGAGAGGGAACCGGGCGTGATCGGAATCGCATCGGAGCTTGTCGGAACCGATCCCGCCTATCAGGGCGTCATCCGCTTCCTTCTCGGAAGGATCGTCATCGTCTCCGATCTCGATACTGCGTCGGAACTTGCCAAGAAAAATCATTACCGCTTCCGGATCGTGACACTGGATGGCCAGCAGATTAACGTCGGCGGTTCCTTTACCGGAGGAAGCGCCGTCCGGAGTCAGGGCATCCTTTCCCGCCGCGGCGAAGCGGCTGCCCTGAAAACCGAGGCAGAGTCGATCCGTAAGCAGAAAGAATCGGTCGCGGAGGAAGGAAAGAAGCTCCGTGCGCAGCTTTCCGAACTGAATGCACAGATCGAGGGCGTGCGGAGCGAGATGATCGTGGCCGGCGAGGACTCGGTTCGGTTTGAAGGCGAGAAAAAGCACTGTGAGGCAGAGATCGCTTCGGCCAAAGAACGTGCCGAGGAGTACCGCGCCCAGATCACACAGATCAAAGCAAAGCTCTCCCTCTCCCTTTCTCAGCAGAAGCAGGCGGAAAACGATCTGGCCGCTGCCCGCACGGAAAAGGAAGCACTGGAAGAAAAGCTGTCTGCCCGTCAGGATCGTCAGGACGCGCTCAGCGCCGATCTTGAAAAAACGTCGGAGGAACTGAGCGCTCTCTCCATCCGCCGGGTCGTACTGGAAAAAGACCTGGAAGCGGCCAAAGAACGGGAGTCCATGCTTGGAAAAGAGCGGGAGACCGCCGCCGAAGCCAAGCGGATCCTGACCGGTCAGGCTGAGACGCTTGAACAGACGGTGCGTTCGCTTGAAGGCGCCATGCGCCGGATGAAAAAGGAGATCGAGGAGTTTAACGCACAGGCGGCCGAGTATGAAAAGAAAAACGAAGCGCTCCTCCAGAGAAGAACAGAACTGGAGCGGGAAACGCTGACCCTTCGCCAGAAGGCGCGGGACGCTTCCGCCTTAAAAGAACGGGCGGCGGGCGAGCTTGCCCGTCTGGATGAACAGAAACAGACGATCCAGAGGGATTATGACCGGCTGGTTTCGAGACTCTGGGAGGAGTATGAGCTGACTCCGCGGGAAGCGGATCACCTTCGGATTCAGTTGGAAAGCGTGTCGGAAGGAAATCGTCAGCTCGGGATCCTCAAAAACCGGATCAAAGCCCTCGGAAGCATCAACGTGGCCGCCATCGAAGAATATAAGGAAGTCTCCGCCCGCTACTCCTTCCTCAAGACTCAGGTGGACGACGCCGCGTCTGCGCGCGATGAACTGCTTCAGCTGATCGAGAACCTGACCGGCGAGATGAAGGAGATTTTCGGAACCGCTTTCAAAACGATCAATAAAAACTTCGGGAAAATTTTCTCCGAGCTTTTCGGCGGCGGAAACGCCTCGCTCCGGCTGGAAGACCCGGAAGATATTCTGGAATGCGGGATCGAGATCATTGTTCAGCCCCCGGGAAAGATCATCAAGAATCTGGCGGCGCTCTCCGGCGGAGAGCAGACGATGGTCGCGGTCGCGATCTATCTGGCCATCCTGAAGGTCAGACCGTCTCCTTTCTGCGTGCTGGATGAGATCGAAGCGGCGCTGGATGACGTAAACGTTTCCCGTTACGCCGCCTACCTGCGGAGCATCTGCGATAAAACGCAGTTTATCCTGATTACCCACCGCCGCGGTACGATGGAGCAGGCGGACGTTCTGTACGGGGTGACCATGCAGGAAAGCGGCGTCTCCAAGCTGCTTGAGCTGAAGATTTCTCAGCTTGCGCCGGGCGACTATGAAAATCAGCCGGGCAAAACCTGATAAAAACAGAGAAAGGAACGTGCCAAATGGGATTTTTTGACAAGATCCGTGAAGGAATAAAAAAGACCAAAGACTCGATGATGCAAAAGGTCGAGCGGGTCATCAATTCGTTTACCAAAATCGACGAGGATTTTCTGGAAGAGCTGGAAGAGACGCTGATTATGTCGGATGTCGGTGCTCAGACCTCCGAAGCGATCATGGACGCTCTGCGCGCTAAGATCAAGGAAACGGGCGCGACCGATACCGGCGAGGTCAAAGGGCTTCTGGAAGAGATCATCGCGGATATGCTCCGGGAGGAGCGCCCCTTCAAGATCGATACCAAGCCTTCGATTATCTTTGTCATCGGCGTCAACGGCGCCGGAAAGACAACGACCGTTGGGAAGATGGCCGCCAACTACCGCGCACAGGGGAAAAAAGTACTGGTCGCGGCGGCAGATACCTTCCGTGCGGCGGCGATTGATCAGCTTGAAGTCTGGACTCGCCGCGCCGGTGTCGATATCGTCAAGCACACCGAAGGCGCAGACCCGGCGGCTGTCGTTTACGACTCGATCGATGCGGCAAAGGCGCGCGGCTGCGACCTTCTGCTGATCGATACGGCGGGACGGCTGCACAATAAGAAAAACCTGATGGCCGAACTGCACAAGATGTTCCGGATCGTCTCTCAAAAGGCGGAAGGATGCGACGTCGAGGTGCTGCTCGTTCTGGACGCGACCACCGGTCAGAACGCCGTCAGTCAGGCGGAGCTGTTCAAAGAAGCGGCCGATATCACCGGTATCGTCCTCACCAAGCTCGACGGAACCGCCAAGGGCGGCATCGTTATCTCGCTCAAGCAGCAGCTGAACCTTCCGGTGCGTTTTGTCGGCGTCGGCGAACAGATCGACGATCTTCAGGAATTTGTTCCGGAGGATTTTGTACGGGCGCTGTTTGAATAATCAACTGCGAAAGGAAAAAGAAATGGAAATTATCCTTGCCACCAATAATGCCAATAAGGTAAAAGAACTGAAACGGATGCTCGAACCGCTGGGCTATACCCTCTTTGCCCAGAAGGAGAAGGGCATTCGCCTCGAAGTTGAGGAAAACGGAACGACCTTTGAGGAAAACGCCGCCCTTAAAGCCCGTGCGATCCATGAACTGACCGGCGGCGCGGCGCTTGCGGACGATTCGGGACTCTGCGTGGACGCGCTTTCCGGCGCGCCCGGTGTCTATTCGGCACGCTATGCCGGAGAACCCTGCGACGATCATAAGAATAATGAAAAGCTCCTCTCCGCACTGAAAGGCATTTCCGACCGCACCGCCCGCTTCGTAAGCGTCATCTGCTACATCGCCCCCGATGGGAGCGAGCATTTCTTCCGCGGAGAATGCGAAGGAACGATCGGATTTACCGAAGTCGGAGATCTTTCCTTTGGCTACGATCCGGTCTTTATGGTCGGCGATAAGGCATATTCCGAGATGACCGCTGAGGAAAAGGATGCGATCTCCCATCGTGGAAACGCCATCCGGAAGTTGGCGGACTACTTAAAAGATACCCACTGATTCGAGAAAGGATATTGAAATGATGACGAGCAAACAGAGAGCAAAACTGCGCGGCCTTGCAAACTCCCTCGACACGATCATGCAGATCGGCAAGGGAGGCATCAACGAGAACACCTACAAAGCGGTTGCCGAAGCGCTGGAAGCGCGGGAGCTGATTAAGATCCGCGTCCTTGAAAACAGCCTCTATACCGCAAAGGAAGCGGCGGCGGAGATCGCTGAAAACGTCGGCTGCGACGTCGTTCAGGTTCTCGGCACCCGCATCACCTTCTATAAGCCCAACCCCAAAAAGCCAGTCATTCATCTGGACGATTGAGATGGAGATCGGTATTTACGGCGGCACCTTCAACCCGGTGCATCTGGGTCATATCCATCTCCTGCGCGCAGTCATGGAGACCGGCTGGCTGGATGAGCTCCTTGTCATGCCCGACCGGACGCCGCCGCATAAAGAAGCCCCCGGCCTGATCGACGGGGAAAAGCGAGCCGAGATGCTTTCCCTTGCACTGGAAGGGATGAAGGGCGTCCGGCTCAGTCGTCTGGAACTGGAGAGCGAGGGAAAAAGCTATACTTACCTGACCCTCCGCCGGATGAAAGAGCTTTTCCCGAACGACCGCTTCTCGCTCATCATGGGAGCGGATATGCTGCTTTCTTTTGACAAGTGGCGCCGGTGGGAAGAGATTCTGGAAAACGCTTCGCTGATCGCCGCGGCAAGAGACGAGGGAGAATATGAACGGCTGCTTGAAAAGGCCGCACAGCTTGGGAAGACCCGCGTACTGAAGATCGAGCCGCTTCCCATTTCATCCACCGATGTGCGCCTTGCAGTAAAGCAAGGCCGCTCGCTTTCGGGGCTTGTGCCGGAAGCAGTGGAAGCGTACATCCGTCAAAACCACCTGTATCAGGAATAAGAGGGAGGAAACGCCTATGTGGCAGCCGGAAACGATCCCGTGGGATGAATACGATCGGCTGATCCGGGAAAAATTAAAGCCTGCACGTTATACCCACTCGATCAACGTCATGAACCGTGCGGTCGAACTGGCGGAAACGTTCGGAGCGGATCCTGTCCGCGCAAGACTCGCGGGGCTTTTGCACGACGTGATGAAAAATGTCCCGTCCAAAGAGATGTTGCAATTCATCAAGGATTCTGGTATAATCCTATTGTATGCCGACCTGTGCGCGCCGCAGCTCTGGCACGCGATCGCAGGCGCCGCTTATATGGAGCGGGTGCTTGGAATCGACGACCGGGACGTTTTGAACGCCGTCCGTTATCATACGACCGGGCGCGCCGGAATGTCGCTTCTGGAAAAGGTTATCTACCTTGCGGATCTGACGAGTGCCGAACGGGATTATCCGGACGTGAAAAAGACGAGAAAGATCGTGGATGAATCGTTGGATAAGGGAATGCTCTACTCGATGAAATTCCTGATTACCGATCTGGTCGGCGAGTGTAAGGTGCTTCATCCCGATACGCTTGCCTGCTACGACGAACTGGTTCGTAAGGGCGTACATGTATAAGGCAAAGGCTCGGTAAACCGCATGAAAGGGAAATGTGCATGGCAAAGGGAAAGAAAAAGCCCCCGATGGGCGTGAAAAACGGCCTGTTGCTTGCGCTGTCGATTTTTATGATCGTCAGCTCGGTGCTGCTGGCAGGATATACATCGCTGATGAACTGGACGCCGCTTGCCGACGTTGTTGAAAGAACCGACCAGCAGGGCACGGTCATATCGACCAGCAATGCTGTGATTGACGAAGACATCAAAACACCGGAGGCCGCAAAGGGTCAGACGGTCAACTTCCTTGTCGCCGGTATCGATTATAATACCACCGATAAGACCGCAGGTGTTTCCCGCGGAAAACTGACCGACGTGATTATGCTCGTTCAGATCGACCTGAAGGAAGGGTCGGTTCGCGCCCTTCAGTTTCCCCGCGATACATGGATCGGAACCAACCGCTCCTCGACCGGAAAGATCAACGCCATCTACGGCTCCTATGGAATTTCGGGACTGGCCGAGGTCATCTATGACCAGTTTTCTCTGACCGTTGACCACTACGTTACGATCGATATGGACGGCTTTATCCAGATCGTAGACGCGATCGGCGGCGTGCCCCTGACGATCGATGAGAGTTTTACGCTTGAGGGCGTGAGCTTCTCCCCCGGAACGCATACCCTTTCGGGCGTCGAAGCGGAAAAATTTGTCCGTGAGCGTCATTCCCGTTCGGGCGGTGACATCGGACGAATCCATGCCCAGCGGCAGTTCCTGGCCGCGCTCTTCTCCAAGATGAAAGGGCTTTCGACCAGCGAGCTGACAAGCCTTGCTTCGGTCGTTATGAATAACGTCACAACCGATCTCTCGGTCGGTACGGCGCTGTCTCTTGTGCAGGAAATCCTCAAGATGGATACCGACAACATGAGCTTCTATACCGCCCCCGGTACGACCGCTACCGCCAACAACGGCCAGTCGGTCTGGCGCGTTTTAAAAGACGATCTGGCGGACATCTTAAACGACTACTTCCGTCCCTATACCGAAAAGATTCCGATGGATCAGCTTGCGGTAGACGGGATTGTCGGCGGCTCCACCGGCTATGACGTCGGCTCCGCGACCGTTACCGATATTCTGGACGGAAACACCGGCGGAAGCGAGGATACCTCCTCAAAAGCCGCCTGAGTAAGACCTAAAACCATTTTCGATAGATGAAAGGACTGACTGAAAACAGATGGAATCCAAAGAACTGATGGAAGAGATCGTCCGCGTCCTTGACAGCAAAAAGGCAGACGATATCCGCGCGATCCGTATCGGCGACCTTACGATCATTGCCGACTACTTTGTTATTGCGGCCGGAAGCAGCAACACCCAGGTCAAGATGCTGGCTGATGAGGTTGAGTATCAGCTTTCTAAAAAGGGCATCAAGCCTCACGCGACCGAAGGTTACCGTTCGGAGAACTGGATTGTACTGGACTATTCCGGCGTTGTCGTTCACGTTTTCCTGCGTGAAACGAGAGAGTTTTATAACCTTGAGCGTCTGTGGGCAGACGGCGAGCAGATCGATATTTCCCACCTGCTGAAGGAAAACTGAGCCTAAAACGAGAAATTGACGGAGAGAAGGAATCAAGTCAACATGAGCAGCTACTATGATTTTCAGGCCATTGAAAAAAAGTGGCAGAAATACTGGGATGATAACCGCACCTTCCATGCGGAGATCGATCACAGCAAACCGAAATTCTACCCGCTGGTAGAGTTCCCTTATCCTTCGGGAGCCGGTCTCCACGTCGGCCATCCCCGCAGCTATACCGCACTGGATGTCGTCGCGAGAAAGAGACGTCTGGAGGGATATAACGTCCTCTATCCGATGGGCTGGGACGCATTCGGCCTTCCGACCGAGAACTTTGCGATGAAAAACCACATCCATCCTGAGATCATCACCAAACAGAACGTTGCCCGCTTCAAATCTCAGCTGAAATCCCTCGGCCTTTCCTTTGACTGGGAGCGCGAGGTCAATACCACCGATCCCGGCTATTATAAGTGGACTCAGTGGATCTTCCTCCAGCTGTATAAGCATGGCCTTGCCTACAAAAAGGAAATGAACGTCAACTGGTGCACCGGCTGTAAGGTCGTTTTGGCCAATGAAGAGGTCGTCAACGGCGTCTGCGAACGCTGCGGTTCTCCGGTCGTTCATAAGGAAAAGAGCCAGTGGATGCTGAAGATCACCGCCTATGCCGATAAGCTGATCGACGGTCTGGACGGACTGGATTATATCGACCGCGTTGTGACTCAGCAGAAAAACTGGATCGGCCGCAGCCACGGCGCTGAGGTCAACTTCACCACCACCTCCGGCGATACCCTGACCGTTTATACCACCCGCTGCGACACCCTCTTCGGCGCGACCTACATGGTCGTTTCCCCCGAGCACGCGCTGATCGGCGAGTGGATCGAGAAGGGCATCATCAAGAATGCCGATGAGGTCAAGGCCTATCAGGCCGCCGCCGCCCGCAAGAGCGATATGGAGCGTACCGAACTGAATAAGGATAAGACCGGCGTTCGTCTGGACGGCGTCATGGGCATCAACCCTGTCAACGAAAAAGAGATCCCGATCTTTATCTCCGACTACGTTCTGGCAAGCTACGGCACCGGCGCCATCATGGCGGTTCCGGCACACGATACCCGCGACTGGGAGTTCGCAAAGAAATTCGATCTCCCGATCATCGAAGTCGTCAAGGGCAGCACTCCCTCCAACCTCGATGAAGCCGCTTTCACCGATGTTGCGACCGGTACGCTGGTCAACTCCGGCTTCCTGGACGGACTTTCCGTTGCCGACGCCAAGGAAAAGATGGTTCACTGGCTGGAAGAAAACGGAAAAGGCTGCGATAAAGTCAACTATAAGCTGCGTGACTGGGTATTCTCCCGTCAGCGTTACTGGGGCGAACCGATCCCCATGGTCAAGTGCGAGAAGTGCGGCTGGCAGCCTCTGCCCGAAAGCGCGCTCCCGCTGACCCTGCCCGAGATCACCGACTTTGAGCCGGGTGAAGACGGCGAATCTCCGCTTGCCCGCCATACCGACTGGGTCAACACCACCTGCCCCTGCTGCGGCGGCCCGGCAAAACGCGAGACCGATACCATGCCTCAGTGGGCGGGTTCCTCCTGGTACTTCCTGCGGTATATGGATCCGCACAACGATAAGGAACTTGCCAGCAAGGAAGCGCTCGAATACTGGGGGCCTGTTGACTGGTACAACGGCGGTATGGAGCACACCACTCTCCACCTGCTTTACTCCCGCTTCTGGCACAACTTCCTCTACGACATCGGCGTGGTTCCGTATTCCGAGCCGTATAAAAAGCGCACCAGCCACGGCATGATCCTCGGCCTGAACCCTCACGCCTTCCAGAACCTCCCCGCCGATCAGCAGAAGAAACTGGTTGAAGAGTACGGCTCCGAAAAGGCCGCCAAGAAAGCGCTTGTCGAAAAGTACGGCGAGATGGCGGATCACCCGGTCGTCAAGATGTCCAAATCTCTGGGCAACGTCGTCAACCCTGACGACATCGTTCGTGATTACGGCGCGGATACGATGCGTACCTACGAGATGTTCATGGGCGACTTTGAGCAGTCCGCTCCCTGGAACACCTCCTCGATCGCCGGCTGCAAACGCTTTCTTGACCGTATCTGGAAACTCCAGGATCGCGTGATCGACGGCGACAGCTATCGTCCCGAGATGGAAGTCCTCTTCAATAAGACGATCAAGAAGGTCTCTGAGGACATCGAAACCCTCAAGTACAACACCGCGATTGCCGCGATGATGGGTATGCTCAATCAGATCGAAGCAAGCGGCGCGATTACCCGCAGGGAATACCGCGACCTGCTGATTATGCTCAACCCCTTCGCTCCTCATATCACCGAAGAGCTGTTCGAGATCATGGGCTTCGGTTCTCCGATCACCTCCCAGAAATGGGTGACCTACGATCCTAATAAGTGCACCGAATCGACCGTTGAGATTGCGGTACAGATCTGCGGTAAAGTCCGCGCCAAGATCAATGTACCGGTCGATATCGAAGCGGCTGACGCGATTGCACTGGCGAAACAGGACGAAAAGATCGCCTCTGCGATTGCCGGAAAGACGATCGTAAAAGAGCTTTACGTCAAGGGCAAACTGGTCAATATCGTTGCGAAATAAATTCTTTTCCCCTGTGTCCACGGGTCTCGTGCCTGTGGCACGGGGGATTTTTGCGCATAAAAAAAGCAGCAGGATTTTCCCGCCGCTTTTTGAACATTCAGGCTTTATTGAAAAAGCCGTTATACCTTCAGCTTCCGGTAGCTGATGACGAAGTAAAGGATCTCCGCAAACCCGGTGATCGTCCACGAGAAGAAATAGAGGAGATAAAGCGAAGTGATCGTTCCGAAATAGGCGAATATGGTATAGACCCAGATTACCCGGAACACACAGGAGCCGAGAATAACGATGATCGTCGGAACAACGCTCTTTCCGATCCCGCGCGAGGCGGCGATGGAGCAGTCCATGAACGCGCTGATCGCGTAGGAGAAAGCCATGATCCGCAGCCGGTCAACCCCCGCGTCAATGACCGCCGGTTCGCTTGCAAAGAGCGAGAGGAACTGCCGCCCGAATACAAGCATCGCCCCGCCGAGGATCGCTCCCGCCATAAAGGAGTAAAATAGGCTGATCAGATAGCTTTTGGTCATCCGGCTTCGGTCTCCGGCGCCCCGGTTGCGGCTTATAAAACTGGCGCATCCGGTATAAAAGGCTGCCATGACGTTAAAAATCAGCGTATCGGCGTTTCCTGCGGCCGAGTTTCCCGAAACGGTGATGGCATCAAACGAGTTTAAGCCCGTCTGGACAAAAAGGTTGGCGATCGCGAAGATCGCGTACTGAAACCCCGAAGGGATCCCGAGCGCCAATACCTGCTTGCTCGCATGACCGTCGAGTTTTAACTTGGAAAACGAGACCTTGCAGGCGTCCTGCCGGGAGCAGAGATGACGCAGGATCAGAAAGGCCGAGAGACACTGCGCAATGGCGCTTGCGATTGCAACGCCCTCCGCCGCGAGATGACAGCCGATAACAAAAAACAGGTTCAGAAGGACGTTGACGATGCCCGCGGTCGTCAGATAAAGCAGCGGCCGCCGGGTATCGCCCGTGGCGCTCATGACACCGTTGCCGCAGTTATAGATTCCCATCGCCGGAAGCCCGAGCGCGTAGATCCGAAGGTAGTTGACCGCCCCGTCCATCAGTTCGTCCTTGGTGTGCAAAAGGGTGAGCATCGGCTTTGCAAAGATCAGACAGACCGCTGCGACGATCACGCCGGTGATCGTGCAAATCAGAAAGGAAGAGTGGATGGTTTTCTGAACGGCCTCCCCGTCGCCGATTCCGAGCGCATGAGCCACCCGGACGTTGACGCCGTTGCCCATCCCGATCAGAAGCCCGGTAAAGAGCGAGACCAGAAGGGTGGTCGAACCGACCGATCCCAGCGCCCGGTAGTCGGCAAATTTACCGGCTATCGCGACGTCGCTTAAATTGAATAAAACCTCGAGAATCTGCGAGAACATCAACGGAAGGCTGAAGAAAAAGATGTTTTTCCAAAGCGATCCGGAAGTCATCTCGATTCCTTTTTTCTTTTCCTGCATAAGAAACGTTTCCTTTCCATTGTTGTAAAACCATATCAGTATAACATACCGGTGTGGAAGATACAATAGAGACTCCGATGGCTTTCGGGAGAAAGATAAAGGAAAATCCGCCTCTTTTTTAGAAAAGATACTTGCGAAAAGTGCAGAAATGTCCTATACTAGATAAGGGTTTATCGCTGCTTGAAGGAGCGGTGCCCGATAGCTTTTTGCTAAATTTCCGAAAGGATTGAATACGATGCTTGAAGTCAAAAACCTGACCTTTGAGGTCGCCCAGAACGATGGGAAAACCGAGATCATCCGTGATCTTTCGTTTACTGTTCCGGACGGCCGTTTGATTGTTATTACCGGCCCCAACGGCGGCGGTAAGTCCACCCTTGCCAAGCTCATTATGGGGCTTGAAAAGTCCACCTCCGGGAATATCCTCTGGAACGGAGAAGACATGACCCCCTACTCGGTGACCGAGCGCGCCCGGAAGGGGATCGGCTACGCTTTTCAGCAGCCGCCCCGCTTTAAGGGAATGAAGATTTCCCGTATCCTTGAACTGGCGCACGGCTCATCCCTTTCCGAGGACGTCTGCTGTGAATATCTTTCCAAGGTCGGCCTCTGTGCAAGAGAATATATCGACCGTGAGATCGACTCGACCCTGTCGGGCGGCGAGCTGAAGCGGATCGAGATCGCGACCCTTCTGGCAAGAAAACCCGCCCTTGCGATTTTTGACGAACCGGAAGCGGGCATCGACCTGTGGAGCTTTGCGATGCTGGTCGATACCTTTGACAAGCTGAGAAAGACCGGAGAACAGACCGTACTGATTATCTCTCATCAGGAGCGTATTCTTCAGCTTGCGGACGACATCATGGTGCTTCAGGACGGCGGGATCCTGGCCTACGGCCCGCGGGAAGAGGTATTCCCCAAGCTTGGAAGCATCCATATGTCCTCTCATTCCTGCATGACCAATGAAAGGGGGAACTGCTGATGGATCAGGCGCTTATTTCCCATATGCTCGAAACCATCGCCGGAATCAGCGGCAAGACCGGCGGCGCGTTCAACCTCCGCCTGGACAGCAAAGGCGTTGAGCGTTATTCGACCGAGAACATCAAGATCATTCCCAAGACCGACCGCCCCGGCATCGACATCCTTGTCCGCCCCGGTACGAAGGGCGAGTCGGTTCATATCCCGGTCATCCTGACCGAATCGGGACTGAACGATCTGGTTTATAACGACTTTATCATCGGCGAGGGCGCAGACGTAACGATCATCGCCGGCTGCGGCATCCATAACGAAGGCCATGCCAAGTCGGAGCATGACGGCATCCATGCCTTCAAGATCGGTAAAAATGCCCATGTTCGCTATGTGGAAAAGCATTACGGCGAAGGTTCCGGAACCGGCGAACGGGTGCTGAATCCGACGACGCTGGTGGATCTGGCGGAAGGCGCTTCCTGCGAGATGGAGATGGTTCAAATTGGCGGCGTCTCTTCGACCCTGCGCAAGACCGACGCGACCCTCGGCAAAAACGCCAAGCTGTTGATCACCGAACGGCTGATGACCCATGACGCACAGACCGCGACCTCGGATGTCGTGATCCACTTAAACGGTGAGGATTCTTCGGCACAGGTGATCTCCCGTTCGGTCGCGAAGGATACCTCGAATCAGGTTTTCCATCCGATCGCTCAGGGAAATGCCCGCTGTCATGCCCATATCCAGTGCGACACCATTCTGATGGACGAAGCGCACGTCCGCTCGATCCCTGAGATCGAAGCCAACCATTCGGAAGCCGCGATCATTCACGAAGCGGCGATCGGACGCATCAACAACGAGCAGATGCTCAAACTCGAAACGCTGGGTCTTGACGAGTCGGAAGCGGAAAAGATCATTATCGACGCATTTTTGGAGTAAAACTTGCTTCTGAAATAAAAGCGGCTCCTTCCACGAAAAGGGTGGGAGGAGCCGCTTTTTGAAAAAGGGGAGATATGTATGGAAAAACAAACCCGCGCCCGCGCGCTCGGCATCCGTATCGGCGAACTGCCCTGCGGGGAGCGGAACCTCATTACCGATGTTCCGGGTGTTCGGGTCGGTCACCGTACCCTTGACACCGGAAGGTATGAGACCGGCGTGACCGTGATCCTGCCGCCGGTCAAAAACCCGTTTGCCGAAAAGATGCCCGCCGCGTCCTTTGTCGTCAACGGCTTTGGAAAAACGCTCGGACTGGTTCAGATCGACGAGCTGGGAACATTGGAAACGCCGATTGCCCTGACTGGTACGCTCAATGTCGGAAAGGTGCACGACGCTCTGGTTGAATATATGGTGGATCTCTGCCAAAAAGATGGGATCAATCTGACCTCGATCAATCCGGTTGTCGGTGAATGCAACGACTCCTTCTTAAACTGTCTGGCCGACCGCCCGGTCGAAAAGGCGGACGTCTTTGCGGCGATCGAAAGCGCCTCTGAAGATTTCTCCCTCGGCGCGGTCGGAGCGGGGCGGGGAACCTCCTGCCATTCGCTCAAGGGCGGGATCGGGAGCGCCTCCCGAACGCTCACGCTGGACGGGAAGGAGTATACCCTTGGCGTCCTTGTTCAGACCAACCACGGCCGTCTGGCCGACTTCACTCTCCCGGCGGCAAAAAACATCGGTGCCGAGCTGCGTGAAAAGCTGAACGCCGCCGCCCCGGATAAAGGCTCCTGCATGATGATCCTCGCGACCGATATTCCGCTGAGCGACCGTCAGCTCCGGCGCGTGATTAAGCGCTGCCCGGTCGGGCTGATCCGGCTTGGCTCCTATATCGGGCACGGAAGCGGCGAGGTGGCTATCGGTTTCTCGACCGGAAACCGCTTTCCGATCGACGATCGAGCGGACATCCATCCGGTTTATCAGCTGGATGAGCGGAAGATAGACCTTCTTTTCCGGGCTGCCGCCGAAGCGACTGAGGAAGCGGTACTGGATTCGATGCTGACGGCCGAAAGGGTCGTTGGCTTGGACGGTCATGTAAAAGAGGCGCTGCTGCCGCTGCTTCGCCCATATCTTTGACACAGGAGGACGTTTCACCATATGTTATCCATCAAAAAAGCGATCCCGCAGGATGCTGAGCTTGCGGCGGGAATTTTCATGATGCTCTGGCAGGGGCATCCGTTTCAGCAGCTGAAGGAGCAGCTTCTCAGCACCGTCTCCGGAAAAGGCGCTGCCGTTTTTATCGCCTACTCGGACGGTGCGCCCGCAGGCGCCGCTCAGTGCTCGCTCCGGTACGATTACGTTGAAGGAACGGCTTCAAGCCCGGTCGGCTATCTGGAGGGAATCTATATCCTGCCGCAGTTCCGCCGCACGGGAATCGCTTCCCGTCTGGTGCGCTGCTGCGAAAGCTGGGCAAAGGCGCATGGCTGTACCGAGTTCGCAAGCGACTGCGCCGCCGATAACACCTTTTCCCAGCAGTTCCATGAGGGCGCAGGCTTTACAGAGGTCTCCCGGATCGTCTGTTATGTAAAACCGCTGGAGTCCTCGCCGGAAACCGATTCCGAAGAAGAACTGAACTTTGATAAAGAGATGGGAACCTTTTTTGGAAAAGAATAATCATGGCTTCGGGTTTTCAACCATTTTCAGTC
>JALEHK010000001.1 GCA_022770625.1 Oscillospiraceae bacterium | reverse complement strand
AGGAAGAGGAGCATGGTTTTGTGCCCGTTGACCTTGTCGGAGAGATGCTGTTCGCTCCGGAAGGGAGTGTTGTAGACGATGTCTTCGATTTTCGAGCCGGGAATGAGTTTCATGGTAAGTCCTCCTGTATGGTTAAGTGGGGAATGGATGAACGGGGTAATTTAACCTGCCGAAAAACGGTCAAGAAAGTTTAGGTCAATCCTTTTTAAAGGATTGTGGGTGTCGAGAGGGCCAAGCCCTCCGTCTGCACAGGGAACCGATATTCACACTTTTTCACAACTTCCCAAACGTTCCTGTCCAAATTGTCTTGCGTTAGCAAGACCCAAAATATAATCCTGAAAAAGAGTTTCCGTATCGGAAGAGGGTTAGAGAGGCGCTCTCTCTTGCCGAGCGCACTTGCGTATTGGTGCGAAGCCGGAAGAAGGTGCGGGATTAAAGGGCTTTAGGAGTACACGCGCCCTTTGAAAATGGCGCCTCGAAACTTTTCTGGAATGGTTTTCAGTAGGGTGTGCAGTTTTTATTACGTTCATTGTATCACGTTCCTTTGAAAAAGTACACCCCATTTGTTAACCGCTTGCACTCTTTAACGCTTTGTGGTAAAATTATAAAAAAGAAAGGGGCGTTTACTTGTGAATGTAATCTTTATCTCTCCCGGATTTCCACGGAATTACGAATATTTCTGCGCAGCCCTTGCCGAAAACGGTGCGACGGTACTCGGAATCGGCGATGAGCCGTATGATGAACTGAGCGGTTCTTTAAAAGCATCTCTGACCGAGTATTATAAGGTCGGAAGCATGGAAAACTATGACGAAATGGTGCGTGCGGTCGGCTTTTTTACCTTCAAGTACGGAAAAATCGACTGGCTCGAGTCCAATAATGAGTACTGGCTGGAAACGGACGCGGCGCTCCGCACCGACTTCAACATCGTCACCGGTCAGAAAACGTCCGACATGGAAAAGATCAAGCACAAGTCGGCGATGAAGGCTTACTATCAGGTGGCCGGGATCCCGGTCGCGCGGTACCATTTAGTCGATACGCTTGAAAACGGGCTGAAGTTTGTGGAAAAGGTCGGGTATCCGGTCGTTGTCAAGCCGGACAACGGTGTTGGTGCGGCGGCTACCTACAAGCTGGAAAACGAAGAGCAGCTGAGGGCGTTTTACGCGGGCGGCTGGGCGACCCAGTATATCATGGAAGAGTTTATCGAAGGGGAGATCTGCTCCTACGATTCGATCATCAATTCCGACGGGATTCCGCTCCTCGAAACCGGCAACATCACTCCCGTTTCGATCATGGATCTGGTCAACGAAAAGGGAGACACCTTCTTTTATATCGTCAAGGAGCTGGCGCCGGACGTCCGTGCGGCGGGAAGAGCCTGTGTGAGCGCGTTCGGCGTCAGGAGCCGCTGCACCCATCTGGAGTTTTTCCGGCTGACGAAGGATCATCCGGCGCTCGGGAAAAAGGGAACGATCGTGGGGCTTGAGGTCAATATGCGGCCGTCGGGCGGATTTACGCCGGAGATGATCAACTACGCCTGTTCGACCAACTTTTACCGTGACTGGGCGGACATGGTCTGCTTTGACCGGCTGACGCTTCCCGACTATCCGAAGAAGTATTTTGCCGCCCATTACGGGAGAAGGAAGGAGCACAGCTACCGTTATTCTCACGAGGAGATCATGAGCCGGTGGGGTGAAAACGTGATGGAGTCGGGAGCCCTCGACCCGGCGCTTGCCACAGCGATGGGAGATATTTTCTACATCGCGCGGTTTGAGACGGAAGAGGAAATGAACCGCTGGCGGGCAGAAATGGGCGAGTAAGGAGGGCCGCTTATGAAAACGGAGCTTTTTACCGGGCGTTCGGAGATCCTCGGGAGAGAGATGACGGTCAAGGTCTACGGGAGCGGCGGCAAGCCGGTGCTGGTCGTTCCGAGCCAGAACGGGCGGTATTTTGACTTTGAGAATTTCGGGATGGTCGAGACCTGCAAAGAGTATATCGAGGCGGGGAAGATTCAGCTTTTCTGCATTGATACGATCGACACAGAAACATGGTCGGACGAAGCGGGCGACCCCGGCGCACGGCTTCAGAAGCATGAGATATGGTTTCGGTATGTGATCGAAGAGGTATACCCCTGGATGATGAAGGAAAACGGGAGCAGGGGAAAGGCAATGGTGACGGGCTGCTCGATGGGAGCGTTTCACGCCGGGAACTTTTTCTTCCGCCGCCCCGATCTTTTCGATACGCTGATCGCGCTTTCGGGGGTATATGACCCAACGCTTCTGATTCATGGGTATTTTGACGAGACGATGTACTTAAACTCGCCCGTTCATTCGCTTCGGGGGATGCCGGAGGATCACCCATATATGGCGCTCTACCGGGCGTCGAAGATCATCATCTGTGTCGGACAGGGCGCATGGGAGGATCTGATGCTGACCGGGACGCGGGAGATCGAGCAGGTGCTCGAGGAAAAGGGAATCCCTGCATGGATCGACTACTGGGGGTTCGACGTCAGCCACGACTGGCCATGGTGGAGAAAGCAGTGGAGCTATTTTCTGGGGAAGGTGATCGGGTGAGGACTTTTACAAGCTACCATGAAAAAGCCTTTACAAATCCGGGCGAAAAGCGTATACTGAAAAAAATCTCCTGTTTGTTCGAAAGTTTTCCGGACAAACAGTTTTGAAAGGAACCTTTACTCTATGAAAATCGTCGTCAAGGTCGGAACCTCTACCCTCGCGCATCCGACCGGCCAGCTTAATATCCGAAAGGTCGAAGAGTTCTGCCGGGTGCTCAGCGACTTGAAAAACGCGGGACACCAGCTGATCCTCGTCTCCTCCGGCGCGATCGGAATGGGCGTTGGGAAGCTCTCGCTCCACGACCGGCCGCACGACATCCCCACCAAACAGGCCGCCGCGTCGGTCGGGCAGTGTGAACTGATGTACACCTACAACAAGGAGTTCGGCGAGTATAACCACACCGTCGCTCAGATCCTTCTCACCATCCTCGACCTTCAGGACGCGCAGCATCTTCAGAACTTCCGCACGACGATCGAACGGCTTTTGCAGCTGGGCGTTCTCCCGATCATCAACGAAAACGACTCGGTTGCGACCGAAGAGATCGAGATCGACAACGATACGATGGGGGCGCTCGTCGCCAAGGCGGTCGGCGCAGAACTTCTGATCCTTCTTTCGGACATCGACGGGCTTTTTACCGCCGATCCGCATAAGGATGAAAGCGCTCAGCTGATCCGGGAGGTTCATGCCATCACGCCGGAGATCATTGCGCTCGCGGGCGGAAAAGGAAGCAGTCTCGGCACCGGCGGTATGGCCACCAAACTCAAGGCGGCGTCCATTGCGACCGAAGCCGGGATCGATATGATCATCGCAAACGGCGCGCATCCCGAACAGCTCTATGATATCATGGACGGGAAGAGCATCGGAACGCGGTTCTTCGGCAGAGAAAAAAACTAAGACAAAAGCCGGACAGGGAGTAAGAGAACAGGAGGAACTTTCCATGAAACTGACCCACGATATTCTGCTGGAAGCGAAAGCGGCGGCTCCCGCCCTTTTGGTGACCGGCACGGAAACAAAAAACGACGCGCTTCTCCGGATGGCGGACGCGCTCATCCGCAATACCGACGCGATCCTCGCGGCCAACGCGGTCGATATGGATGCGGCTAAGGGAAAGATCTCCGAGGTCATGCTCGACCGGCTGATGTTAAGCGCGTCCCGGATCGAAGGAATGGCAAAGGGAATCCGCGAGGTGGCGGCGCTCCCCGACCCGCTCCGGGTCATCAAGCGGGTGGAGCGCCCCAACGGAATGGTCATCGAAAAGACCGCCGTTCCGATGGGGGTCATCGCGATCATCTA
Organism: Oscillospiraceae bacterium; assembly: GCA_022770625.1. Lineage (GTDB taxonomy): Bacteria > Bacillota > Clostridia > Oscillospirales > Ruminococcaceae > Faecivivens. The sequence continues at coordinate 1,750 of JALEHK010000001.1, read as the reverse complement.
TGAATCCCGTCCGAATGTCACCTCCGACGCGGCGGCGCTCGCGATTAAAGCGGGGAGCGCCTGTGTCCTTCGGGGCGGAAAGGAAGCGTTCCACTCGGGGCTTGCGATCGTTTCGGCGCTTCGAGAGGGCTTACAGGAAGCGGGACTTCCCGAAACGCTCGTTTCGCTGATCGAGGATACCACCCGCGAAAGCGCCAGGGAGCTGATGCTGGCGGTCGGGCTGGTCGATCTGCTGATCCCGAGAGGGGGAGCGGGGCTGATCCGCGCCTGTGTCGAAGAGGCCAAGGTTCCCTGCATCCAGACGGGAACGGGGATCTGCCACATCTTTGTCGATGAATCGGCCGATCTGGAGAAAGCGGTCAGGATCATCGAAAACGCGAAGGCGTCAAGACCGTCGGTCTGCAATGCAGAAGAGGTCTTACTGGTGCACGAAAAGGTCGCGGAGAAGTTTCTTCCGATGCTTAAAAAAGCGCTTGTGGACGATCGAAAGGCGCGGGGAGAGAAGCCGGTTGAGCTGAGACTGGACAAAAAAGCCGCAGCGATTATCGACGGCGTTCCGGCAGGCGAGCGGGATTTTGACACTGAATTTCTCGACTATATCCTCGCGGTCGGGGTGGTAAAGGATGTCGAAGCGGCGATTGCGCACATCGCCCTCCATTCGACCGGGCACAGCGAAGCGATTCTCACCGAAAACGAAGAAAACGCCGCGCTCTTTACCCGTCTGGTCGATTCGGCGGCGGTCTACGTCAACTGCTCGACCCGGTTTACCGACGGCGGCGAGTTCGGACTGGGATGCGAGATGGGAATCTCGACCCAGAAGCTCCACGCGCGCGGGCCGATGGGACTTGAAGAACTGATGACCTATAAGTATATTGTCAAGGGCAACGGGCAGGTTCGTTAAAAACGAACCGTTCGATAATGTGGATTAAAGAGAGAAAAAGGAGCGGGTCAACATGGCAGTATTCGGATTTATCGGAACGGGGAACATGGGCGGCGCGCTGGCGACAGCGGCGGCGAAATCGGTCGGTGGAGAGAATCTCATCCTCTCCAACCGCACCCCCGAAAAGGCAAAGGCATTGGCGGAAGCACTCGGCGCAAAGTCCGGGAGCAATTCAGACGCAGTGAAGGCGGACTATATCCTCATCGGCGTCAAGCCGCAGATGATGGCGGGGCTTTTTGAAGAGATCGCGCCGATGCTCCAAAGCCGCAATGAAAAGGGAGAACGGTTTGTTCTCGTGACGATGGCGGCGGGGCTGACGATGGAGAAGATTCAGACCCTTTCCGGAATCGAAAAGGTACCGGTCATCCGGATCATGCCCAACACCCCCGCGTCGATCGGACAGGGAGTCGTTCTTTACGACAGCATAAACACAGTCGAAGAGGAACTGAGCGTGTTCTTAAGCGCGTTTCAGGCGGCGGGGCTTTTGCAGCCGCTTCCGGAGAACCTGATTGACGCGGGAAGCGCCGTTTCGGGATGCGGGCCGGCATTTGTCTATCTGTTTATTGAAGCGCTCGCCGACGGTGGGGTGGAATGTGGGCTTCCGCGCGCGGCGGCGCTCCGGCTGGCCGCACAGACGCTGATCGGCTCGGCTTCGCTCGTTCTCGAAAGCGGAAAGCACCCCGGTCAGCTCAAGGACGAGGTTTGCTCGCCCGGAGGAACGACAATCGCGGGGGTTCATGCGCTCGAAAAGGGCGGATTCAGAGCACTGGCGATGGACGCGGTCAAAGCGGCTTACGATAAGACCAGAGG
>JALEHK010000021.1 GCA_022770625.1 Oscillospiraceae bacterium | reverse complement strand
GCCCTTCTGCCAGACAAGCTGGCATTACGAATTTGCTACGCAAATTCAATAGGGAAAATCAAATGGGCTTGACCCCAAAATCTATATTTGATGCGGTAAAGCTCAAAAATGTATACTCCAGTTGTAAACAACCCCTTTTTTTCTTAAAAGAAGTTCTGAAGGGCATCCCGAAAGGAGAAAAATATGAACGCACAGACGATTACCATCCATACAGAAAACTTTTCCGAAACGGTCGGGAAAGGTTACGCGCTTCTCGATTTCTGGGCGCCGTGGTGCCCGGACTGCCGGAGAATCGGCCCGGCTTTTGATAAAATCGCCGCTGAATACGCAGACAAATTGAAAGCCGGAAAGGTCAATACGGACGATTTCCCGGAGCTTGCGGGGAAATACGGCATTCGCTCCATCCCGACGCTGATCCTCTTCAAGGACGGCGAGCCGGTTTCCCAGATCGTCGGCCCCGACTCGAAGGCGGCGATCGACCGGTTTATCCGGGAGCATATCGGACAGGAATAACCGGAGAAAAATGACAGGGAGATAAAAGAAATGGAGAAAACGATCTATGACCTGCTGATCGTGGGCGGAGGCCCGGCCGGTTATACGGCGGCGCTTTACGCGGCGCGGGCAGGACTGAGCACATTGGTTCTCGAAAAGCTATCGGCGGGCGGGCAGATGACCCTGACCGAAACGATCGATAATTATCCCGGTTTTCCGGACGGGATCGATGGATTTACGCTCGGCGAGGCGATGCAGCAGGGTGCGGAACGGTTTGGCGCAGAAACGGAACTTGCCGACATTGAGGACGCAGAGCTTTTGGGCAAGATCAAACGGCTGAAAACGAGCGAGGGCGATTTTTACGGGCGGACGGTGATCCTTGCATCGGGCGCTGTCCCCCGCCGGCTCGGCATCCCCGGCGAAGAACGGTTTATGGGAAAAGGCGTACACAGCTGCGCCGCCTGCGACGGAATGCAGTATAAAGGAAAAAAGGTGGCGGTGATCGGCGGCGGAAACTCGGCGGTGCATGAGGCGCTTCTGCTTTCGAGAATATGCGGGGAAGTCCTGCTGATCCACCGGAGAGAGACCCTTCGGGCGGACGCGGTTGATCAAAAAGCCGTGGAGAAAAGCGGGAATATCCGCTTTGTCCCCAATAGCGTACCGCTCTCTTTCATCGGCGAGGAGCAATTTTCGGGCATCCGGCTTCAGAACCGGATAAGCGGAGAAGAAACGGTGGAGAATGTTGACGGGGTATTCGTCAGCATCGGCCGGGAGCCGGAGACGAAAAACTTTATCAAAGAAGGCGGACTGAAACTGGACGAGGGCGGATATATTTCCGCGGATGAAACGGGGAAAACCAATCTTCCGGGCGTTTTTGCGGCGGGAGACGTAAGGACCAAAGCGCTCCGCCAGATCGTGACCGCCGTTTCGGACGGAGCAAACGCCGCTTTTTCAGCGGTGGAATACCTGAAAAGAAATTGAAAAAACCGGAGGAAATAAAATCATTCCTCCGGTTTTCTTTTTACTCAAATATCTCTTGTGTCGCCGACAAAGAAGAGGGCAACCGTTCCGATTCCGGTATGGGAACCGATGACCTGTCCGATGTCGCCGATCAGAATATCATCGATGTGGAACCGCTCCCGAACCAGATCTGCAACGAATTTCGCATCCTCATAGCAGGCGGAGTGGGAGATAAAGATCTTTTCATTTTTGTTGTCGCCAATCCTGTCCGCCATCCGGTCAACCAGCCAGGTCAACGCCTGTTTCCGGCCGCGGGTCTTTCCGACGTTGATCAGGTGACCGTCATCATCGACGTGCAGCAGCGGCTTGATCCCGAGAGCGGTGCCGACCACCGCGCTCATCTTTGAAACGCGGCCGCCGCGATGGAGATGGAACAGGTCGTTGACGGTAAAGTTATGGCAGAATTTCAGCCGGTCGCGGGTGATCGTTTCGGTCAGTTCGGAAAGAGAAAAGCCTTTGTCCTTCAGGCGGACACAGTAGTCAAGCATAAGCCCCTGCCCCATCGAAGCCGCCAGCGAATCGACAACGATGACCTTGCTTCCGGGGTGGCGCTCCATGACCTCGGCGGCGGCAATGCAGCAGCTCTGGTAGGTGCCGGAAAGGCCAGAGGAAAACGCGAGATGAAAAACGTCTTTTCCCTCTTTTACAATGGCTTCAAACGATTTGACGGCGCTTTCGACCGTGACCTGAGAGGTTTTGGGCATGGCGCCGTTCCGGATCTTGTCAAAAAATTCATCTGGGGTCAGACTATCATCCGAAGCGCTGTCATATTCTTTTCCGTCGATGATATAGGTCAAGCCGAGAAGATTGATACCGTGTTCACGGTAGTATTCCCGCGGCATATCGCAGGTGGTTTCGGTTGAAAGCAGGTATTCGCGCTGTTTTTCCATTTGATTTCATCCTTTCGGCCGGCGGCCAGTAAACGCGTGGATACGCAAACACGCGAAAGGTTTATCAAAACCTGCCCTGCCGGAATTTTTGTACAATCGAGCATTTACGGACACACGGCTAAGCGTGTATTCTGTAATTTACATCATACCGCTCGTTAGCGTAGCGGAACTTGTTCCGCAGCTTTTATTATATCGCATTTACGGCATAATAGCAATCAAAACTGTACTTTATGTGCAATATAGATATTTTGAAAGACTGATATTTGTGCAATAAGACAATCTTTTGATGAAATGGTATTTACCCCCTTGATTTTTCTGAAAAACAGGGTAAAATATAAGATGTTAGCACTCCAAGGCAATGAGTGCTAACATCTAAAAGATAGAAATCCAAATTTGATCAGGAGGCTTTTATATGAATATCAAACCGTTGGCAGACAGAGTTGTCATTAAAATGACGGAAGCGGAAGAAGTCAGCAAGGGCGGCATCATCCTTGCAGGCGCTGCAAAGGAAAAACCCTCGGTCGCTGAGGTTGTTGCAGTCGGTAAGGGCGGAATGGTTGACGGTCATGAAGTCACGATGGAACTGAAGGTCGGCGATAAGGTGCTGGTCGGTCAGTATGCAGGCAGTAAGGTCAAACTGGACGGCGAAGAGTACACCATCGTTCGTCAGTCGGAAGTCCTGGCCATCGTTGAGTAATAAAAACGCCTTACATGAATGGAACAAAGAAAGAGGTAATTTGAATTATGGCTAAACAGATTATTTATGGCGAAGAAGCAAGAAAAGCGCTTCAGACCGGTATCGATAAACTTGCAAACACCGTTAAGATCACCCTTGGCCCGAAAGGCAGAAACGTTGTTCTCGACAAGAAGTACGGCGCTCCCCTGATCACCAACGACGGCGTGACCATCGCTAAGGAGATCGAGCTGGAGGATGCGTTTGAGAACATGGGCGCACAGCTGGTCAAAGAAGTTGCGACCAAGACCAACGACGCTGCCGGCGACGGCACCACCACCGCTACCCTGCTGGCTCAGGCTCTGATCCGCGAGGGCATGAAGAACGTTGCGGCCGGTGCAAACCCGATGATCGTCAAGAGAGGCATCCAGAAGGCTGTTGACGAAGCGGTCAAGGCGGTTGTCGCAAACTCCAAGATGGTCGAAGGCTCGGCTGATATTGCAAGAGTCGCTACCATCTCCGCAGGCAACGAGGATGTCGGCAAGCTGATCGCTGAGGCTATGGAAAAGGTTTCCACCGACGGCGTTATCACCCTTGAAGAATCCAAGACTGCTGAGACCTACTCTGAGGTCGTTGAAGGTATGCAGTTTGACCGCGGCTATCTCAGCCCCTATATGGCGACCGATACCGATAAGATGGAAGCGGTTCTTGATGATCCGGTCATCCTGATTACCGATAAGAAGATCTCCAATATTCAGGATATTCTTCCCCTGCTCGAACAGCTGGTTCAGTCGGGCAAGAAACTGCTCATCATCGCTGAGGACATCGAGGGCGAGGCCTTGACCACCCTGATCCTCAACAAACTGCGCGGCGTATTCAATGTCGTTGCTGTCAAAGCTCCCGGCTTTGGCGACAGAAGAAAAGAAATGCTCCAGGATATCGCAGTTCTGACCGGTGGCCAGGTCATCACTTCTGATCTCGGTCTTGAACTTAAGGACGCAACGATGGATATGCTCGGTCGTGCAAGACAGGTCGTTGTCAAGAAGGAAAGCACCACGATCGTCGGCGGCGCAGGCAACAAGGAAGATATCGCTTCCAGAGTCCATCAGATCCGCTCTCAGCTTGAGACCACCACTTCCGAGTTTGATAAAGAAAAACTTCAGGAAAGACTTGCGAAGCTCGCAGGCGGCGTAGCCGTTATCAAGGTCGGTGCTGCTACTGAAGTTGAGATGAAAGAGAAGAAGCTCCGCATCGAGGACGCTCTGGCTGCTACCAAGGCGGCTGTTGAGGAAGGTATCGTTGCAGGCGGCGGAACCGCTCTGATCAATGCGATGCCCGCTGTCAAGGCTTGCATGGATGCCGCTACCGGCGATGAAAAGACCGGCATGAGCATCGTCTACAAAGCACTCGAAGAGCCTGTCCGTCAGATCGCTCTGAACTCCGGTCTGGAAGGCAGTGTAATTATCGATAAGATCCTCTCCTCCGGTAAGGTCGGCTACGGCTTTGACGCTTACAAGGAAGAGTACTGCGATATGATCGCAGCCGGTATCGTCGATCCTACCAAAGTTACCAGAAGCGCTCTGCAGAACGCTGCTTCGGTCGCTGCGATGGTTCTGACTACCGAGAGCCTTGTCGCTGATATCAAGGAGCCCGAGCCCGCACCCGCAGCTCCTGCGGCAGGCGGCATGGGCGGTATGTACTAATCCCCCACTCCGGATTCTAGTCCCGATCATTCATCCTCACCAGATAAAACGCCCGTCGGCTGATTGTTCCAGCCGACGGGCGTTTTTGCATATGAAGTTAAGAATTTTTCAGGCTCGTTTCTGATTTTTCTGCCAGATGAGCCAAAGGCCGTGCAGCACGAGGTCGGAGTCAAAAAGTATCTTATGTTCACAGCAGGCGGTGATGGTGCGCTCAAGCGCGCCGCCGGTCGCGATAACGTTCAATGCGGATTCCTCTTCGCCAAGCTCTTCCGCGATCCGCGCAATCATTCCGTCGATCATGGCGGCGGTGCCGTAAACGGCGCCCGACTGAAGGCAGTGGACGGTGTTTTTCCCGATCACTGTTTCGGGCGCTTCCAGCCCGATCCGGGGAAGCTGAGCGGTTCCGGAAGCGCCGGCCTCCTGGGAGATACGGACACCAGGACTGATAAAGCCGCCGATATACTGACCGGCGCGGTTGATGACCGAGGCGGTGGTGGAAGTTCCCATATCCAGAACGATCATCGGCGCAGAGTACCGGTCGAGAGCGGCAACGGCATCCACGACCAGATTGCTTCCGAGCTGAGTCGGGTTTTCGATCCGGATATTCAGGCCGGTCTTGACGCCGGGACCGATGATCAGCGGCTTTTTTCCGGTCACGATTTCAAGCGCCCGCGAAAGGGTGAAATTCATCGGCGGAACAACGGAGGAGATGATGCAGCCGTCCAGTTTCTCGGGCGGCACACCGTTGATTTCAAGAGTGCGGTGAAGATCGACCGCATATTCATCCTCCGTTTTTCCGGACACGGTCGCGAAGCGGGAGGTAAAATAAATCCCGCGTTTATCGATACAGCCGATAGAAACATACGCATTGGAAACGTCTGCGGCAAGAATCATTTCTTTCTCTCCCCTTTTGTCATATTTTTCCGGTAAAGGATCCAAAGCCCCTTGAGCAGAAGATCCGGTTCAAGCAGTACCTTTTCGCGGCAGTAGGGCGCGATCCAACGGGACATTCCGCCGGTCATAACGACAAGCGCTTCTTCCCCATCGGGCAGTTCCTTTCGGATCCGGCGGATCAGACCATCGATCGTGGCGGCGGTTCCGAAGATCGCTCCGCTCTTCATGCATTCGACGGTGCTGCGGCCGATGGCGTTTTTGGGCGCTTCCAACCCGATCGAAGGAAGCTGAGATGTGTTTTTGGCGAGCGCCTGCTGAGAAAGGCGGATGCCGGGGCAGATCACGCCGCCCAAAAACTCCTTTTCCTTGCTGACGATCGACAGGGTGGTCATGGTTCCCATATCGACAACGATGACCGTTTTCCCTTCGGGACCGCCAAAAAGGGCGTTTGCGGCGACGGTATCCACGATTCGGTCGCTTCCGAGCGCTTCGGGGTTATCGACCTTCAGCGCAAGCCCGGTCCGGATACCGGGGCGGACGAGAAGCGGCACTCGTCCGATCACCATTTCCACCGCCAGCATCAGCATTCGGTTGACCGGCGGAACGACTGAGCAGATGATAGAGCCTTCAAGAAGGGTAGGATCGATTCCGTTGATCCGAAGGATGCTTCCGAGGATTACGGCGTATTCGTCCTCGGTTTTCATGCGGTCGGTAGCGATCCGGGCGGTCATTTGGACGCCGGATGAATCGATACAGCCGATACAGATATTGGTGTTCCCTGCGTCAAGCGCGAGGATCATGAGCCATCATCCTTTCCATGAGGGGTGTCTGTGAATCAGACTATAAATTTTTGAGCACTTTGGGATTTTATTGCGTTATACGGTAGCGCAGCATAGATTTTACCTTGATGTATTTGTCCGTTAAGGACAAATACGGTAGCGTGGCGGAGCTTAGCTCCGCAGCATAGATTTTACCTTGATGTATTTGTCCGTTAAGGACAAATACGGTAGCGTGGCGGAGCTTAGCTCCGCAGCATAAAGATCAATACCTTATTGAGTTTTGCGGGGCAAAACTCGGTAGCGTGGCGGAGCTTAGCTCCGCAGCATTATTATAACGTAAAACTTACGATGTTACAAGGCGTTTCCTTACCTCGGGAAATGCTTTTGCTGACAAAAAACATCCGTATCCATAAGCGGATACGGATGCGGAAAAGCATGGGCGGATCACGAAAGGACATTACGCTTTAAGACGCGCAACAGGACCTTGCAGACAACGGCGGTCACGATCGTCGCCACAATCGCTTCCAGTACGCCGTTTAAGGCGACAACGCCGAGAATGACGCTGTAAAGAGTATCGTAGCTGATGCCTTTGGCCGCGGCGTAGCTATGGCCAAAGCAGAAATAGATCAGCGACATGACCAGCGCGGTATTGATGAAGGCACCGGTAAAGCCCGACATTCCGAGGGCAATCGTATCGAGAATCTGGTTATTTTCCGCGTGCAGCTTTTTATACAGCGTATGAAGCCCCAAATAAACGAAGTACGGGAGAATACCAATCAGGATTCGCGGAACAAAACAGATGACAAGGCTCCAGGGGTTTCCGCCCGAATAAAAGGGCGAAAAGGTAAAGGAGGTCACGGTCGGTGAGAAGGTGTTGTTGATCAGGCTGGTCAGTCCAAAGACGCCGCCTAAAAACGCGCCCTTCTTAGGCCCTAAAAGAAGCGATCCGATAATGACCGGAAGGTGGATGATGGTCGCTCTGGTCACGCCCAGCGGGATATAGCCGAGTCCCGGGATAAATGCCATTGCGAGGATGATGGCGGAAAACAGCGCCAGCTGCACCATCGAGAGGGTGGATGTGTTGCTTTTTGCTTTCATAGCAAAGTTCCTTTCTTTGCTGAACCCGTTTCAGGCTGCGGAGCCGTTTTCGGTATGCTGCCGTTCCGCTCACGATCCCCCGCCGTCCGCAGAAAGGAGATCCGGATACCGCGCATCTTTCAGCAAGGTTATTATACACACGTTTTCCCCGTTTTGCAAGCGTTATTCCCCATGGATCAGACCGACCGAGAGATCGTTTACATTGGTTCCGGTCGGCCCGGTGATAATCAGACCGCCGACCGCCTGAAGAGCGTGGTAGGAGTCGTTTTGCGCAAGGGCGTCGTAAATCGAGATCCCCTGCTCCGAAAGACGGAGCCGTGTTTCTCCGTCGGCATATCCGCCCGCCGCGTCGGTCGGGCCGTCTGTTCCGTCGCTTCCGATGCTGAAAAGAGCGGCATTTTGAAGTCCCGCGATCCCTTCTGCGGCGGCAAGGGCGAGTTCCTGATTCCGTCCGCCTTTTCCTTTTCCGGTAAGCCGGACAACGGTTTCTCCGCCTGCGATAAAGGCGAGGGAGCGGCCGCTGTCCGCGTGGCTTTTGAGGATGGAAGAAAGGAATTTCCCCGCTTCCGAAGCCTGACAGCAGAGGCGGTCGGTCAGAAAAACCGGCGTATAACCAAGGGAAAGGGCGGCTTCCCCGGCGGCTCTGCAAAGCTCCCGGACGCTTCCGGTGATGACTGATCGGACGTTTGAAAGGGCTTTCGGCGTCTCTTCACGCAGAAACGCCCACGCTTGTTCACTCAGGCGGAGATGATATTTTTCCGCAATGCGCAGCGCATCGGCCGCTGTGGAGCGGTCAGGTTCGGCAGGCCCGGACGCGATCATGTCGAGCGGGTCTCCTAAAATGTCCGATAAAACGATCGAGAAAACCTCTGCGGGGGCGCAGGCCAGCGCGAACTTTCCGCCCTTTACCGCAGAAAGGCGTTTGCGGATGGTATTGATCTCAACAATGTCCGCACCGCTTCCGAGAAGCTGAGCGGTGATATCGGAAAGTTCTTCCGCCGGGATCAGCGGAAGCTCAAAGAGAGCGCTCCCGCCGCCCGACAGGAGGAAGATCACATGATCGCTCTTTCCGGCCTTTTCCGCCATTTTCAGCGCTTCCTCTGCCGCGAGAAAAGAATTCTGATCCGGAACCGGGTGCCCCGCTTCAAAGATCCGACAGTTTTCCAAGGAGCCTTTTGCATGGCCGTATTTGGTGATGACGATTCCCTCTTCGATCGGCGGAAGGATCGGGAGCGCGGCCTGAGCCATCTGCCACGCCGCCTTTCCGACGGCGAGAAGGTAGATCTTTCCCGAAAATTCTTTTCCGGAGAGGGCGCGCCGGACGGCTTCGTCCGGGAGTACAGCCTGTAGGGAGCGGCGGATGATTTCGTCTGCGTCGGCGCGCAGAGCCGGAGCGGCAGGATTCATGGATAAAAACTCCTTTCACTTTGAGAAAAGGCGCTCCCTGTTCGGAAACGGGAGCGCCTTTTGGGCGGGGGTTGACAGCAGATACCGGAACGTTAACCCGCCAGCATGGTGGAAATCGAACTGACTGCGATCATTCCGATGTACAAAACGGTATAGAGAACCATCGGCCATGTCGCGAAGGCCGCGCCGATCTGTGAGGAGAGCTGCAGAACCGGGCTGCGCCAGCGGCGGACAGCGGAAAGCCCCTTTCCGTAGTAGATCCGGAAAATAGCAAAGATACCGATAAAAACGGCGCATTCGACGATCATGAAAACCCAGCTCCAGACCTCGCTCGAAGGAGTGATATAGTCCAGGAGCGTCGCAAAGGAATTGTTGATGATGTGGCAGACCAGAGACGGGATCAGCGAATCCGTCCGAATGGTCAGCTCGGCAAAGAACAGTCCCATCAGAAGCGGAACGCACAGCTGAACCAGGTTCATGTGGTAGAAGGTAAAGAGAATCGCCGTAAAGACGGCGGCAAAGGATACGCCGTGACGCTGGCAGGACTTGAGCAGGAATCCACGGAAGAGGATCTCTTCCATGACCGGTCCCAGAATACAAACGTATAGGTCGCACAGGCCCGTATCCAAAAGGGTATAGCCGTCGGTAGAAAAGTCGGGCGAATAATAAGGGAAATCGATATTGTAAAGAAAATTCAGTTCAACCGTCGCGAGAATCTGGCCGATCATCGAGATCCCGAGTCCGGCAACCGCCGCAAACAGAATCCAGCTCCAGGCCGGAAGAGACCGTCCGGCGGGATTGATGTCGGACGGGGGGATGTGCGGGCGGGAGAACAGCCTGCCGAAAGGAATTCCGCTTATCGTCCGCAGATAAAAAACGGCGGCGACTTCGCCGATGACAACCGGCAGATAGGAGGTCAGCAGATCATAAAGCCCCAGTCTCATTCCGTAGTAGGTTCCGGCGGGAAATTGTAGCATCCCCGCATCGGCAAGCTGGATCCGGTCGGAGAGAATCATGTTGATCCCGAAAGCGATCCCATACGCGGCGATGTTTTCGACCAGAAAAAGGATCAGAATCGCCGGGATGATCCGGCGCACGGTCTGCTTCAGGCTTTGTTTGGCGGAAACAGAAGGCGGAAGCGGCGGAAGCGGCGGGAGCGGCTGCCATCCGGGAGGAGATTGGTAGGGAGGATCTGTCCGGTGACCGATATAGGGGCGTTCTTCCGGTGCGCGTCCCGACCATGGCCCGGTTGACCCGCGGGGAGGAATATCGTTGTTTGGGTTCATCGTGTCGCTTCCTTTCCTGCTTGTTCCGGACGCGCCTTTTGTAAAAAAGGGAGCGCGGGAAGTCTTTTCCCCTATTATAAACGGAAAACGGCAGAATTTCAACTCTGCCGTTTTTATATGGGATTTATTGATGAAGGATCACTGGGTCAATGTCAGGATCGTTGCAATCAGCGGAATGGTGATGACCGAAAGGAGGGTCGTTACGAGGATGGTGCGGGAGATCCGCTCGGTATTTCCGCCGAAACGATTGGCCATCATCAAAACCATCGACCCGACTGGCATGGCACAGGAGAGGGTGACGATCCCGGTGTAAAAATCATCGATGCCGAGCATCCGGCAGAATCCCAGTGCGATCAGCGGGATGATGATCAGCCGAAAACAAGAAAAGAGATAGCATGTACCGTCGGTCAGCGATTCTTTCAGCGGGTAGAGGGCGATGGTTGAGCCTAAGACCAGCATCGAAAGCGGAGAGGTCATGCTGCCGACCATGTCGCAGACGTCCAGAATCATCGAAGGAAGCCGGATCCCGGTTAAGAAGATAATAAGTGCCGCCATAGCCATGATCAGACCGGGTGTCAGCATGGCGCGGAAGTTCAGTTTTCTCTTTCCGTCTTCTGAGTTCTGTCCGCTGCTCAGGCGGAGAACCGCATAGGAGTAGATGAAAATATTATAGGGAAAGTTGATGATTGAGTTATAGAAAACCGCTTCCAGTCCGTAGATCGACTGCATGACCGGAATGCCCATAAAGCCGCTGTTGGAGAAAACCATCATGCAGGCGTTTTCGCTTCGGTCTTTATTATCGAAGATGGGAAGTCTTGCTGCCAGCTCACCAAACAAAACCAGTCCGATGTACAGCAAAAAAGCGCCGCCGAGAACACCCAAAATCGCCATTCGGTTTCCGCCGTCGGCAGAGCTGACTGAACTGATAATCAGCATGGGCGTTGAAACGTTTACGATCAGGTCGGAAAGCTTGCGGTTGGTTGTCTCGTCAAGAATATGGAGCTTATTCAGTGCATAGCCGAGAATGAGAAGCAGGAGCAGTTTGACCATCGTTTGGAAGATAATCAGGATATCCATCGGGAAAGACCTCCGTTGTTTTCAGCAGTGCAGGAAATTTTTGAACACACTGTTAAAACCGATTATAACACGAAAGTCTTTCCTGCACAAGAGGACAAAGCGCCGCCTTTCCTGCGAAAAATACAGGTCAGGCGGCGCTTTTAGCTGCTTGGCAAAAAGTCAGGCGTCGGTTTCGTTTTCACTTTCCAGTCCCAGAAGGATCGCCGGATCGATCCAGTCATTTCCCTTCTGTACAGCCAGATGGAAATGCGGAGGTTCTTCCGATTCGACCAGCGAACTGTTTCCGGCGCGGGCAATTTCTTTTCCGGCGGATACCGTTTCACCCGGCTGAACCAGGATATTGTCTCCGAGTGCATAGTAATAAACGGTATAGTCTCCGCAGGTCATCTGAACGGTATTTCCCCAGCGGGCGTTTTTCTCGGCCGCTTCCACCGTTCCGTCTGCGATCGCAAGGATGGGAGTCCCCTCTTCTGCGGCAAAGTCTGTTCCGTCGTGGGTCCGCCAGACGCCGAGCGTTTTGGATTTAACCAGTTCGCCTTTGCTGAAAGGCTGCGTAATAACGCCGTTTTCGACCGGGAGAACGAAAGACCCGGGTGTTTCGGACGAGATTTCTTCAGCGGCGGCCGTTTCTGCCGCTTCCGGAAGATCGGTATCCGTTTCAGCTCCTTCGGAATCGGCGCTTGCGGTTTCAGAAAGAGATTCGTCCGAGACTTCTGGGATTTCGGCTGTGGACGACTTTTCAGAATCAGCGTCATAGCTTAGAACAAAGTTCTCTGTCTCGATGGTTTTCGGGATGTCCTCTTTGGAAGCAGAAGCCGGTGCGTCTTCACCGGTCTGGGCGGTTTCGGAGGACTGGATCGGGTCAGAAGGCTGGATCGGGATTTCCGCGCCCAGCCAGACGGCGGCTCCGAGTGCGGCGGCGCTCACCGCAACAGCCAGATAAAAACCATTTCGGCTTTTACGGCGCTTCTCTTTTTCCGTTTCATGGGTGTTTGATTCCGGGTGGATGCTGTTTTTCGCCCGGATGGGGTCGGGATTTTCGGTATAGCCGTTTGAATAACGGCCGTACCCGCCGAACTCCGCTCCGGTGCAGCTTCCGGTATCGTTCTGCTCATCCAGTCCGGAGAGCGGGTCATCCGAAAGGTCAACGCGGGCGTTGTCGGAGGTCAGTGGCATACCGGGAGGAACGGATCGCATATTCTGGGCGTTGGGGGAGCTTTTGTCTGTGTAGTTGGGAGAGACGGATTTGCGGGAAGATTTCACTTTGATACACCGGTCCTTTCTTGCATAACGGAAACTCGTTTCCGGAAAAGAATCTTTTTTACAGCAGAAAGTTTCCCCGCTTTTTATCGTTTTATACCGGAGATAACATTTACCGGAAAAGGAGTGCGAGGGATCATGGAGGCATGATGAGATGCATGGTGTGCGCCGTAGAAAAACGAAGCGGAAAAGAAAGAAAAAGTATACGAGTGAAAATTTTATACAAAGGAAAGAGGATAAAATTGTGAACTTTAATAAGATAACAACACAAAGCAATGAAATAAGAAAGATTTTTGGATAATTCCTGCAAACGAAGAGAAAAAATATTTTCAAAGAGCCTATAAAAAGGCGTTTTTTTTGAAAAAAGCACTTGAAAAATGACAAATCGCGTAGTATAATGTGCAATAACCTTCCTGCCATGCTGTTTTGGAATGCCGTGCTGTTTTCTGTGGAATGTCTTTGAGCGGCGTTTACCGGCAAAAAGCGGGATCGATTCTGCGGCGGATGTTTTGGATTCCGCCCCAAATTTTACTTGGAGGTATCGCAATGAGCAGAGTGTACAATTTCAGCGCAGGCCCTTCGATGCTGCCCGAATCCGTTTTGAAAAAAGCGGCGGCAGAAATGCTGGATTACCGCGGATCAGGACAGTCAGTCATGGAGATGTCCCATCGATCTAAGACCTTCCAGTCAATTATCGACGGCTGTGAATCTCTGCTTCGCGAGGTCATGCAGATTCCTGATGATTACGAAGTCCTCTTTTTACAGGGCGGTGCATCGACCCAGTTTGCGATGATCCCGTTAAACCTTGCCATAAAGAGCGGGAAGGCCGATTATGTGCTGACCGGACAGTGGGCAAAAAAAGCGGCGGCGGAGGCGCGTCTGCTGCTGGGAGAAGAAAACGTCCATATCGTTGCTTCTTCGGCCGATAAGACCTTTTCCTATATCCCGAAGCTGGATCCGGCGGCGTTTGATAAAGAGGCCGATTATTTTTATATCTGCATGAACAACACCATCTATGGCACCAAATTCCCTGAAATCCCCGAAACGGGCGATGTGCCACTGGTCGCGGACATTTCGTCGATGGCGCTTTCCCAGCCGCTTCCGGTCGAGAAATTCGGCATCCTCTATGCCGGTGCGCAGAAGAACATGGGACCTGCGGGTCTGACGGTCGCTATCATCCGGAAGGATCTGATCCGGGAAGAGGTTCGTCCGCTGACGCCGACGATGCTCCGGTTCAAGACGCATGCCGATAACGGTTCGATGTACAATACCCCTCCCTGCTACTCGATCTATATGTGCGGGTTGGTGCTCGACTGGATCAAAAACGAGATCGGCGGACTGGATCAGATGTACGCCCTCAATAAAGAAAAAGCCGGACTTTTCTACGACTATCTCGACCAGTCGAAGATGTTTAAGGGAACGGTCGAAAAGGACTCCCGTTCGCTGATGAATATTCCCTTCGTGACTGGCGACAAGGATCTCGATGCCCTTTTCGTCAAGGAAGCGGAAGCAGCCGGTTTCATCAACCTCAAAGGCCACCGGACGGTCGGCGGAATGCGTGCGTCGATTTACAACGCCATGCCGATCGAAGGCGTGAAAAAACTGATCGCGTTTATGAAGGATTTTGAGATCAAGAATCAATAATGCTTTTTTGAAAGGATGAGCCTATATGCAGCAGATCCTTACTTTGAATAAAATCTCTCCGATCGGGCTGGAAAAGTTTGACCGGAGCCGCTATACATGGGGAGAAAACGTGGAAGCGCCCGATGCGGTTCTGGTTCGTTCGGCTTCGATGCACGATATGCCCCTTCCTCCGTCGGTCAAGGCGATTGCCCGTGCCGGCGCCGGCGTTAACAACATCCCCTTGGACGAGTGTGCCCGCAAGGGCATTGCCGTTTTCAATACTCCCGGAGCCAATGCCAATGCAGTTAAGGAAATTACGATTCTGGGGCTTCTGATGGCGTCCCGTAAAGTCGCTTCTTCGATGGAATGGGTAAAAACACTGAAAGGAAGCGGTGATGAAACGGCTAAAAAGATCGAAAAGGGAAAAGGCGCGTTTACCGGCCCCGAAATCAAGGGCAAAAAGCTCGGCGTTATCGGGCTTGGCGCAATCGGCGTTCTGGTCGCCAATGCGGCGGCGGGACTCGGAATGACGGTCTACGGCTACGATCCGTATCTTTCGGTTGATGCCGCCTGGTCGATGTCCGCTTCGATTTATCACGCCAAGACGTTGGGTGATATTTACGAAAACTGCGATTATATCACCCTCCACCTTCCCTGCACCGGTGAAACCAAGGGCATGATCAATGCTTCTTCGATCGCAACGATGAAAAACGGCGTGCGGCTGTTAAACTTTGCGCGCGGAGAACTGGTTGTGACCGAAGATCTTCTGGAAGCAGTCGAGCAGAAGAAGATCTCCTGTTATGTGACCGATTTCCCGGCTGACGAGATGATCGGACGGGAAAATATCGTTGCCCTTCCCCATCTCGGCGCTTCGACGCCCGAATCGGAGGACAATTGCGCGGTAATGGCGGTAGCAGAACTGACCGATTATCTTGAAACCGGAAATATCGTCCATTCGGTCAATCTTCCCAATGTTTCGCTTCCCCGCAGCGCCGGTATGCCCAGAGTTTGCGTCGTGCATTTAAACGTCAGCGGCCTGATCAACAAGCTGACCGCCGTTATCTCGGAAGCAGGTGGAAACATTGAAAATATGATCTCCGGTTCCCGGAAGGAATATGCGTATACGATGTTTGATCTAAGCGGGAATATTCCGGCTGATCTCGCGGAAAAGCTGGATCAGGTTCCGAACGTTATCCGCAGTCGTATCATCTGAAATGTAAAAGGAAATCGATGAAATCTCCCGCCGTTCGGTATAATGAGCGGCGGGAGATTTTTATTTTTTCGGTCGGTAAAAGAGAAATTGAACAAAACTTTACCTTAAATTTACCTTTCTTTGTGATAAAAGGATTGATTTTGACCATATGATATAGTAAAATAAAATGAGAAATATCAAATGGAAAGCCCGCAGGAGAAGAAACACTCCCGTTTTTTCTCCTGCTTTTTTAAGGAGGACACATTTTTATGCCCAAGAAAAAGTCGTCGCATATCTGTGCTGTGATCGAAATCGGTTCGGATATGGTTACGATGCTGATTGCACAAAATAAAAACGGCGCAGTCGATATTTTAGACCGTCTGGAGTGCTTTTTTGATCTGGAAAAAGAGATCGCGGCAAGCGGACGGATCGAACAGTCTTCCATCCTGGAGCTTTGCCGGATCCTCAACGGCTATCGTCAGGAGATGAACAGCATGGGAGTCGAGGAGTATTGGCTCTTCTCTACTGATTATCTGCGCAAAGCTGAAAACTATAACTTCGTGGAATATCAGCTTCTCGGACGTACCGGATTAAAGCTTGAGATCATCGGCGATGAGGAGGAAAAAGCGCTTCTTTACTGGCAGATGCAGAAAACGATGGCGTCTTTTGACCGGGATAAGGGCGATAAATACCTTTATACCGTCATCGGAAACGAATCGCTCGGCCTTGCGCTTCAGAGCGTCAAGCGTCAGCGGCTGCGTCAGAACCTTCCGATCACTCAGTTTGATGTGCTTCAGATGCGGGAGGAACTGGTGGCGGATACCGAAGAACCGGCGCCCGTCATGAACGAATTTTTGGAGGATGGTCTGGACGGTCTGGACTCTTACGGACTGCGCAAATCGGTCAAGACGCTTGTTTTTGCCGATGCTGAACTGGAGGCGATTGCGCGGCTCTGCGGCGTAAAGATCGAGGATCACCGCTGCGTGATTCCTGCTGACCGGCTGATCCAGCTTGGACGGTCGTTTATGGAGATCCTTCCGGAGGAAACCGGAAAGGAATACGGCCTGACCATCAAGCAGGAGCGGGCGGTTTATGCTTCGATCCTGATTTATCATAAGCTGACTGAATTGACGGGCGTTTCGGTTGTGATCGGCGTGTACGGATCGCTGATGGTTTCGCTTCTGGAGCAGATGCTCTTAAAGCCCGAACGGAAAGAATACGATCAGTATATGCAGGAAAATGCGATGGGTTGTGCGCGCACGCTGGCCAAGCGATACGGATGCGCGATGGAGCACGCGGAGCAGGTCTGTGACTTTGCGGAAAAGCTCTATCTGAAGAGCAAAAAGCTTCATCCCGATACCGATGATCTGATCTACCTGAAACTGGCCTGCCTGCTGCATAACTGCGGATATTTCAGCGACATTGAGTATCACGCTCATTGCAGCGCATCGCTGATCGAGACTTTCAACCTTCCCGGCATGAGCTTTGAGGACCGGCGAATGATCGCCCAGATTCAGCAGCCGGAGGGAGAAAAGTCTCTTCGGGTACAGCAGCTGCGCGCCTATTTCCTTTTGGCGGACGCGCTCGATCGCTGCAAAAAACAAAAGCTCTCGGATATTTCGATCCGAATGGATGGCGACCGGATGATCGTTACGACTGTTTATGACGGAAACCTCTATCTGGAGAAGAAAGCATTTGATGAAGCGGCGGCTCTGTTCTTTGAGGTATACGGCGTTTTGCCGGTTCTGCACGTTAAGACAGCGCTCTTAAAATAATTGTCCATTCAAAAAGTGGAGAGAGGATTTATTTATGGAAACAAAGACCAATCTTCTGGATCGGGAACTAAGCTGGCTGGATTTTAACGGCCGCGTTCTGGAAGAAGCATATGAAAAAGAAAATCCGCTGATGGAACGGATCCGGTTTCTCGCGATCACCGCTTCCAATCTGGATGAATTTATGATGGTTCGGGTCGCGGGTGTCATGGATATGGCCGAGTCCAAACGGGCAAAGGTCTCTCCTGCCGGTATGACGGCGGAGGAACTTCTCCCGATCCTTGACAAAAAGATCCGGGCGTTTATGGATCATCAGTATTCCTGCCTGAACCGCTCGATCCTTCCTCAGCTGGAAAAAAACGGGATCCGGTTTGTCGGAACCGAGGATCTGACTCCGGAGCAGAAGGTGCACGTTGACGCCTATTTCGATAAGGTTCTTTTCCCGGTGCTGACGCCGATGGCGGTTGACCGGAGCCGTCCTTTCCCGATGCTCGCCAACAAGAGCCTGAATATCGTCGTGCATCTGCGCGAAAAGCAGGAAGAGACGGAAACGGACAAAAAGAAAAAAGCCAAAAAGGCAAAAGAAGCCTTTGCTGTCGTTCAGGTTCCGTCGATTCTTCCCCGCTTTCTTGAACTTCCCGGAACAAAGGGAAAAGAAGCAAACGGCGAACGGAATTTTGTCCTGCTGGAAGATACCATCATCAGCCATATGGCGCTCCTTTTTGAACTGCATGAGATCGTATCCTGTTCCCTCTTCCGGCTGACCCGCGATTCGGATCTTTCGATTGACGAGGAATCGGACGATTTTCTTGAAGAAATCAAGGCTTCGATCAAAAAGCGCAAGACCGGCCGTCCTGTCCGGCTGGAGGTTGAGAACGACTGTGATGCGGAGTCGCTTGCGTTTCTTGAGGAGATGCTTCCGATCGAAAAGGAAAAGGTGATCTCGCTGGCCGGACCGCTCGACCTGACGCTTTTCTCCAAATTTGCTTCGATCCCCGGATGCAGCAGTATGTGTTATGAGCCGATTGTTCCGGTATCGGAGCCGGCGGATTATGTCGGATATGAAGATATCTTCGCCGCGATCCGCGCGCATGACTGCATGATTCATCATCCGTATGAGAGCTTCGGTGTGGTCGTGGACTTTGTTCGCGCGGCAGCGGAAGATCCGGATGTACTCGCCATCAAACAGACGCTCTACCGCGTTTCCGGAAACTCTCCAATCGTTGCGGCGCTGATGCGGGCCGCGGAAAATGGCAAACAGGTGACCGTTCTGGTCGAGCTGAAGGCGCGGTTTGACGAAGAGAACAATATCCATTGGGCACAGAAGCTGGAAAAAGCGGGCTGCCATGTTGTATACGGTCTCTCCGGGCTGAAAACACACTGCAAGATCCTGCTGGTCGTTCGCCGCGAGGAGGACGGCATCCGCCGCTATGTCCATATGGGCACCGGAAACTATAACGATTCGACCGCAAAAATCTACACCGATATCGGCGTAATGACCTGCAAGGAACCGTACGGAAGCGACGCTTCCTCCCTCTTTAACGTTCTGACCGGTTATTCCCGTCCGCCCCGCTACAACCGCTTTGTGACCGCTCCCAATGATATGCGCCCGTTTTTCCGGGAAATGATCGAGGGAGAGATCGCCTGCGCGGCTCAGGGGCTTCCCTCCGGCATTACCGCCAAGGTCAATTCCCTTGTCGATCCGGAGATCATCGGCCTTCTTTACAAGGCGTCTCAGGCGGGCGTACCGGTAAAACTGATCGTACGCGGTATCTGCTGCCTGATTCCGGGCGTCAAGGGACTGAGCGAGAACATCACCGTCCACTCGATCGTCGGCCAGCTTTTGGAGCACAGCCGGATCTTCCGCTTTGAGTGCGGCGGAAAACCCCGGATCTGGATGGGAAGTGCCGACTGGATGCAGCGCAACCTTGACCACCGGGTCGAGCTTGTGTTCCCGATCGAAGCAGAATTGATGCCGAGAGCCGAAGAAATCCTCGATATCATGTGGAATGATAACGTAAATACCCGTGTCATGCAGCCGGACGGAGAGTATCTGCTGGTCGATCGCAGAGGGACTAAGAAGCTCATCAATTCCCATCGTACCTTCTCGGATATGGCAGTTTCCGAAGCCGAAAAGGCGGTAAAACGGGTGGAAGAGATCTCCGGTACGACCGAATTTAAGGTGCATCAGGCAGAGTCGAACGAATAAGCGCGTCCGTAAAGGACAAAATGACCGGTAAAAGTCTGTCTGGATATTTTCAATCGGCTGTTTATGTAGTATAATAAGCAGTATAAAGATACGGATGTTCTAAAAAGAAGGCTGCAAAATTCCGTACGTCTCTGTGCGCCGGAATTTTGCAGGGAAAGGATGCAATATGAAAAGAATTGGTTTTTTGACCAGCGGTGGCGACTGTCAGGGCTTAAATCCCGCTATGCGCGGCGTGACCGAAACGCTCTTTGCGGCCATGGGAAAGGACGTCGAGTTTATCGGCTTTGAGGACGGGTACAAAGGGATGATCTACGGAAAATACCGCAAGATGACCCGCGATGATTTTTCCGATATCCTTAATGTCGGCGGCACCATCCTCGGAACCTCCCGCGAACCTTTCAAGAAGATTCAGATCGTCGATCCTGAGACCGGACTGGATAAGGTCAAGGAGATGATCAAGACTTATGAAAAGCTCAAACTGGACTGTCTTGTTGTTCTCGGCGGCAACGGAAGCCATAAGACCGCGCATCTTCTCTCCACCAAAGGCTTAAACGTCGTAACGCTCCCCAAAACGATCGACAACGATATCTGGGGAACCGATATGACCTTTGGATGTCATACCGCAGTCGAGATCGCGACCGAAGCGATCGACCGCACTCGCACGACCGCGGCTTCTCATTCCCGCACCTTCTTAGTCGAGATCATGGGACATAAGGTCGGATGGCTGGCGCTTGAGGCCGGTATCGCCGGCGGTGCGGACGCGATCCTTCTTCCGGAGATCCCGTACAGCCCGGAAAAGGTTGCTTCTCTGATCAAGAAAAACACCAAAGCCGGACGCAAGTATTCGATCATCTGCGTTGCGGAAGGCGCGATCACCAAAGAAGAAGCGAAGATGAGCAAGAAAGAACGCGCCGCTTACTATGCAAAGACGGGTACGGCGTCCGATCGGCTCGCAAAAGCCCTTTCAAGCCTGATCCCCAACGAAATCCGCTGTGTGGTTCCGGGCCATGTTCAGCGCGGCGGAAATCCCTGTGCCTATGACCGCCGGTTTGCGACAGAACTCGGTGCGGCGGCCGGTCAGCTGATTCTGGAAGGAAAGTACGGCTATATGATTGCCCTTCGCGGAAACGAACTGGTTCCGGTTCCGCTGGATGAAGTTGCAGGTAAACTGAAACTTGTTCCGCCGGACTGCGCAGAAGTTCAGTATGCAAAAGCGCTCGGCATCTCGTTTGCTGATTAAGTCATGAAAAATCCCGCCTGTGTTTTTCTTCAAGAAAATGCAGGCGGGATTTTTGAAGAATAATTGATTACATCTTTTACTCATCTGCTTTTTAAAAGAGCAGATGAAATGGTCGGAATGCCGCGAAAAAAATCTCCCGACTGCATCAACAGTCGGGAGATTAGGAGATTTGGAAAAATCAGTTATTTCGCGTAATCGATGGCGCGGCTTTCGCGGGTCAGATGAACCTTGATCGTGCCGGGATATTCCAGCTCGCTCTCAATCTGTTTGACGATGTTGCGGGCGATCAGCGGCATCTCGTCATCGGTGACCTGATCGGGCTTTACGATGATGCGGATCTCGCGGCCGGCCTGGATAGCATAGCATTTTTCTACGCCGGGGAAGGAAGAAGCAATCTCTTCGAGTTTTTCAAGACGTTTGATGTAGTTTTCGAGGTTTTCTCTTCTTGCGCCGGGACGTGCGGCGGAAACAGCGTCCGCTGCCTGAACGAGGGCGGCAACAACCGTTTTGGTCTCAACGTCTCCGTGATGCGCTTCAATGGCGTGGAGGATCGCGGGGCTTTCTTTGTACTTGCGGCAGACATCAACGCCGATCTGGACATGGGAGCCTTCGATCTCATGGTTGAGCGCCTTGCCGATGTCGTGCAGCAGACCTGCGCGTTTAGCAAGCGTTACGTCTACGCCCAGTTCGGAAGCCATAATACCGGCCAGATGAGAAACTTCGATCGAATGGTCGAGAACGTTCTGACCATAAGAGGTGCGGTAGTAGAGACGGCCGAGAAGTTTGACCAGTTCGTGGTGAAGGCCGTGGACATTGGTCTCCATCATCGCTCGTTCGCCTTCCGCCTTGATTTTGGTTTCGACTTCTTTCTTGGCCTTTTCAACAGTTTCTTCGATGCGGGCGGGATGAATGCGTCCGTCGGCGATCAGCTTTTCAAGCGACAGTCTTGCGATCTCGCGGCGAACCGGATCAAAGCAGGAAAGAGTAATCGCTTCGGGGGTATCGTCGATGATCAGATCAACGCCGGTCAGCGTTTCCAGTGCGCGGATATTTCTTCCTTCGCGGCCGATGATCCGGCCTTTCATCTCGTCGCTGGGCAGGTTGACGACCGATACGGTTGCTTCGCTTACATGATCGGCGGCACAGCGGGTAATGGCAAGGGAAAGAATGTTGCGGGCTTTTTCTTCCGCTTCGTCTTTCAGCTGCTGCTCAAAACTCGCGATCTTGAGCGCCTTTTCATGGGTCAGCTCGCCTTCGAGGCTGTCGAGCAGCTGCTCTTTGGCCTGAGAGACGGTCAGTCCGGAGATACGCTCCAGCTGATCGAGCTGCGATTTTTTGATGGTGTCGGCTTCGGCCAGCTTTTCATCGATCGAAGCAAGCTTAGCCTGCATCTGTTCCTCTTTTTTCTCCGCGTTTTCCAGCTTGCGGTCGAGGGACTCTTCTTTTTGCTGGATCCGGCGCTCTTGACGGGAAATCTCGCTGCGGCGCTCCTTAATATCACGGTCAGCTTCGCTTCTCAGCTGCTGGATCTCTTCGCGCGTTTCAACAAGCATTTCCTTTTTACGGGTTTCAGCGGTTTTATATGCGTCATTAATAACTTTTTTCGCCTGCTCTTCGGCGGAACCGATCTCAGCTTCCGCCGTCTTTTTGCGGTGGCTGACGCCGGCAAAAAACAGCGGAATACCGGATGCGGCGGCTGCCGCGACGGCTATGCCGGAACAAAGCAGGACGATCTGCATGGTGTCCATTTTTGTTAAAACCTCCTTTTCAATATTTTATGATGGACAAAGATAAGACAGAAGGCTTTATGGGCGGATACAAAAATATCCGTGCAATAAAAAAGCCTTCACAGAAAAACTCTGCGAAGGCAGAAAGATTTTTTGAGGCGCACAAAAACACCGCCGTCCAAACACTGCAAATGCGTTTTCGGACAATCTTCCTGTTTGAATTCACTGCTATGACAGCAGAAATCTAACGGTCGACACATGATCGGCTCCATCTTATAAAAATAATGAGACGGTAGGGTTTATAGCCCGAATGGCGGGCGTTGTCTATGTCAAAGGCCCGGGACGCGCGTCCGGCGTTCCCGGATTTCCGATTTATATGATCACTGTTTCATAAAACAGGGTAAACTCTCAGAATTTCTCTATAACGTATTTTATAACAAAATGGCAATTCTGTCAAGGACTTTACCCTGCACTTTGTAAAATATGGCAAATTCCATAAAACACGTCCTTTTCAAAACCGAATGCTGTATTCGGGAAAGATCAGGGACTGCCTTGCTGTATCTGCTCGAAGCATTTGTTTGACAATCGGTTTTACCTTTGTTACAATAAAAGATAAAGCATAAAGGCGCAGGCCGGATTTTGGGAGGAAAGAGCATGATTGCCGGACGGGAAAGCATCGTCAATATTGAGGGGATCGTCAGCGAGGTTGTCTATATGAATCCCGAGACGGGTTTTGCTGTCATTGAGGTCGATACCGGAGAAGAGCTTCTTCCGGCGGTCGGAGAACTTTACGGCGTTGCGGAAGGAGAGGAACTGCGGCTGACCGGAAGCTATACCTCTCATCCGAAATTCGGGCGGCAGTTTAAGGCGCTTGCGTTTGAACGGCGAATGCCGGCGACTGCGGGCGCGATCCGGAAATTCCTTTCTTCCGGGGCGGTCAAAGGGATCGGAGCCGCACTGGCCTCGCGGATCGTCGAGACCTTCGGAGACGATACGATGAAAGTGCTTGAAGAAACGCCCGGGCGGCTGACCGAGGTGCGGGGGATTTCTCCGAAAAAAGCGGACGCGATTACCAAAGAACTGGGACAGATGTTCGGGATGCGGTCGGTGATGATGTTTCTGGCGACCTACGGCCTTTCTCCGGCGGAAGGGGTGCGCACATGGAAAAAATGGGGCGCGATCGCCGTGGATGTTGTCAAGGATAATCCTTACCTGCTCTGCTCGGAGGACATCGGGATCGAGTTTAAGAAGGCGGATGAAATCGCCCTTTCCCTTGGGATCCCGGAGGATTCCGGCAAGCGGCTGTTCGGCGCGGCGGCGCACGTCCTGCGCCATAACCTGAAAAACGGACATACCTGTCTGGCGCGCCAGACGGTCGTTGACTTGGTGAGACGGCTGACCGGTGTAAACGAAGAAGAGATTCAGGCAGATCTGGATGCGCGGATACAGGATGAGGAGCTTTTTTCGGTTCAGCGCAATCGTGAGTTTCTGTTTCTTCCGTCGATGTATCAGGCGGAACGGTATATTGCGCTTCGGCTTTCGATGATGCTGCAAAACCGTTTTTTTGTCAGCCGGGATATTGATAAGATGATTGAACAGGTCGAAAGGGATAAGGGCATCGAATACGCTTCGCTGCAAAAGGACGCGATCCGTTCAGCACTGACCCAGAGTATGCTGATTCTGACCGGCGGTCCCGGTACCGGTAAGACTACTACCTTAAACGCCATTATCGACCTTCTTGAACAGGAAGGGCTTTCGATTGCGATTGCCGCGCCGACCGGGCGCGCTGCCAAGCGGATCAGCGAGGTGACCGGCCGGGAGGCGAAAACCATCCACCGGCTGCTGGAGGTGGACTTCGGTTCCAAAGAAAAAGAAACACTGACCTTTGTACATAACGAGCAGCATCCCTTAAAAGCCGACGCGGTCGTAATTGACGAGATGTCGATGGTCGATACGGCGCTTTTTGAGTCGCTTCTCCGGGGCTGCCGGATGGGATGCAAGCTGATTCTGGTAGGCGACTCGGATCAGCTTCCGAGCGTCGGAGCGGGAAACGTTCTGCGCGATCTGATTGATTCGAGATGTGTTCCGACGGTCGAACTCAAACAGGTTTTCCGTCAGGCTGCCGAAAGCCGGATCGTTACCAACGCCCACCGGATTGTTGCCGGAGAATATCCGGAGCTGAATATAAAAGACAACGATTTCTTTTTCCTTCGCCGAAACAGCGCTTCCGCTGTTCTTTCAACGGTAACCGAACTGGTCTCCAAGCGGCTTCCCGCTTCCTATGGATATTCGCCTTTGGAGGATATTCAGGTACTGACCCCTCAGCGAAAAGGTGATCTCGGCGTTTATGCCATCAATGACAGTCTTCAGCAGGCACTCAATCCGCCCGCCAAAGGCAAGCGGGAATATAAAAGCACCTTTTTCACCTTCCGTGAAGGAGATAAGGTCTTACAGACGCGCAACAACTATGATATCGAATGGGAAAAGCCCGGCACAAGTGAAAAGGGCATGGGCATCTATAACGGCGATATCGGGATCATCCGCCGGATCGATCTGATCGGAAGCACGATGGAGATCGATTTTGATGACCGGCGGTGCAGCTATACGCTGGATATGGCGAGTGAACTGGAACTGGCATATGCCGTAACGGTGCATAAGAGTCAGGGCAGCGAATACAGCGCGGTCGTTCTCCCAATCTACGGCGGATACGATAAGCTGTATTTCCGCAATCTTCTTTATACTGCCGTTACTCGTGCGCGGAAGCTGCTGATCCTTGTCGGGAGCGAAAGCCGGGTCTATCAGATGGTCGATAACAACCGGAAGATGCTCCGATATACCGGACTTCGCTATTTTTTGCAGGCGGAAACGGGTAAACTGAAACCGGAAGCTGTACAGGAAGAACAGGAGCAGATATGAAACATCTGAAAAAAGGCGGGGCAAAGGATGCGCTCTTATCGCTTTTCTTTCCTCCCTGTTGTCCGTCCTGCGGGAGAAGCGTTGGAAGAGAGGAAAACTTCTGCCCCGAATGCAGCCGGGAACTGTATATTCCATTGCCGGGAAAACTCTGCCCGCGATGTGGGAAAAATCCCTGTATCTGTGAGGAACTGGCTCCTCCGTATCTGCATACCTGGGCGGCCGCGTACTATGAAGGCGCGATTCAGCGGGCGGTGCGGCGGTTTAAGTTTCATTCCCATCCCGGCTCTGCCCGGGTTCTCGGAAGGATGATGGCGGACGTTCTTCCGAAACCCTTGGCGGATGACGGAAAAAGGTTCGATCAGATCGTTCCGGTGCCGATGCGGCCACGCAGGGAAAAAGCGCGCGGATATAATCAGGCGGCACTTCTGGCGCAGGAGGTTTCCCGGCGTATCGGCGTTCCCTGTCAAAACGCGCTGAAAAAGATACGCGATACAAAGGCTCAGCATGATCTGACCGAAGAAGAGCGGCAGAAGAATTTAAGCGGGAGTTTTTTAGCATCGCCGGAGGTATCCGGAAAGCGGATCCTTCTGGTGGATGATGTTCTGACGACCGGCTCGACTGCAAAGGAAGCCGCCCGGGCACTCCTTGCCGCAGAAGCCGAATCGGTAGATGTACTCGTGCTTTCGATCACTCGCCTGAAAAAGGATTAGCAAATATTGGCGCATAGGGGCGTGAAAAACGATCCCTGCACATATATTGAAAAATCAGATAACGATAAAGGAGGATTTTTTATGTTTGAAAAAATCACTGCGGAAACACTCTCTATGAATCCGTTTACCAAACTCGGAAAGGATTGGGCGTTGGTAACGGCGGTCGATCCCGATACCGGAAAGAGCAATCCGATGACGGTGAGTTGGGGCGGAATGGGCGTCCTTTGGGGGAAAAATGTCGTGACGGTATATATCCGCCCTCAGCGCTACACCCATACCATTCTCGACAAGACCGATTCTTTTACCCTCAGCTTTTATGATATGGAGCAGTCTGGAATGCGGGAAGCGCTTTCTCTCTGCGGGAAAAAGTCCGGCCGGGATATGGATAAAGCGGAAGCGGCGGGCCTGCATCCGGTTCCTGTTCAGGACGGGAAATTCGCGTGGTATGAGGAGTCGGAACTGGTTTTCTGCTGTAAGATCCTTTATCGTTCAGCTTTTGATCCGGAAAAGATCCCGGCGGACATCGATGCCTCCTGCTATCCCGGAAAGGATTATCACGATGTGTATATTGCCGAGATCGTACAGGTCGTGAAAAAGAAGGATGAGTGAAAAGGACGCATGGCTCTCCTGTTATGAATATACCGTCTCTTCGAAAGGAGACGGTATGCTGTTGCAGGACTACTTTAAGGAGATGCTTGGTTTTTCCCGCCGGATGGTGATCGACCTGAAAAAAGGCGGAATGACAGTGGACGGCGTACACCGCCGGATGGTCGATCCGGTGCGCGCGGGGGAAGTGATCCGCCTGACGCTCGGCGGCGATGAAGAGGTCAATCTGATCCCGAACCCGGATCTTCCGGTGAAGCTGATCTATGAGGATCGGGATATCTGTGTCATGGGAAAACCGGCGGGAATGTCGGTGCATCCCTGCACCCTTTATTATAACGATACCGTCGGGAACTGGTTTGCTGCCCGATATGGGACGGGTGAGAAAGGAAGCGCCGGGATCGCGTTCCGGCCGCTTTACCGGCTGGATCGGGACACCACCGGAATCGTAGTTGCCGCCAAAAATACCCTTTCGGCCGGACTTTTGATGGGAAGACTGGAAAAGACCTATTACGCAGTCGCCGAAGGAACGGTCGAAGAGGACAGCGGAACAGTGGATGCGCCGCTGATCCGTGTTCCCGGCTCGATCATTACCCGAAAGGTTGATTTTGATTCGCCCGATGCACAGCGGGCAGTCACCCATTATCAGGTACTGGCCCGGGGAAACGGGCATACGCTTCTGTCCTTCTGTCTGGAGACCGGACGTACCCACCAGATCCGGGTGCATATGGCCTATATCGGTCATCCGCTTGCCGGAGATACCCTGTACGGCGGGCATGATACGATTTTCCATGACGGTCAGGCGCTTCACTGCGGAAAGGTAACAATTCCGGCGGTAAAGGCGCTTGAGCGGGAAAAAATGGTGCTTGAGGACGCAATGCCGGAAGAAATGACGGCGCTGATCGGAAGGTAAGTCTTTTCGGGATAAAAGAAAAAACCGCTCGTAGATGAAGCTACGGGCGGTTTTTATCAGTCAAGGAAAAACTCGGCCAGTTTTTCCGCTTGTTTCAGCGCCTCCGTGTCTTCCCGTGCCGGAAGCGAGTCGGTATGATGAGAAGAGACAAGCGGAAAAATCTCTTTTGCTCCCATGACCCGAAGCATCGAACGCGCCGTTTCCCATGCGGGAGAAAGACTCCCCTCTCCGCCTCCGGTCAGGATCACACCTCCCTTTTTTCGACGGGTGATAAGTTTTTCCCCGCGAAACCGTCTGGAGGTATAGATCAGCTGAAGGCGGCTCGCGACCGAAAGAAGCGGCGGGGTCAGGGTAGAAAAATAGACGGGCGAAGCGATCAGGATATTGTCAAAGGAATCAAGCTCGTCGATCAGCCCGTTCATCGGGTCACGGATGCAGCATCCGTCCGCTTTCCAGCAGTACCGGCAGTCGCAGCAGGGTGCGATCCCGGCTGTGTAGGCATCGATCTGGTGGATCCTGTGTGTTTCCGGAAAACGGGAAAAAAGATGAGCGACCAGCGCGGCGGTATCTCCCGATGGATGCGGAGAGCCGTTGAGGAGGAGCGTTTTCATCAGCGGTGCTCGGCCTTTTTGGCTTGATCGGGCGACTCGGATTGATGAGAAACATCGGTGCCGTTAAAGCTGCCGACGTAGACTCCTCCCGAAAAAGGATTTTTCTTTTTACCATACCGGTGCAGTTCCGGATGGAACGGAAGATGGGATGGGAAAGAAGCGTGCGCACCGTTAAAGCTTCCGATCAGGATCCCGCCCTTTGTAGGAGAAAGCAGGTATCCGCCGATCAGTCCGATCAGCAGAAAGGATACGCATTTCCAAACGTTTCCCTTTTCCTCTTTTTTCGCATGAATGGGAGAAAGAAGGCTTTCCGCTGTTTGTACAGCTGCTTTTGCAGCGGCTTTTTTAACGATATTTTTTTTCATGGATTTTCCTCCTTGCGGCAATAGTTTCCCTTGGATGAGCGGTTTATATCCGGCAGACGTTCGATCAGTGCGTAAAATTCGTCGCGGGTATAAAGGCTGTTGAGGATCGGAAGCAGCCCCTTCGCCGTTAAACGGGACGGAAGGGAAAGCATTTTTAACAGCTGCTGCCGCCGAGCGCGGGATTCTTCTCCTCCGGAGATCCCGGTCAGGAAAAGATCGGTCTTGGTGATCGGTTCGCCTTTGGGAGCGGGCGTGCCTTCCAGTGCCCCCGCTTTTTCCAGTGCCTTTCGCAGCGTTTCGATCGGGATACCTTCTACACCAAGCTTTCCTTCTTTTGACGGAGCGGCTTTTCGGCGTTCTTTCCCGAAAATATCGGGGATATAGACATTGATGACTTTTGCGTTCTCCGAAAGGGCTGAGCGGATATAGCTGCGGATCCGAAAGCCTGCTCTGTCGGAATCGGTCAGGATCACCAGTCCGGTTTTTTCGGCAAGCTGCCGAAGAGAAGAGAGCTTTTCAGGATCGGAGAAGATGCCGAATCCGCCGGTTTCGATAATCGGTCCGTCGATCAGTTCCTGAAGCCGCAGCCGGTCATATTTTCCTTCAACGACAACTGGTATCGTCAGCTTGATTTTGTCAAGGATTGTAATCATTCCTTTCCCGGGTTCATCCGGCTTCTTTCAGGGCGAGGATCTGCGCGAGCGCTTCTTCGATTAGAATGCGTTCGTCTCCCCGTCCGGTTTTGATCTCCGTTTCCGTTCGCATCAAGACAGAGAGGCTTTCCCGGATCTGACGCATCGAATATTTCGGTACGTCCCGAAAGGCGTTTCCGACTGCAAACCGGCGCGCACCGTAATTGTAAAGAGAGAGGATATCTTCTGCTGTTTTTCCGGCGTTATGAGCGGCCTTGGCACGGTAGAGATCAATAAAAGTCGAGGTGAGTACGCTTAGAATGCGCATCGGATCCTCCCGGTTGATAAAAAGATCGTTCAGGATCTGAAACGCGCGGGTGCGACCGTTCCCGAGAAGCGCCCGGGAAAGATCATAGACCGATGCTTCCAGACTTTTATGGGTGACCAGTTCGACATCGGCGCGGGTAATCGCTCCGTTCATTCTATAGGCGATCAGCTTATCGGTTTCCCGGATCAGCGTTTCCATTCCGCTTCCGCACCGGTCGATCAGAATGCTCGCGGTCACCTGATCGATGCTGCATCTTTCTTTGGTGCAGCGCTGGCGGATGATCCGGATCAGTTCCGACTGGCTTTTCGGCTCGATATTGGCGACGATCCCGACCGCGGCGATCTGCTCCATCAGCTTTCTCAGGCGGGCATTCTTTTTTGGATTCAGATCATAGGCGGAAACGTAGAGAATCAGTACGCTGGATGGATTCGGATCCCCGATGATTGAAGAAAGGATTTCAAGGTCGGCGCTTCCGATCTTTTCAAGATTGGGGTTTTGGACTAAAATGCATTTGTACTGTGCCATCAGCGGAAGACTCTCGCATTCGGTACGGACTGCCATCCAGTCGAGAGAGGCTCCGTCAAATTTCCGGTAGTTAAAGCTTTCGGTTCCTTTTTTGACCAGCTTTCCGAGCAGCCGTTCGAGACATACGCCGGAATAATAGGTTTCTTTTCCGTAGATCAGATAAATGGGAGTGGGCGGCTCTTCACGGACATTCCGTAAAAGAGCAGCGTCGTCAAAATAAGGCATGGTATCCCTCCTTTTTAGGCGGATTTGCAGCTTAGCCGCAGTTCGTCACCGATAAAGATCTGCCAGTCAGGCTGTAGAAAACCGGATTTCCATCCGGGCATTTCTTTTATTTCAGCAGAGTTTTGCACAACAAAACTCGGTAGCGTCGCGGAACTTTGTTCCGCAGCATTTGATAAATACCTTGTTGAGTTTTGCAGAGCAAAACTCGGTAGCGTCGCGGAACTTTGTTCCGCAGCATTTATTATATCACGATCTTCCGGGCTTGCCAATGTAAGCGAAGCCGGGAAATTTTCCTGTGCGTCATAATAAATGGTGATCCCGTCGAAAGGAACATCCGGTGCGTCTTTATCCCGGAAACGGAAGGCATGATCGTTCTCGTACAGTTCGATCGACAGTCCTTCTTTGGACGGACGGATACGGAGCGTGCCGCTGTCAAAAAGGCGGTATTCGGCGGCCGTAATGATATGGGTCTGATCCTCAAGAGCAGGATAAGCATCGAGCGCCTGACGCAGTGAGGAATCATTCGGATCGGCGGTGAGGATCTTTTCCGGTGGGAACGTGCCACAAAGCGTATAGGCTCCGCCGGAAAACGTCCGCTTTCCTTCCGGGATCAGAAGCGTGTACGAAAGGATGCCGTTTGCCCGAAGAAATTTTGCAAGCGTATTTCCTGCATAGTCGCTTTTCCCGCTTCCGATCAGCATCGCCTGTGTGCCTTTTTGCAGGATCAGCGCTCCTTCAAGAGAAGAAAGGGTCAGGGTCTGCGGCTGAGGAAGGATCGAAAGAAAAGCAGTCAAAGAAACAAGAAACGCCGTAAGCGAGGCAAAGAGTTTTCTGTGAAGAGAGAGTCGGCGAATCCCGCAGATGACCGCCGACAGGGTCAGCAGAGCGAGAACCGCCGCCGTTCCGGTTCGGAGAAGCGCTCCGCCAAGCGGAATTTTCGGGCCCATGTTTCCAAGGTCGGCTGAAAACCGGATCCACCCGATCAACAGACGAGCAGGAATTCCGACGAGTTTTCCAGGAAAGCTTCCGCCCAGAACTGCCGCCATCAGTCCGAGCACCAGAGCCGCCGGCATGACCGGAAGAACGAGCAGACTGCATACCGGCGCCAGCAACGGAATAAATCCATTCAGAAGCGTCATGACCGGAAGGGTGGCAACGCTGATGCAAAGGGAAATGGAGGCGTTTTGTAAGGCCGACTCGGCAAATTTTCCGGGCAGAGAGCGCGTCATTTCCTCTTTATACAGAAGCGGAGAGACCGCATAGATGCAAAAAACCGAAAGGAAACTCAGGATCGTACCGATCTGAAAGACGCAGTTCGGATTGAAAAGGCAGAAGAAAAACGCAGCGCTTCCAAGAATAGAAGTGGTGTTTTTAGGATAACGGCATAACTCGGCCAACCCGATCATGCTGAGCATCATCAGAGCGCGAACCGAAGAGACCGAACCTCCGGTCAGGAAAACATAACCCGCGGTGATCGGGATCGATCCCCAAAGCGCCGCCCGCCGCCCAAACGGCCGGAGTAAAAGACCGGTCAGGGAGAAAAAGATCGCGACATGAAGTCCGGATACCGCGAGCAGATGAGCAAGTCCGGCTCCCTGCATCCGGATATCGTCTCGGTCGCTCAGCATCTCCCGGCTTCCGAAAAGGAATCCCGAGAGAAGTCCCGCGTCCTCTTTCCCGACCGCTTGCCGGAGATTACGCTGTATACGGCTCAGGACACGGGCACGCAGTCGGTAAAGAGGGTAAAGCAGTCCGTTCCTTTCATCCTGGATAAATTCCGCACGATAGACGATCAGCTGCCCGCCCATTCCGATCTGGGAGAGAGTCAGGTCAGAGGAGGGTGTGGCGCGCAGAACCGTCTTTTCTCCGCCGTCATAGGAAAGCTCTCCGTCGCTGTAAAAAAGAACGTCGGCGGTTCCGGAAACACCGCTTTCGGTCGAAATCTGTGCGTTTTTGATCAGAAACCGGCTTTTTCCGCCTGCCCGCCGGACGGGTTGGGAAACCGTGCCGGAGATCACGGCGGACTGTCCGTCAAAAACCCGCGCGGCAAGAAGCTCGGTGCGTTCTTTCCCCGCGAGCAGCATCCCCAGCATAAACGCCAGTAAAAAGAGCGCGGGAAATTCAACCCGTCTGGAAAGGCTCCTCTTTTTTCTGCGAAAAAGGAGAAAAATCAAAAGAAAGATGAATCCCGCAGCGCCAAAAATAAGCGCCAGATACCGGATCCATTGCAGTGAAACAAGAGAGGATAAAAGGATCGCTCCGGAAACCACCGCTCCGGCCGCCGCCATCGGCGTTAAAAGCTCGCCGCGTACCGGCTCTCTTCGTTTCGGGCGCAGAAGTGCGGAAATGTCCATGAAGCGATTCTCCTTTTTATCCGACGATTTATTTTTATATTACAGGAAACGATCTTTGATTGCAAGGCTTTCCGGGTAAGAAATGGATTTATCTCTTGCACAGACACAAAAAATCATGTACAATAAAGGAAAAACAGACGCAGATTTTGTGCAATCAGTAGAGTCTGTGCCGGAGAGGAAGGCATCGCCGATGTATGCAAAAGTGACCAGTGCCGGGCTTTTTGGGATGAACGCTTTTTTAGTGGAGGTCGAGACGGATATTTCCCGGGGCATGCCGCGGTTTGAAACGGTTGGGCTTCCGGATGCCGCCGTAAAGGAAAGCCGGGATCGGGTCAAGGCGGCGCTGAAAAACACCGGGTTTGAGGTACCTGCCGCCAAGATCACCGTAAACCTTGCTCCGGCGGATATGCATAAAAGCGGCCCAATTTATGATCTGCCGATTTATCTGTCGCTGCTGTCCGCGTCCGGTAGCACACAGGCGCGCTTTGATGAGGCGGTCTTTTTGGGAGAACTGGCACTGGACGGAAGCGTAAGACGGATCACCGGCGCGCTTCCGATGACCATTATGGCGCTTGAAAAGGGCTATAAGCGAATCTTCCTTCCGGCGGAGAATGCCGCCGAAGCAAGCGTTGTCCGCGGAATCGAGGTTTATGGCGTCCGTTCGGCACTGGATGTCGTAAACTTTTATGAGGGACTGACTACCCTTACCCCCGAACAGCCGCTCGAGTTTCGGCCTGCGCTGGAAGGAACCTATCCCGATATGGCGGATGTACTGGGACAGGAGACCGCCAAGCGCGCGCTTGAGATCGCGGCGGCCGGCGGTCACAACACCCTTCTGATCGGTTCGCCTGGATCGGGGAAAAGTATGCTTGCAAGGCGCTTTCCGTCCATTCTTCCCGATCTTACGTTTGAGGAAGCGATCGAGACGACCAAGATCCATTCGATCGCCGGGATCCTGACCGCCGAGCATCCGATCATCACCGAGCGCCCCTTCCGTTCTCCGCATCATACCGTTTCCCCGGCCGGTCTTTCAGGCGGCGGAACGATCCCGCGTCCGGGAGAGATTTCCCTTGCGCATAACGGCGTTCTGTTTCTGGATGAGCTTCCCGAATTTGACCGGATGGCGCTTGAAATCCTCCGTCAACCGATCGAGGACGGAGAGGTGACGATTTCGCGGGTCAACGGTACGCTGACATACCCTTGCCGGATGATCGTTTTGGCAGCAATGAATCCCTGCCCCTGTGGCTATTACGGTCATCCGACTCACGCCTGCACCTGCTCGCCGCAGAAGGTCGAACGGTATCTTTCCCGGATCAGCGGTCCTCTGCTTGACCGGATCGATCTGCACGTTGAGGTGCCGCCGGTCGAATTTTCTCAGCTTTCGGGCGGAGCAAGGGGCGAGACCTCTTCGGAGATCCGCAAGCGGGTCAACCGCGCACGGAAGATCCAGCTGGAACGGTATCAGGGAACCGGCGTTTACTGCAACAGCGGCCTGACTCCAGCACTGATGCAAAAAGCCTGCCCGGTCAGCGATAAGGGGATCGCTCTTCTGCGCAGTGCGTTTGACCGGCTGGGGCTGTCTGCCCGGGGCTATAACCGGATCCTGAAGGTCTCCCGGACGATTGCCGACCTTGCGGGAGATGAGGTGATCGGGCCGGAGCATATCAGCGAAGCGGTTCGTTTCCGGAGCCTTGACCGGAAATACTGGAAAAAATAAGCAGAAGCTGTTCAGACAGATCTGTTTTTATACTCATGCTGACATTTATCAAAAAACTGGTGCGGGAAAAGCCTTATTCAAAAATCCTGCTCCACTACATCTTTTACCTTACCGGCTTTGTCATTCTCAAACATACGGTGACGGCCAAGTACATCATCCATTGTCCGCTCGATGATAAAATTCCTTTCTGCGAGTGGTTTCTGATTCCGTATGCGTCTTGGTTTATCCTGCTGATCGGTTCGCCTTTGTATTTTTTGATGACCGATAAACGGGATTTTCTGAAGGTTACGTTTATGATGTTCAACGGCATGACTATCAGCCTTGTGATCTACGCCATTTTCCCGAACGGACTGAATTTACGTCCGGGGGTAACGGGAGATAATCTTCTTTGCCGGATCGCCTATTCGCCGTGGATGGACAGACATTCCCCTTTTCGCAAAAAAACAAACTGAAAAATCCGGACTTTGATTTCTTTTGGAAATTGAAGTCCGTTTTTTGTTTTTTATCACGATTACCTGAAAGTACCTACTTGTCAGGAAAACACACTCGGGTTATAATACAAATATAGATCGTTACAGTTTTAACAGATAAGGAGTGATTTTCAGATGAGCGGAAGTTTTGAAGCATTTGACCGCGGAATCGACCGGAAAGGAACCGCCTGTATCAAATGGGACTTTCAAAAAGCCGATTACGGTCGGGAAGGACTGATCCCCTTTTCGATTGCGGACGCTGACTACCCGGTTTTTCAGCCGGTTCTGGATGCGCTGAAAAAGCGGATCGACCGGGGCGTGATCGGATACACCGATCTGGATGAAAGCTATTTTTCGGCAATCGCCGGCTGGTGCAAGCGGCGGCATGACTGGGAGATTAAAAACGAGTGGATCGTTCCGACCGGCGGCATTGTGCCCGCCATGGCGAATGCGATCGAGGCGTTGACTCATGCGGATGCAAAGATTATCGTTCAGCCTCCGGTTTACGATCCGTTTTATTCGGTGGTGGAAACGACCGGACGCACCCTGATCAAAAATGATCTGATTTTGGACGAAACGGGTTATCATATTGATTTCGACGGACTGGAAAAAGCCTGTAAGGACGGGGCAGAAATGCTTTTATTCTGCTCGCCGCACAATCCCGTCTGCCGCGTCTGGACCAAAGAAGAGCTGCAAAAAGTTGCGGACATCTGCGCCGCTTACGGAGTTATCGTCATCAGCGATGAGATTCACTGGGATCTTATCCTCGGCGGGCATATCCACACGACCCTCGGGAAATTTCCGGCGCTTTATGAGAATCTGATCGTCTGTACCAGCTGCAGCAAGACCTTCAATGTCGCCGGGCTTGAGACCTCGAATCTGATCATTCCCGGGAAAACGCTTCGGGAAAAGTATCAGGCATACCTCTATTCCCGCTATCTTTTCTGTCCGAATACGCTCGGACTGGAAGCGGCGAAAACCGCCTGCACGCTCGGAGATGGGTGGGTCGATGAGGAACAGGTATTCCTGACTCGGAACGCTGAACTTGTCAAAGAGTATCTGGCGGAAAATCTGCCTGAGGTTAAACTCGCCGATCCGCAGGGAACCTATCTTCTCTGGATGGATATGAGGAGCTACGGCCTGTCCAGCGACGAACTGATCCGCCGGATCGCGGAAAAAGGCGCCGGCTTAAACAGCGGCGCGCATTACGGCGAAAATTATGATGGATTTGTCCGGATGAACATTGCCTGTCCGAAAGATCAGCTTCTGGCCGGGCTGTCCTGCATCAGGGACGCGCTGGACGAAATCAAATAATCAACGGAGGTGTGTTTTATCATGGCTGAAGAAAAGAAAGACCTGAAAAAGGTTCTTGGACTTGGCGACCTGATGGGGATCGGGATCGGACAGATCATCGGCTCCGGCATTATGGCGCTGACCGGTATCTGCATTGCTCTGACCGGAGCGGGAACGCCGTTTGCCTTTATTCTGGCGGCCATTCTGGTCATCTGTCCCAATACCGTTCTGGCAGTGCTTGGAAGCGCGGTTCCCGCGACCGGCGGTATGTATACCTATGTCCGCGACTATATCGGAAAAAAGACTGGGTTCTTTTATCTGGCGCTTCTGGTGGCGGGTCAGCTGGTTCTGGCGATGTTCGCGATCACCTTTGCGGAGTATATGTGCAGCCTGCTCCCCGGTCTGAATCAAACAGTAATTGCTTTTGCGATTCTGACGATCTGTTATGTGATGAACCTTCTGGGCATTGATCTGGCTGCCAAACTCCAGAATGTTCTGGTTGTTGTCCTTCTCGCGGCGCTTGTCCTTTTTATCGGCTTTGGCCTTCCGAAGGTTGACTGGAGCGTATTCAAGGGAATCGACGCGATCATGCCCAACGGTGTCGTCGGATTCTTAACGGGTGCAAGCCTTCTGACCTTTGCGACCGGCGGAGCCGAGTTCCTGAGCGAACTGGGCGGCGAGATGAAAAATCCCGGTCGTGATCTTCCGCGGGCCATGATCGGAAGCACCGTCATCGTAGCGGTCATTTACGCGCTGATGGGCGTTGTCGCCGCAGGAGTTCTGCCGATCGATGAGGTTGCCGGAGAAAGTCTGGTGCTTGTTGCGAGAGAGATCTTCCCGACGCCGGTCTATATTTTCTTTATCGTCGGCGGCGGTATGTTTGCGGTCGCTTCGACTCTGAATGCGACCTTTACCTGGTGCACCAAAGGGCTCCTGATCGCCGCAGAAGAAGGTTGGCTTCCGAAAAAAGCCGCATCGATCAGCAAACGCGGAACGCCGTGGATTCTGCTGACCGTCTTTTATATCATCGGCGCGATCCCGATCCTCACCGGTCTGGATATCGGCACGATCGCCATGCTCGGAAACGGCGTATCGCTGATCTACGTCCTGTTCCCGATCTTTACCGGGTACCTGATCTATAAAAAGAATCCGAAAGCGATGGCTAAAACCAGTTTCAAGGTCAAAAAGCCGGTTCTGATGGTATTGACGACCATCGCGCTCGCGGGTTATGTGATGGCGGCGATCTTAAACTTCAGCGACATCGAAAACGCATGGCAGATGATGCTCATTTACAGTGCGGTCGTTATCGTCTATGCGTTCCTTCGGGAAAAGAAGGTTCATCCTCTTTCGGAAGAAAACTGAGTTCTTTTTTCGGACACGGCCGTTTTTAGGCCGTGTCCTTTTTTATTTGCCAAAAGTTTTTTTCGGCAAAGCCCCGTGAATCTGCCCCGCGCATCTTGAAAAGGCAGGGAAAAACTGATATAATCAAATTAACTGTCAGGATGCACCCGGGATGCGCTGGGAAACGCTCCGAAAGATATGCTCCTGAAAGTCCTTAAAAGAGAAAGGAAGATCCCTTCATGGCACAGCAGAAGAAGATGGTCGAAGCCATCACCTCCATGGATGTCGATTTCGCCAAATGGTATACCGACGTTGTTGTAAAAGCCGAGCTTTGCGAATATTCGAGCGTGCGTGGCTGTATTGTATTCCGTCCCTATGGTTACGCGATCTGGGAAAATATCCAGAAAATCCTCGATGCCCGCTTTAAAGAAACCGGACATGAAAACGTATATATGCCGATGCTGATCCCCGAAAGCCTTCTTCAGAAGGAAAAGGATCATGTCGTCGGTTTTGCTCCCGAGTGCGCATGGGTCACGATGGGCGGCGATGAAAAGCTGACCGAACGGCTTTGTGTCCGTCCGACTTCGGAGACGCTTTTCTGTGAACACTTCTCCCATGTCATCCATTCCTACCGCGACCTGCCCAAGCTGTATAACCAGTGGTGCTCGGTCATGCGCTGGGAAAAGACGACTCGTCCTTTCCTGCGTACCTCCGAATTTCTCTGGCAGGAAGGCCATACTATGCATGAGACCGCGAAGGAAGCACAGGAAGAGACGCTGCGGATGCTGGATGTATATGCGACCTTCTTTGAGGACTCTCTGGCGATCCCGGTTCTGCGCGGCGAAAAGACCCCGAAGGAAAAGTTTGCCGGTGCGGAAGAGACGTATACCATCGAAGCCATGATGCATAACGGCGTCGCCCTTCAGTCGGGCACCAGCCATTATTTCGGCGACGGTTTTGCCCGCGCATTCGGCATTCAGTTCACCGGAAGAGACAATAAACTCGCTTATCCGCACCAGACCTCCTGGGGCGTATCGACCCGTATGATCGGCGGCATCATCATGACCCACGGCGATGACAACGGTCTTGTCCTTCCGCCTGCGATCGCTCCGATCCAGCTGATTATCATCCCGATCGCTCAGCATAAGGAAGGCGTTCTGGATAAAGCTGGCGAGCTGCTGAACAGACTGAAGAGTATCGCCCGCGTCAAACTCGATGATTCCGATAACTCTCCCGGATGGAAGTTCGCTCAGTATGAGATGAAGGGCGTTCCGCTCCGTCTGGAGATCGGCCCCAAGGATATCGAACAGAACCAGTGCGTCCTCGTCAGAAGAGATACCCGCGAAAAGATCGTTGTTTCTCTCGATGAACTGGAGACGGCTGTTCCGGCAGCGCTTCAGGCGGTTCATGACGGTCTGTACGCAAAGGCTCTTGAAAACCGGAAGAATCGTACCTGGGACGCACATGACTGGAACGAGTTCGTTCAGATCGCCAACGAGAAATCCGGCTTTATCCGCGCGATGTGGTGCGGCGACGAAGCCTGTGAAAATAAGATCAAGGATGAGACCGGTATCAAGTCCCGCTGCATTCCCTTTAACGAAGAGCCGATCGGCGACAAGTGCGTCTGCTGCGGAAAGCCTGCGCATAAGCTGGTTTACTGGGGCCGTCAGTACTGATAACAGGAGATCAATATGGAACTGACCAATGAAGCGATGTTTCGCTATATTCTTGATTCAATTCCCTACCGGATCGTTTTTGTCGATACCGACCATATCATCCGCTTTCTGAATAAAGAAGCCCGCCACCATTATTATGAGGTGCGCGGCTATGATGATCTGATCGGCCAGTCGATTTTTAACTGCCATACCGAAAAATCCAAAGAAATGCTGATCGCGGCGGTTGAAAAGCTGAAAAATCACGGCAACGAGATTTTTCTTGGCGTCAGTGTCTATAACGAGCGCAAGTACATCAATCCTGTCCGCAACGAAAAGGGCGAGCTGATCGGATACTTCGAACGCTTTGAACGCAATATGCAGAAATAAATTCCCATCTGGGGGAAAAGAAAAGGACAGGCATCAGCCTGTCCTTTTTGCATATTCGCTTGATCAGTCCACGCAGGTCATGATATTAAGGATCTCCCGATCGGTCTCTTTCATTCCGTCGTGCCCGAGACGACCGATGTTTCGGATCGTTGCTTCCACTCCATCGGAAATGATCCCGTCTCCGCCGTAGAACTGCTGTCCCATCCGGAACATCTCGTATCCGAGGATACCCGCGTCCACTGCAATCGCGATCTTCGCCGCACAGGATGCTTTTGCACCGTCACAGACGATACCGGAGGTCACGGCAAGTGCGTTTACGATGGTATGCGCGATCTCTTCCAGCCGTCCGCCCTGAAGCCATGCGATTCCTGCACCGGCGGAAGCGCCCGCCGATACCGCGCCGCAGTAGGCAGAGAGACAGCCGATCCCCGATTTGATATGAACCGAAAGAAGGTTGGAAACGATCAGCGCCCGATAAAGCTCCTCCCTTGAGCATCCGAGCGTTTCAGCGTATTCGATGACTGGAAGAGAGGCGGTGATCCCCTGATTTCCAGAGCCGGAGTTGATAACGACCGGAAGCTCACATCCGTTCATCCGCGCATCCGAACCGGCTGCGGCGCGCGCTTTTGCGCGGGTCTTGGCACAATCGGCATTGTTTTTCAGCAGCACCTTACCGATGTTCGCACCATAGTTTCCTTTCAGGCCTTCTGCGGAAATGGCGCAGTTATAGGAGATCTGACGGTCGAGGATCTCCTGTACATCGCGGATATCCGCCATCGCTGCAAATTCACAAATGCCCGCAACGGTCAGGCCCGCATCTTTATTTCCGACTTCTTTTTCAGCGTTAGCGGCCGTCCGCCGGTCCAGAAGCACCTCTCCGTTCTTTTCCAGGTAAACGATCCGGTCGTGCGCGTCGGTGATCTGGGCGACAGCTGTTTTCCCGTCCTCATCCTTCAAACGGACGGTGATCGATAAAAGCCTTCCGTCCTCTGCCTGACGCACCTGAAAGCATTCTTCCTTCATCCATGCGGCGAAAGCGGCCTTGTCCTCGGACGTGACCTGAGAGAGGACTTCCAGCCCCAGTTCCTCCTTTCCGGCGACGATCCCGATTCCCGCCGCCGCTTCCAGTCCGCGCGCACCGTCGGTATTCGGAACGATTACGCTTTTTACGTTTTTGATGATGTTGCCGGAGACGATCAGCTCGGTGCTGACCGGCATCTTTCCCAAAATGCTGCGGGCTTTTGCGGCACAATAAGCGACCGCGATCGGCTCGGTACATCCCATGGCCGAAACCAGTTCCCGCTTTAAGATCGCTACATATTCAGTATATACTGCATCGTTTCTTTCCATGTCCATTCATTCCCCTTCGTTTATCTTTTTTCAAGCTTTTGACCTATGCCTGTTATTATGACAGCTTTTCCGAAAAAGCGCAAGATGTATTTTGGCGGATTGCAGATTTGCGGCAAATTATGTCTGTTTATAAAAAAAGAGGGTAAAAAAGCGGGAACTTTTTACCCTCTTACTGGATAAGAATTTATCCGGCGTTTTTTGATTCTGTTTCAGAAAGAGCGGCAGCTTCGAGGACGGGATCAGGCACCAGTTCTTCCGCGATTTCGTCTGCAGCAGCTTCAACGGCAGCTTCGATCGATTTCTCTTCATCGGCTTCCGTTTCACGTTCAAGCGCGATGTAGGGGCTGAGGAGCGCGTAAAAGGCGATGGCGGGAAGAAGGACAGCACGTCCGATATGCGGATAAAGCGCACAGCAGACGATCGCGCCGCAGCTGTACGCTGTAACGACCAGTCCATAGGTCTTGAACCGGCGAAGCGATTCCGGGTCTCTGGTTCTCAGCCAGCCGACCAGTCCAAGCGTAGTCTGGCGGAGATTGTTGCTGCAAAAAATGGTTGCCGCGGCAAATCCTTCGCAGTAGTTAAAGGAGTGGTACTGCATGGCTGCTGCCAAAAAGAGCGGCGCCAGCTGAAGGAGAAAGTGGATCTGTCCAGGACATAGCAGGGTAAAGCTGGTCAAAGCCACTTCGATCAGCAGACAGGCTGTCTGCCATTTCTTTTTTCCGACTTTTTCCGGAAGGATGACCGCAAGGGCGATCCCGCACATGAAAAGTCCGACTGTCAGCGTCCGAAGCAGCATATTAACCCAGTTCCCCGAAATAAGATCGCTCCAGAGATGCAGAAGATTTCCTGTTTCACCAAACGCAAAGGTGCCGAATGCGATGGTCCCATAGCAGCCGCAAAGTCCGCCTGCCGCCGCAATCAGCATAATGACCGGAAGCCGTTCGGAACGGGGAAAACGTCCTTTCCCGTTCGCTTTTTCTTCCTTTTCCGTTTTCATGCAAGATTCCTCCGATGTCTTTTTATCTGCTTTGAGAATAAACGCCCAGAATATTGATCTTTATCTTATATTATAACACCTGTTTTGTTTCCGGCCTATGCGCAAATTGACGAAAGATTGGCAAAGTTCCCAGAAAAAAGAGTATGGAACAGGCGGCTTTGCATGAACTCACTGTGCAGTCAGCTGTATTTTAAGAGATTATCCAGCATTGTTTCGGCAAATATGCCATATCCTCTTTCCGGATCTCCGACGAAAACGTGGGTGACCGCGCCGACCAACCGATCGTTTTGCAGGATCGGGCTGCCGCTCATCCCCTGTACAATGCCGCCGGTGGCTGCGATCAGCTCCGGGTCGGTGATCCGGATGACCATATTTCTGGAGAAATCCTCTTCCGAGTAGGAAACCTTTTCGATCTGCGCGTCAAAAAGCTGCGGTTTAGTTCCGCCGATGGTCGAGAGGATTTTGGCCTCTCCGGTGTGCACTTCCTGCCGGGGCGCGACAGCCGTGAGCGCGTCGTCAGGAAAGCTTCCGGTGATACCCTCTGCCCGAACGATCAGCCCGCAGGAAAGGTTGTCCAGTACCGTTCCCGAACTGATTACGCCGTCTTTCCCGAGCAGACGGGAAAGAGTAAAGGCGGAGTCAAGAAAAGCGCCCTTGAGTTCTCCCGGCGTGCCGGGAATCCCTCTGTCCACGCCCAGAATCGCCGCGCCGCAGACCTTTCCCCATTGCAGAGGAAGCAGTACGCCGGTGTCGGCATCGCAGACACCGTGTCCGAGTGCCGCAAAGCATCCGCTGACCGGCTCATAAAAGGTGATGGTTCCGATACCGGCAGAAGAATCCCGCACCCAAATGCCTGCGAGCCATTTCCCATCGCCCGTATCGACCGGCGTAAGAGCGGTCGTATGCGTTTTTCCGCCGCGCGAATAGGTAAGAGTCACTTCTCCTCCGTTTTCCCCCGCTGTTTGGATTATGGAGGAAAGCAGGTCAAACGATAGGACGGCTTCCCCGTTGGCCGTAAGAATGATATCTCCTGCCTGAAGCCCGGCGTCTTTTGCGGGACATTTGGCGCCGGATACGCTTTCGACCGGTGCCAGCGACGAGACGATCGCGCCTTCGGTCAGCATCTTCAGTCCAAAGACACTTCCGCTTGGAATGACATATCGGGTGTCGCTCTGAACGGCAGAAACCTGCTTGACCGGGATCTTTCCGCCGAGCATCAGCGTATACCGGACGGTTTCGGCGTTTGCGGCTGTTTTTTCACCGTCCGGCTGAGTGTCCGGCTGTGTGTCCGGCTGATTGTCTGGCGCGTCATCCGGCGTA
Organism: Oscillospiraceae bacterium; assembly: GCA_022770625.1. GTDB lineage: Bacteria > Bacillota > Clostridia > Oscillospirales > Ruminococcaceae > Faecivivens. Next base: position 19,163 of record JALEHK010000021.1, on the reverse strand, counting down.
TCCGCTTTCGGCGGCGACGCCCCCAGAAGTACCGGAACGCTTTCTTCGGCTTCGGATACCGGCGTAAGAATCCGGTACTGACTTAGCCGTAAGGCATACGGATCCTCCAGATAATAAGTGTCCGGGAGAGAAAGACTGAGACAGGCGACCGCCCCGATCAGCGCCGCGGCCGGAATCCCTGCCGCCAGCGCGATCAGCCGGAAGACGCTGCGAATTTTCTTTTTCAAACGTCCGGATAACGATTTGCGGGTACGTTTTTTCATGAGCTTTTTGTCCTTTCCCTGTTTTTTATTCAGTATGGGAAAGGACTGTGCGCATTATACGCCGCTTGGAAGGTGGGATTCGGTTCAGCGTCCCTCCTGCCGAGAAAATTTCAGCCAGTCGATAAATCCGGCGGTTCCGTATTCGTCATCAAAGGAAACCGCTTTTCCTTTGATGAGCGGCCGGATATACGCGACGATCTCCTGCTGTACCTTCGGATCTTCCAGGTCATACCATTTTTCCGGAACCAGCCGTTCGTGATTGGCGCAGCGCTCGATCTCCTCACAGCCGTAGATGGCGTGGTAGCCGCTTTTCGTCTCTTCCCGGAGAATGACCGCCATCTTCCCTGTGACCCCCATAAGCGCCTGCTGAGCGCCGAACATGCCGACCGCAAAGCTCTCGTCGATGTCGGTTTTGGATGCAATGTGCGCCGAGCAGCGCTGCATCAGATTCAGTTCGATCGACCGCACCTTACAGCCAATCTCTTTCTTGACAAGCAGTTCCAGATATTTTCCGACTCCGCTTAAATAAGCGTGCCCAAAGACATCGACCGCACCGCTTTTGTTTTCCATGCCGACATATTCTCCCGACCGGCTGCGGATTCCTTCGCTTACGACGGCGATTACGCTGTGGGTATGCTGATGAAGCGAACGGATCTTTTCAATAAAAGCCTTCTCGTCAAACGCCACCTCGGGAATGGCGATGATGTCCGGCTTTTCTCCGCCCATGAATTTCGGAAGTCCGGCGGCGAGCGTCAGCCATCCGGCGTTGCGTCCCATGACCTCGACGATCGTGACCGACGGAACGGCATAGATCGCCGTATCCCGGATCAGCTCCTGCACCGTCTGATAAAGATACCGGGCGGCGCTTCCGTACCCGGGCGTGTGGTCACAGGCCGAGAGATCGTTATCGATCGTTTTGGGAAGGCCGAAAACGACCGGCACCTCCAGATGGGGTTCCTGCGCTTTCTTGACCGCGAAAAACTCCGAAAGCCGGCGTACAGTGTCCATGCTGTCGTTTCCGCCGATATAAAGAAACCATCGGACATTCTCTTTTTGGAGTTTATGAAAGATTTCCTCATAGATCGGATCGGAAAATGCTTCCGGGAGTTTTTTTCGGCAGGATCCGAGCGCCATGGCGGGCGTTGCGGAAAGCCGGTCAAAATCGGAAAATCCGGTGAGATCGATCGTGTTTTCGTTCAGTACCCCTTCGATACCATGGAAGGCGCCGAGGATCCGCTGAACACAGTCTGATTCGGAAGCGGCGCTGAGCGCACCGGCCAGAGTCGCGTTGATGGCGCAGCTGGGGCCGCCGGACTGCGCGATCATCAGAGTTTTAGGCGGAAAAGCGGGGAGGGACATAGGAAATCGTCCTTTCTTGAAAGTAGGAGTGGTGGAACGGCTAGTGATATTTTCAGGCGATACGTTTTACCTGTATATCGCCAAAAATATAGCTTATTAAGCTGAAAAATAAGAAAAACGCCGATGTGCGCGTGCAAATTCTCCATAAACGCACAAAACTGCAGACGGCGACTAAAAATCGCCCTGCAGTTTTGTAAGGAATTTTCTTCTGTTTTTACCGCTTACTGGTTCTTGATCTGACGATTGATCTCGCGGAAGATCGCGTCAAAATCGACCTCTTCTTCATCTTCCGATTCGGTCGATGAAGCAATGAGATTCATGTTCTCTTCATCAACAGCCTGCGGAATCTCGTTCTCTTCATAGTCCTCTTCGTAGCCGTCGTCATACTCCGGCTCATCTCTCCGGGCCGGCGGCGTATAAAGAGGATTTTTGACAGCCTGTACGCGGTCGAACCGTGCGGCGGGCTGTTCAGGATAATCGTCGTCATATTCTTCTTCGTATTCCTCGTACTCGTCATACGGCTCTCCGTACTCGTCGTACTCTTCATATCCGTCTCCGGATACGGTTCCGCCTTCCAGCTGAATGCGGCGGTCGCGCCGGACATGGAGCAGGATCGTCAGTCCGCAGGAGAAAAGAAGGATCGCTACCGACCATCCGAGAAAAATCTTCCGCCCCTCTTTGGTGCGCATCTGCTGGACGATCCGTCCGAGCAGCTTGCTGTGTGAGGTGACGCGGCCAATAAAGACGGTCGTGCTTCCGTCGAGAACGAACGGATCTCCTTCGGCTTCCTGAACCAGGCACCGGTTTCCCTCGACCTGCTGAACCTTTGCAATCTGGATGACGCGGGTTCCTTTGGCATCGGTCTCATAAAAAGCGATCAGATCGTCCGTCTGAAATTCGGACGGCGTATCGTGGTTGATCATTAAAAGTTCGTTTCGTTCAACTTCACCGCTCATGACGTCCGACTGATAATAGTACCAGTTCTTTCCGAAGATCGAAAAGGTACCGGCCTTCATCGAACTGAGCGCTAAGACAACAGAGAAAAGCAGACAGAGTATAATCAGCAGACAGTTGATGACCGTCATCACGGCATGACCGACTGCGTTTTTGGTAATACGCCCTTGACGTGGCACGGATGGTTCCCTCACTTTCTGGTGTGTAAAAAGGGTGCGGAGCAAAAGTTTCCTGCCCGGGGATTTTTGTTTCTGACGGATCAAATCCATATAACGCCATTATACATGAAAGCGATCCAAAAAGCAAGAAGCAGGGAAAAAACCGCGTAAAAAAGGGCGAAAAACGCCTTTTGAAAAAAACTTATATTTTTTTCAAAAAAAGGGTTGACAAAAACAAATTTGGCGTGTATAATAACACTTGTTCGCGAGACGCAAGACAAACAAAACCTTACGAAACGCGAAAGCCTTTGATGGGGGTATAGCTCAGCTGGGAGAGCATCTGCCTTACAAGCAGAGGGTCACAGGTTCGAGCCCTGTTGTCCCCACCATCTGGCCCGGTAGCTCAGTTGGTTAGAGCGCCAGCCTGTCACGCTGGAGGTCGTGGGTTCGAGCCCCATTCGGGTCGCCACTTTTTCTTTGAAGTTTCTTCAGAGAAAGGGAGTCAGAGGTGCGGTAGCACCCGGATTTCCTTTTGCCTCTGTAGCTCAGTCGGTAGAGCAGGGGACTGAAAATCCCCGTGTCGTTGGTTCGATTCCGACCGGAGGCACCACTTATGCGGATTTAGCTCATCTGGTAGAGCGCCACCTTGCCAAGGTGGAGGTAGCGAGTTCGAGCCTCGTAATCCGCTCCAATTTGGTGTCATAGCCAAGTGGTAAGGCAAGGGACTGCAACTCCCTGACTCCCCAGTTCAAATCTGGGTGACACCTCCAAAAAACGGATCTGATTTCAGATCCGTTTTTTCTTTTTCCTAAAACTTTTCTCTGCGCAGATCACCTATCTCTGCGCAGATCACCTAAAAAATCGTGCATATGATTTGTGCAGAACTTCCTTTGCGAATCATCGCCTGATATGCTAAAATGATGAAATAACGAGTAGAATGACTGCGTAAATCCAGTTATGTCTGCTCGTTTTTTTATTTTTCTATAAGGAAGGTTTTTGAATGGAAAAGAAAATGAAGCAGGAAAGCCGGCTCGGCACGGCTCCGATCAAAAAACTGGATGCTTGTGGACGTTCCTGATCGGTGAAACGCTGACGCTTATCGGCGCGGTGCTGATGTATCTTCGCGCTTCCAAAAAGAAGTTTGTCAATCTGGTCTGATGGTTCAAAAAATCCCCCGAAGCCGGCTGTATCCGAGCCGTTTCGGGGGATTTTTGTGTCTTATTCCGCATCCTTCAGAGCCGCGGCCGGAAGCCCGCTGAAGAGGATATAGGACTCGCCGTCCGGATTGTTGTAAAAGATGGTCGCACTGCTGAGCGGTGCTTCCTTGACGCTTGCAAAGCATCCGTTCCAGTCCTTCAGACATTCGTCGATCGCGTCCAGCGTTGCCTTTGCCGTCTCCTTAACCGATTCATCCGCTTCAACCGAATCGATGGTGTTGTCACAGCTCCAGCTGATCGTGTCCCATGTTCCGCTTTCGTCAGTATAGGTTCCGTAGCTGACGTTCCGGTTGTAGAGAGCGCGCGCCTGGAATTCCTCCAGCGCATCCTCACCGTTGAGCTTGAAATCTTCGTCACAGAGCGAGAGGTCGCTCTGTGAATAATATTCAGGATCCTCAAAGAACCGGCACTTGATCGCGTACAGCCCCAGATATTCGCCCGCCCCGTCGATCGAGTCGGTGAAATAGGCTTCGGTTGTCATATAAAGCCCGAACATCATGGTCGTTCGGGTGATCTCATAGCCGATTGTCCCTTCGGGAAGTCCTTCCAGCTGATCGTCCTCAAGCCGAACCCACTGAGAGCGGGTGAGCTGCATCTGGTTTGCGGCTTCGTCCGGAGTCGCGCCCCACTGCGCACCGAAAACGCCGTCGTAATGATAGGTGTCCATATCGGTCTTGTCCTGCCCGATCGAGCAGGAAGAAAACGCCGCCGCCATAATGCCTGCGGTCACGACCGCGGCCGCTTTCCGTAGGGCGGAAGCGCATTTTTTATTGAAAAGCATGATCTTTGTATCATTCCTTGCCTTTAATAGATTCCCTCTTATTATACGGTATAACCCTGCGTTTGTCAAAGAAGCATTCTGTGAATTTTTGTAAAAGAAAAACCGTCCGGATGATTCCCGAACGGCTTTGTTTCAGTTCATCGGAACGACGCTTCCGGCCAGCGGAAGAACGAGGACGTCTTTTCCGGTAAAATTGATCTTTTTAAGAAGTGCGGGAAGCGCTTTCTCCGCTTCGATCCCCATGGGCGCCACCAGTTCCGGATCCAGTTCAGTCAGCGTATAGACGTGGCTGGCGACCCGAAGCTGTTCGCAGGTCAGATAGAAGATATACCCGCCGATTGTAAAATTCGCCCGCAGCGAAGCGTCCAGATGTCCTTCGCGGAGGGGCGTGAGCCAGCTAAAATAGTCGGGCGCGCCGCCGCCTTCGGGGCATTTGCACAGCCAGAGCATCGTTCCGCCGGGTTTTAAGGCCCGCATTGCGTTCAGCATCCCCTTGCAGCCCTGATACAGATTCATGTCCTTGGGGTATCCGCCGGTCGAGCAGACGACGATATCTGCTTTTTCACAGGGAATCTCATAGCAGGCTTTCTGGTAATCACAGCTTGCCTTCCATGCTTCGTCCAGTGCACCGCCGAAGATTCCGCTGTGGCTTCCGTCCGCTCCGACCACGAGATTTAAGCTGTATGCGACCGGTACAAGCACCGCCGCTTCCGCCATATCCTCATGGATCGGATTGTCGGTCAGCTTGCAGCAGCCGACCCGGGCGTCGGACATTGCTTTTTCCGGGTCGAGCGCCCGCCGGTGGTTCTGACGGATCGTTTCCCGTCCGGCAACGCCGGGAAGAATATTTTTTCGCCCGCCGCCGAATCCGGCCATCATATGGTGCACCGTTCCGCCGACTACGATGACCTTCCGCCCGATGACGAGCGGATTGACCAAAACATCGGTTCCGCGAGAGGTGCGCCCGACCCTCACCAGTTCTCCGTCGCAGTCGTGATCGATGACGCAAACCTTTTTCACGACTTCCTCCGAGCAGATCTTGATCAGCTCCTCCGGCGTCGAATGGCGGTGGGTTCCGAGTGCGATCAGGATCACGATCGCTTCATACGGAACGCCGATCGTGTCATGCAGATAATCAATGAGCAGCGGCAGTACCTGATCCTGATGCATCCAGCTCCGGGTAATATCGCTGACCACGATCGTGACCGGGTCATCCTTTCCAACCTGTTCTTTCAGCGGCCTGCTTCCGATCGCGCCTTCTTCGACCGCGTGAAGAAACGCGGCGGGAAGGTCGGTAATCCGTTCCATCTCTTTGGGAAGAACCGTTCGGATTCTGGCGGCTCCCCGGATCGGAACCGTCAACGAATCGGTTCCGTATTTCAGTACAACATCCTTATCCATTCTTTTCCTTCCTTTGTTCGGCCCTTTGTTCGTCCTCAGATCAGCGCTCCCATAACGATGAGCGTCGCCGCAAACAGGATGCTGAGCGCGTCTCTTCCTGCGAAGGGATATTCGTAGTAACCGCTGTTCACCGTGCGAAGATTGAAGCCGCGAAGCTGTGCGCTCATCGCCCCCGCATCGACTTTTTTGAGACTCGACATCAAAAGCGGAACAAAAAGCGGGATCGATAGTTTAAGCTTCTGAATGATTCCGCCGTCGTATTCAACACCGCGCGCTTTCTGCGCATCCTCGATATCGTGAAATTCGGTCGTAAAAAGCGGAACGAACCGGAAGGCGGTCGTGACGATAAAAGCGTAGCGGTAGGGAATGTGCAGCCGTTTGACCAGCGCTCCGCAAAGATCGTTCATCTCGGTGATCGCGAAAAGAAGCATCAGCGGAAGCATGGTCGCAATGATCCGAAGGCTTAAAAGTGCCGCGCTTGAAAGCCCGCCGGTCGTAAAGAGGGTCAAGCTTCCGATTTTTACAAGAGGAAGCCCGCTTCTGACGAAAAAGAGTTGGAGAACAAACATCATCGCGCCCAGAACCAGAAGGTTTTTCGTAAGCGAAAGGGCACGCTTTCCAAGCCCGCATCCAAACGATACCGCCAGAAGGAAAAGGATCAGCGCCAGAATAAACGGAACCGACCGGCTGATGATCGCCGCAATGCCGAAAAGAAAGGCGGCCAGCAGCTTGGTAACCGGATTTAACCGGTGGAGAAACGAGTCTCCCGGAAGATACTGTAAAAGATTCATACGGCTTCCCCTTTCTGCAATAATTTCAGGATCGTCTGGTACATCTCGTCGATCGTATAGGCGTCGACGAACTGTCCTTTTCCATCCGCGTCCAGCCTGAGCGCAAGCTCCGGGATCTGAGCGGGGAGGACGTGCGCTTTAGCGAGAAGAGCAGCGTCCTTCATGATCGTGCGGGTCTCTCCGTCTCCGATCAGCTTTCCGTCGGTCAGTACAAGCACCCGTTTGGCGTACTGCTGAACCAGTTCCATATCATGGCTGACCATCAGCACCGTAAGCCCATCTTCCCGATTTAGCCGGGTCAGTTCATCCATGATCGCCGTGCATTCCTTATAGTCCAGACCGGTCGTTGGTTCGTCTAAGATGACCATCTCCGGCCGGCAGACCAAAACGCTTGCCAGCGCAATCCGCTGCCGCTGTCCCCGGCTGCACGAAAATGGGAACCAGTCTCCGTTCAGCGAAAACTCTTCAAGTGCGTTGTTGACCCGCTTTTCGATCTCGTCTGCGGGAACTTTCAGGATCTTCGGTCCAAACGCAAGCTCTTCCCGGACGGTATTCTGACAGATCTGCCGGTCGGGGTTCTGAAAAAGAAAGCCGACTTGGCGGGCAATTTCGCTTGTTTTCAGCTTCCCGGTCGATTTTCCGTCGATAGAAACCGTTCCGGATGTCGGGGATAAAAGCCCGTTCGCAAGGCGGCTGATGGTCGATTTGCCCGCGCCGTTGGAGCCAATCAGTGAAACGAACTCTCCTTTATGAATATGGAAGGAAAGATCGTCGATTCCGCTTTCATTTCCGGGATACCGGAAGGAGACATGATCGAATGTAAGCATCTTTTGTTCCTCCTTTTTGCCCAAGCACCTCGCGCACCATCTTTTCCGCTTCGTCTACTTTGGTCGGGATCACGCCCGGATACAGTCCCACTTTTTTCAGCGCAATCCCAAGCTCTACGACTCTCGGAACGTTGATGCCGAGCTCCTTGAACAGCGGGACCTGTTCGATGATCTCGGAAGCTTTTCCGTCGAAAACGACTTTTCCGCTGCCGAGTACGATCAGCCTGGAAACATAGGCGCAGAGCACCATGATCTTCTGTTCAACAACGATGACTGTTTTATGAAAATCCCGGTTGAGGGTTTTGAGGATCTCGTAGATCATGACCGTGCTTTCCGGATCGAGTTCTCCGGTCGGCTCATCAAGAACAATGATGTCCGGGCTGAGCGCCAGAATGGAGGCAATCGCGACCTTCTGCTTCTGACCGCCCGAAAGGGAACTGATCGCCCGGCGGCGGAGGGATTCGATCCCCAGCATCGAGAGGACCTGATCGAGTCTTTGTTTGATTTCCTCATGCGAAAATCCGAAGTTTTCAAGCCCGAAAAGGATCTCGTCCTCGACCACGCTTGCGACCATCTGGGAATCGATGTCCTGAAAGACCTCGCCGACAAATTTCGCAAGCGCTTCCGGCTTGACCTCAACGGTGTCCAGTCCGTTGACGGTAACGCTTCCGTAAAAGTCTCCCTCAAAGTGATGGGGAACAAGACCGGAAAGCGCATAGATCAGCGTGGATTTTCCTGCGCCCGAGTTGCCGGTAATGCCGACAAACTCTCCGTCCCGGATCGTCATATCAATATCGGAAAGCGCCATTGGCGCGTTTTTGTCTGCGGATTGATAGCGGAAGCTGAAGCCCTTCATTTCGATCATTTCTTTTCACCTTACCTTTATAAGACTTGGTAGGAGCCAGGTGTGCCGGGTCTGTGGGGAAAAGACGTTTGATGGGAAACGCCCTTTTCCCACAGACCGCCTTGTTTGTAGGAAAACTTATTTGTTCATGACTTTGCTGACCGGGATGCTGAGGATGGTTACGATGACGCAGTTAAGCGCTGCGGTCACAAACGCCACCATCGACATCTGTGCGAAGATAGCCGCCGACATCGGGTTTGCATAGGTCAGAGCGGCGACGCCGATGAAGGAGAATCCGGAAGCAAGCGTCGTAAGGAAGGTCGTGACGATCGGTTTTACAAGGGTGGGGAGGGGAAGGAGGATGAGAAGCGCCATTACGATCGCGCCGACCGTTTCGCTTGCGAGATTGATCCAGGGCATACTCGTTCCGATCTGGCTGATGCAGCCGGAAATGAGACCGATGATCGCCGCTTCATGGAGTTTGGGACGAACAATCAGAATCGACAGGCAGTAGGTTGCAATCAGGAAATTGGGATGCATTCCGGCGACCGCCAGAAAACCGGCGCAGAGCCGAAGGACGACGCCGACCGCCATCATGACGCCGACAAACAAAAGGTTATTGAGGTTTTTCAGTCCGTCTTCGCGTACAACGTTTACAGTTCTCTTTTCCGACATGGTAATGACCCTTTCTTCGTGCGGTTTATTTTTTGTTTGCCCAACGTTCCACGCACAAAGGGAACGAGGGAAAATATGCTGTCGGAAAAGGGGATCCGCGCAGACCATGCAGACCGTGCAGACCGTGCAGATCGTGCAGATAAAATAAAAAGAGATCTGTCCTTGATTAAGGACAGATCTCTGAAAAAATCTGCGGTACCACCTTAATTGCCGCCGCTTTTTCTGCTGTAAAGCCTTCTTAAAAGCCTTTGCAAAAACAAAAATAACGCACAGCCACTCTCCGAAATGCTAGCACATTTCCGGCCTTTAACGCAGGCATACGTCTAAGCTACTGTCCCGTGTCCAAGATGAGATCCAAGATGCGATCCAAGATGAGACCTTAGACATAAGAGTTCGCCTCGCCCTCAGTGGTCCATTTGCAGGCTGCTTACTGCGGGATTTCCATCATCGCCCGCTCTCTGGAAGCGCATATCCTGTTTGATTTCCACTTCATAGGTTTGCGTAAGTTTTAACTTGCGTTTATCATAGCACACGAAAAAACGCTTGTCAACACTTTTTTTTGAAAAAATTACGCCAATTTTTGCAGGACTTGATTTTTACTCCTGCAAAAATCATTCCAAAATCCGGATACCCTCCGCCTCCAGCATCTTCCGGCAGGCGTCCTTGGTCAGCATTCCCGCTCCGGCGTTATACTTGAAATAGTTACCGAGCTGCTGGGTGCGCCCGGTCCGGATCAGCGGCGCGATCGAAGAGTCGATCCGAAGCACCTCGAAAAGCGGGACGCGGATCCGCTCTCCGTTCGGCGTGAGTGCGTCCACCATTTCCTGGGAAACGACCGCCTTGAGAACCATCGAAAGCTGCATCCGGATCTGCTGTTGCTGAAGGGGCGGAAAAACGTCGATGATGCGGTCAACTGTGTTGGCAACATCGAGCGTATGAAGGGTCGAGAGGACAAGCTGACCGGTTTCGGCGGCGGTAACAGCCGTCTGGATCGTCTCAAAATCCCGCATTTCTCCGACGAGGATCACATTGGGTGCCTGCCGCAGAACCGCCTTTAATGCGGCCGCAAAGTCCTCGGTATCGTGTTCGACCTCCCGCTGGGAGATAATGCTGTACCCGTGCTTGTAGATATACTCGATCGGATCTTCGACCGTAATGATATGCCCGCTGCGGGAAGGGTCGTTGTTGATCTTGTCGATCAGATGAGCGAGGGTGGTCGATTTGCCGCTTCCCGCCTGACCGGTGACAAGGATCAGTCCCTGTTCCAGCTCAGCCAGTTCGGTGACCTGCTTGGGATAGTGCATCTTTGAAAAATCCGGCAGACCGAAGGGGAAGATTCTGAGGGTGCAGGCGAGCGAACCTCTCTGCCGGTAGGCGTTGCAGCGGAACCGTCCGATACCGGATACCGAGAAAGAAAAGTCGTCGTCTCCGCGGGAAAGAAGCGCCTGTTCATGTCTTTTGCGTTCTTCCGCCTGCCCTTCCGACGGGAACGCGACCCGGTAGAGCGCCAGAACCAGTTTTTCGGCGTCGCGGAAGGTCACACAGCCGTTTTCCCGCTTTTCCTCCTGCTCCCGCTTCCACGTCTCATCGTCCTTGTAGGAATCATCAATGGTATTTTTGTCATTCGGTTTGCCGTCGCCGTATGGCCAGTTCAGCTTTCCTTTCCGTTTGAAGGCGATACCGGCGCCCGCGACGATAAAGATGTCGGAAGCGGCGGCGTTGTCTGCTCCTCCGTCCACAGCGGCCGTGAGCACCTGCCGGATAAATTTTTCGGTGTCTTCCGGCGTTACAAGCAGTCGGGTAATATCCATAAGAAAATGCTCCTCCGTTTCATACTGAAAGCCTTCTGAAGTTCGCTGATCCGATTTGAACAGATCAGCCGCCGTCCCAGATATAGATCCCTTCGTCTTCCCACTGTGCGGTGTTTTCGACTTTGCGCGTCTTTGTCTGCAAGCCTTCCTCACCGAGTACAAGTTCCAATCTCAGCTGTCTGGCCTGATCGATCGGGATGAGACAGGTGATCAGCACGCTGCCCTCCTCTTCGGAAAGAGAGATACTTTCGCCTTCTTCCGCCGGAAACGCCGCGATTTTTGCTTTTGCTTCCTCTGCGCCGCCTTCCGCCCAATATCCGTGGAAGGTAAAAAGGATCTCTTCCGCTCTCCGGTCGGCGGCGTAATAATCCTGTGCCGACTGGATGGTCTTTTCGGTCAGCCGGTTTTCCGCCCTTGCCTCCGAATAGGATAAGACCGCAAAGGCAGAGAGCAGAAGAATGATTAGAACCATCAGGATCGAGAGCATTCCCGTTCCGATTCCCCCTCCGATCCCGCCCGTTCGGGAAGAACCGGTATCGGATTTCCGATCGACTCCCGGGATCATGGGCGCAAATGAATGCGGCATTTTCATGGTGATTTTCACGGCGTCCCATCCTCCCCGCCCTCAGGAGTGCCCTCAAGAGTGCCCTCCGGAATAAAAACGCAGTCGGAGAGTTCGGTAAGCGGCTGACCCGGCGTATCGCTCGGAAAGACTTCCGACTGGATCAAAAAAAGCGTTCCGGCGGCGTTTCTCTCTTCCGCTTCGGCATGAACCGAAACCCGAAAGGCCGCGCCGTCCCCGCGTTCCAGTGGTCTCCAATCCTCGTCATACCAGTATTCATATTCTCCGGCTTTTCCTTCTGCGCGCGCTGCTTCCAGACCGCTCTGCGCCGCCAGAAGCCCATAGCTCTGATCGGTATTCCGGTCGGCCAGAAGCCGCGCGGCAGTAAATACCTGCAATAAAACGACCGCCGAAATTGAGAAAAACAGGGTGACAAAAAGCATCTCCAGAATAAAGGCGTATCCGCTCTTATTTCCGGAAATGTGCATTTTTTCGCCTGCCACCCGTGGTGCCATCCGTGGTTCCATCCGTGGTGCCATCTGCTCTCCTCCTTTCGACCGCGCTCATCAAAAAATGCAGGATTTTAGCCAATCTCTTTCAATTTCCTCTCAGACAGGCCGTCGCCGCAAAAAATATTTCCCCGTCCAGAGAAAAGGAATAATCAATTTTTTCTTCCTCTTTGGTTACCGAAAAAGCGGAAACCTCGGTGATCTTTTCCCCGTCAGCCGGAGAAAAGGGCGTCTGATCCCATAAAAAGCTCTCTCTGAGCCATCCGTCCCAGACGTAGATCCGGGTATAATAAACATCCTTTCCGTATGTCTCCGTAAGCACGAGCATATCCCCCGTCTCCCGGTCGGGAAGCGGCTCGATGCTCCCCATCGCCCCTTCTTCCGAAAGCGCGGCGGAAAAGATTCCTTCCCTGCTTTCGTTTCCGCGGATCCGGTTGGCGATATAGGCATAGCTCGCTCTGAGCCTGCTGTCCAGCTCCATCCCGTCGGTAACGCTCTTATAGACATCCGCGCCCGAGACGATGATGAGTGCCGACGCCGTGAGGAAAAACCCGAACAGCATCAGAATAATCAGCATCGTGATCGAGCTTCTTGCAGGATGATTTTTCCGCTCCAATCTGCCCTCTCCTTTCAGAAAGCGTCCTCGCCGCGGATGCCGACGATCACGGTCGGGAGAATGTTGTCTCCGATGACCTGATACTCGACCGAAAACTTTTCGGTGTCGATCGACAGTCCGTAGTGGCTTTCCAGATAATCGATCTTCTGCGGATAAACCCCTTCGATCGAATAACAGCTGACCGCGGCACGGCGGATGGCGTCCTCAGTAGCCTGCCGCTGCTGCTCAAGGGTATTTTCTCCCGCGTTCAGCGAAAAAAGAACGGTCCCCATCAAAAGCATGGCGAGGATGATCGTGCTTATAAGCGCCTTTGCCCCTCCGATCAGCTTTTCGCTGATCGGCTTTCGGTACAGGTACATCTCTCTTCCTCCGCCCTTATCCGATCGCGGCCATGATCCCGGAAAGCGGGAGAATAACCGAGAGAAGAATGCTTCCGATCAGGATCGCGGTGATCGCGACCATGACCGGCTCGATCAGCGAAACGGCGCGCGCCATCTTCTGCGCGGCTTCGTCCATGCCGGTGTCCGATACGAACTTGAGCACATAGTCGAGGTTCCCCGAGGAAGCGCCGCTCTGAATCATCCGCCCTTCCAGCTCGTTCCACATCCCGCATCCGGCAAGCGCCTCTCCGAGCGGAAGCGGAGGATTTTCCCCGTCCCCTTCGAGAAGGCCGCGGCAGCGGGCGAGCTTTTTCGCCGCCGCCGGGTCGGCGAGCGCCTGCGAAATCCGGGAGATGCTTTCGTCAATATCGTACCCCGCCTGAAGCATGATCGCGAGACTGTCGGCGGTTCGTGCCGCCGCAATCCGCGCGTTTAGCCGTCCGAAAAACGGAAGGTGGGCGCGGATGCCGCTGAGCAGCTTCATCCCCCATACCGATCGCCCGAGCGCCCATCCGATCACCATCATCAGCAGAAGTACCCCCGCAAGGACTGCGACCGCCTTTGCGCAGACGCTTCCCATCGCGATCGAAGCAGCCGCTGTCTGCGGAAGTCCGCCGCCGAGACTTTCATAGATTCGGGTAAAGACCGGAAAGACCTCCCGGGTCAGGATCCCTAAAATAACCGCCATCATACAAAGCGTCAGGATCGGGTACCGGAGCGCTGAGCGGATCTCTGCGGCGGTCTCGCTGTCTCTTCGGTAGTGAGCGGCAAGCGCATCCAAGACTTCTTCGAGCGAACCGGATTCCTCTCCAATCTGGACAAGCCCGGTGAAATCGGCGGGGAATACCTTTGTCTTTTCCATCGCCTCTCCGAGAGAACAGCCCTCTGTCGTATACTGCGCAAGAAGCGAAAAAACGCTGCCCTTCGGCGCCTTTCCGTTTTTCGCGTCCATCGCCGCTCGCGCCCGGATGCCGTCAAAGACCGTCTGACCCGAGCGGAGGAGCATCACCATTTCGGTACAGAAAAGGCTGAGCTGATCCGCCGGAAGAACCCGCGTTCCGCCGCGGTTTTCCTTCTTTTTCTCTCGCATAGGTTTCCTCCTTTTCCGCCTGATGAAAAAACCGGCTGTCTTTTCGGACAGCCGGTCAAAGTACACAGGCTGTCCATTTCTGAATGCCTGTATTATATCATTTTGCAAAAGCGAATGCAATCGCTCCGCCGCTTAATAGACCCGAAGTCCGGTGTAGTTGGAGCCGTCGCCGATGTACCGGTCAATTCCGCTTCCGCCAGACGCACCGAAAGTCGGATCCATCCGTTCCCATGCGTTTCCGGAGAAATAGACCTTAACGGTGACCCATCCGGTCCCTTCCAGATAGACCTCGTTCCATGCGTGGTTGAGGTCAGCTGCGGATACCGTACCGCAGATCAGTTTGGTCGCAGCGCCCTGGCTGCGAAGCATGGCCGCCATAAGCGCCGCGTAATCAAAGCAGATGCCCTTTCCCGAAGAGAGGGTGCTGTCGGGGTCCGGAAGATAGCCGGTCTTGACCGACTGTGCTTTTTCGGTATCATAGGAAATGTTGTTGATGATCCACTGATAGACTGCCGATACCTTTTCGACGTCTCCTTTGAGTCCCGAGCAGATTTCCGCCGCCTTCTTGACGACCGCCGAGCCGGAAGAATAGTTGACATACTGGCTGGGATAGAGGAAGGGATCGAGCGAATCCTGAAGCGTTACGTTGATGTCGGTCGAATACAGCATCGTGTACTTGTTTCCGCTGACGTTCTTCATGATCCGGACGGTATAGGTTCCATCTCCGCTCTGAAGAGGAAATACCTCAAAATTCCCGTTTGTGTTCAGATCGTAGTTATAGGTCTTATCGCCTTTGATGACCTGTACCTTGAGACGGGAATCAGAGCCGGACTGAGCGACTCGGACATAGCCCAGAGAAGCGTTTCCGACGTCGATCTGGCTTCCGCCGGAGGAACGGATGTCGGAAGAAGCCGAGGTATATTTGCCCATCCGTGCGCTTATGTCATAGCCCGCATCAGAGGGCTGAGAAAGCGGCGCATATTCATCCGGAATGATCTGTTCAAGATCGCCCGATGCGCTTGCCATATCCTCATCAACCGCCGCTTCACTGGATGTTTCTTCAGATGCGGAAGAAGCGCTTTCCGAAGCGCTTTCTTCAGAAGCCGCCTCAGATGCCGTCTCAGATTCCGTTTCAGAAGCGGAATCTGAGGAGACTGCACCCGAAGCGCCGGATGTGGCTGTACTGTTTCCGCAGCCGCTCATCGCAACCACAGAGAAAGCAGTCATAGCTGCCAGAAGGCAGACAAGAATTTTTTTCATAAAGATGCTCCTTTTCAGGTCGGGTTGCCTTGTACAGAAGGAAGGGATGCGTCTTCGGCACAGCAGAAACTCTGTGTGCTGCTCCCTGCTAAGGCGTTGTCCATCAGATGCACAAGCTCAAGTGCGCTCCGGAACTGCTGCGTTTCATTCCGGTCGGTCCATGTCACGCTTCCCTGCCAGGAATGATTCTGAGTGTATTCAATGCGAACGACAAAGGTTCCTTTTTTCTGGCTTTCTTTCATCGATCGGGGCCGCCTTTCGTTTTTGAGGATGTCTCAGAATATCCTTTTCTTCAAAATACAGTATACAATAAATTAGAAAAAAGTCAAGCATTTCGGAAAATCTTATAAAATTTAATTTTATTTTCCACCTGAAAAAAGGGGAAAGCCCGGTACAGAAAGACCTGTTCCGGGCTTGATTCAAAAGCCGGAAACGTTCCAGAAAAACCGGCTTTTGTTTGTTTAGTGAAGGACTTCTTCCTCTTCCGGTTCAGAAGAACCTGCATCAGAAGTCTCTGCGTTTACGTCCGACGGATCAACCTGTTTTCCGGTCTCGGCGTCGAATACAAGCGTGCGCTGTGAAGTAATGAGGAAGAAATATCCGTTCTGCAAATATCCTTTTCCGTCCTCGGCGGCGGGAACGCTCGCCGAGATCCGTTCGGAAAGACCGTCATCCCCGCAGGAATAGACCTTGCAGATATCGTTATAGCCTTCTTTGTAGATCAGGCAGACGAGATTGCTGCCCAGATACTGGAGATTGATCTCATTTTCGTTGTAGCCTTCGGGAATCGAAAGAACGGCTGTTCCTTTTTCAAGCCCGGAAAGTCTGAGTGTGAGAAGAAGCTCGGTTCTTCCTTTCCGCCCGGTCAGACGAACGGTATAGTTTCCTTCCGCGTTGACCGAAAGGAGCGCTTCCTCTTCTTTTTCGGCCGCTTCCGCGCCGGTGAGCGCAGAAGGATTGGAAAGGTTCATCTCATAAACCTGCCCGTCGGAGCCGTAAAGAGTATAGTAGAAAGAGTTCCGGTCAAACCGTACCGACCGAAGCACCGAATTTTCAACAAAGCTTTCCGCTTTTCCGAGAAGAGAAAGCGAACGGTCAAAGATATAGAGATGGGTGTCGTTGCTTTCGCCGTAGCTGCTGGTCAGGATCCTGAGCGTTCCGCCGTACTCATTGGGCGGGGTCAGGTTGGAGAGAAGCCCGTTCACCGTAGCTTCGGAGGTGACAGTAAAATCACCGGCCGAATAGGTAATGCCGGAAATGACCGTCTGCATCTTTCTGCTCTCTTCTTCAAAGAGATAAAGCCCCGACTCGCCGAGGAAGAAATTCTTTCCGCAGCCCTGAAGGATGGCGCAGCTGACGAGATCCTGCGGGTTTTTGCTGGAATAAGCCGCCGCAACAATATAGCTGTCGGTTCCGGCGGAGGAGATATTGATGTTGTCTGCTGACGGAATTTCCGCATTGCCATTCCGGTAAAAGAGCGGAATGTACCCGGCGACATTGTTCTGCTGAACGGTCGTGTCGGGATAATAGCGGGAGAAAACATAGAGATAGCTTCCGTTCATGACCGCGCCGACCATCGTTCCGTCCTGTGCACGGGACGCGATCCGTTTGGGAGAAGCAGGGTCGGTCACGTCATAGCAGCTGATTGCCGAGATCGTTTTGCTGCCTTCGCTTCCGGAGTAGGAAACGGTTCCGACAACAAAAAGCTCATGGTTTGCGTAGAAGCAGTCGGTTACAGCATAAGACGAGACCGAAAGTCCGCTGAATACCGGCGTCTCAAACTGGACGTCGATCGTTGCGATGGTTTCGCCGCTGGACTTGCTTCCCTTGAGCACCGAAACGGTGCGGGAATTCTGAGAACTGACATAGAAATAATCGCCGTCGGTCGCGACAACGGTTGTCTGAGAATTGCTCTGAAGTCCGTCGGCACTGATCCCCGCTGAAAGAACGGCGGTCGCATACTGCTGGGTCGCGTTCTGAGGAGTAACGGATTTCTGGAGCGCGTCGTAGACTGCGGCATAATCCTCGCCTTTTCCGCTGGGCAGGACGGTGGAATATTCTTCCGGGTCAACGGTTGAAGTGATTTCCTTAGCCGGTTCGCCGTTCGGAATCAGACCGTCGCTTTCATCAGCCGCTTCCGAATTTTCCTGCGCGCTTTCGATCAAAGCGTCCTCGCGGGAAGCGGAAACAGCTGGATTATCATTTCGTTCAGAAGAAGAGCCGTCTTTCGAAACTACGCTGCTTTCTTCGGGGGAAGGAGCGGAAATCGATCCGGGTTCGGAGTGGGCCTCACTGCCGGGAGCCGTGCTATTGTCCGCGTGTTCATCCGAATTTTCATCAGAAGAAGCCGAGGTTTCAGAAGAAGAGATTTCCGAAGGCGTTGAAACCGAAAGACTGCCGTTTAAGTACTGGCGGATCCCGCTCTGTCCGGTCAGAAGGACAGCTGCACAGGCACCGAGTACCGCAACCGCGCCCGATACCGTTTTGAGGGAAGGAATGCGGAGCCTTGGAAAGAGCTTCCGTTTCGGAGAATCGGGAAGCCGCTGAAGGATCATGTCCGGCTGTAAAGCCATCGGAACGGGAGTGTCCTCGGCTTTTTGCCGCAGAAGTCGGATAAGCTCCTGCTGTTCGGGAGTCAGTTCATCGCTCCCACTCTGCTTTTTTCGATTGTCGATCACAGGAATATCCTCCTTTCTGCGTTATTTTCCGCCCGCTTTTCCGCCGGTCAGAAACTTTTTGAGTTTGGATAAGGCTCTTGACTGTTTGGAGCGGACGGTGTTGCGGTTGAGTTTCATGATGCTGCTGATCTCGCTGCTGTCGTATCCGCCGAAGACGTTCATCGAAACGATCATCTTTTCTTCGTCGGAAAGCGAGTCGAGCGCGCTTTTCAGTTCAAGGCTTCCTTCTCTGCCTTCGACCGCCAGTTCATAGGCGTCCTCGAGCGGAGCATGGTGACCGTGAACCGCGTATTCTTTGAGCTTTCGCTTGCACTTTGCCGAGAGGATCCGGAACATCCACGCCTTAAAAGCTTCTTCTGATTTCAGCCCGGATATGCCGGCGTAGGCGTCCATTACGGCGTCGCTGACGGCGTCCTGCGCGTCCTCCTCGTTTTTCAGCGTATAGTAAGCAAATTTATAAAGGTCGGTGTAAATCGCTGCATACAGCTGCCCAAAGGCTTCTTTATCGCCTTTTTTCGCCGCTGCAACCAGATCGTTGTCGGCCGGCATATCCTCACCTCGCTTTCAAGCATCGGACGAAGCACGGATCGCCTGATCCAGCAATTTTTCCTTACATATATACAGTGTCCGATTTTGCTTCATCTGTTGCATCCGAAAAAAATTTTTCTTTTTCAGAGCGTCATTTAGACGTATGATTGAGTTTTGCAAAGCAAAACTAGCTTTAAGACAATATTTTGGGTTCCGCTGCGCGGAACAATGGGAATTGGAACCTTTTATTAGCCGTGAAAAAGTGTGAATATCGGTTTCTCGTGCAAGCGGAGGGCTTTGCCCTCTCGATACCCACAAGCCCTTCTGCCAGACAAGCTGGCATTACGAATTTGCTACGCAAATTCAATAGGGAAAATCAAATGGGCTTGACCCCAAAATCTATATTTGATGCGGTAAAGCTCAAAAATGTATACTCCAGTTGTAAACAACCCCTTTTTT
>JALEHK010000004.1 GCA_022770625.1 Oscillospiraceae bacterium | reverse complement strand
GTCTACGGATTGGAAGCGCAGTATAATGACATCCTCTCTGGAACCGACGGGCGGGTCATCACCGCCAAGGACTCGCTGGGCGATACCCTCCCGACGACCTACGAAAAGACCTTTGACGCGGTGGACGGCTATTCGATCGTGACGACCATTGATACCGTGATCCAGCAGTATATCGAAAAAGAGCTGAAAAGTGCGGTCGATCAGTACCAGCCGGACGGCGGCGCCGCGATCATCGTTATGAACACCGACACCGGGGCGATCCTCGGCATGGCGGACTATCCCAACTATGACTGCAACGATCCGTATACGATCCTGGACAGCTATACCCTGAGCAACATCGACCTCCTTACGACCGATGAGGAAAAGACCAAGGCGCAGAAGGAAGCCCGCGAGGCACAGTGGCAGAACAAGGTCATCACCGATACCTATGAGCCGGGTTCGGTTTTCAAGGTCGTTACCGCTTCCGCGGCTCTTGAGGAAGGGACGGCGACCCTTGATTCGACCTACTACTGCAACGGCGTCGTCAGTTTTCAGGACGGCGATAAGATGCTGGACATTCACTGCCACCGCCGCTCCGGCCATGGACAGGAGACCTTCGTTCAGGCGCTCGTCAACTCCTGCAACCCCGCATTTATGCAGATCGGCTTCGATCTCGGACAGAAGCACTTCTTCCAGTATTATCAGGCGTTCGGCCTGACCGAAAAGACCGGGATTGACCTTCCTGCGGAACGCGTCGGTATCTACTACGACGATACGATGAACAAGATCTCGCTCGCTTCCTGCTCGTTCGGCCAGTCGAATACCATGACCCCTCTTCAGATGATGACGGCGGCGGTCGCGGCGATCAACGGCGGAAACCTTCTCGTTCCCCGCATGGTCGATCGGGTGATCGATCAGGACGGGAATACCGTCCGCGAATACGGTACGACAGTCAAGCGTCAGGTCATCTCGGAAGAGACCAGCGCGATCATGTGCGACGCGCTGGAACAGGTCGTTTCGGCCAATGGCGGCACCAACGCCTACGTTAAGGGCTACCGCATCGGCGGCAAGTCCGGTACCGCACAGATCCTGACCAACGATAAGACGGGGGAAGAGATGTACGTTTTCTCCTATCTTGTTTTTGCTCCGGCCGATGATCCGCAGGTCGCGGCGCTCGTCCTGATCGACAGCCCGACGCAGGGCGACCGCAGCTACGCCAACAACGTTGTCGGCCCCCTTGCTTCCAGCGTCATGCAGGATATCCTGCCTTACCTCGGGATCACCACCTCCTATACCGATGAGGAACTCGAGGATCAGGAAGTTCTCGTTCCCTCCGAACTGATCGGACTGGATACCGCTACCGCCAAATCCAAGCTCGCCGGACAGGGACTGGAAGCCTATATCGTCGGAAACGGCTCGTCGGTCGTTGACGTCTATCCCGAAGAGAATACCCGCGTACCGGGCGGCTCGACGGTCGTCCTTTATACCGAGGAAAGCGACGTTTCGACGGTATCGATGCCCAATGTCATCGGTCTCTCGCCGACTCAGGCGACCCAGACGCTTGGAAACGCCGGATTGAATGTCCGGATCACCGGCGGCGCCGCCGGAAACACCCGCGCGCGGGTAACCGTTCAGGAATACGAACCCGGAACTATGCTCAACCGCGGTACGATCGTTGAACTGGAATGCGTCGTTTCGGGCGAGGACGGTGCATAACCGCCCCTCACGCGTCATTGTTTAGGAATCAAAAAGAAAGGATGGATAAAGATGCTGCTTTCCAAATTACTGGAAGGAATCGATTTTTCGGATCAGGAGGGGAGCGGGCTTTTCTGCAAAGCGCTTCCGTCGTTTGACTGTGAGGTAAAGGGGATCGTCTGCGACTCGAGACAGGTGCTCCCCGGCAGTCTCTTTGTCTGCATCAAAGGCGCTGTATCAGACGGACATGGCTATGCCGCGGCGGCGCTGGAAAAAGGCGCCTGCTGCATCGTGACCGAGCGTCCGCTCGGCCTTCCGAAGGAGTTTACCGTCAGCGATACCCATGCTTTTTACGGCGAGGCGGCCTCTTCCTTCTTCGGACACCCTTCTAAAAGCATGAAACTGGTCGGCGTGACCGGAACCAAGGGCAAGACCACCGTCACCAATCTGATTAAGCAGATCCTGACTGAGCACGGGGAAAAGGTCGGCCTGATCGGAACCATCCAGAACGAGATCGGCGATGAGGTGATCCATGCCGAAAACACCACTCCCGAAGCGATGGAACTGGAATCGCTCTACGCACGGATGCGGGACGCGGGATGCGGCACCTGCGTCATGGAAGTCTCCTCCCATGCGCTGGAGCAGGAACGGATCGGTGACAGCTTTTACCATACCGCCGTTTTCACCAACCTCTCCCATGAGCATCTGGACTATCACGGAAATATGGAAAACTACTACGCCGCCAAGCGCAAGCTCTTTTCCCGCTGCGCCGGGGCGGTGATCGGGATCGACGATGAGCACGGAAGACGGCTCCTCTCCGAACTTCCCGAAATTGCCGGAGAGATCCCGGTTCTGACCTTTTCGGCCGAATCGGAAAGCGCCGACCTGTACGCCAAAGAAATTGTCTGCCACCCCGACCGGGTGGAGTTTATCTGGGTCTATCAGGGGCATGAATACCCTGTCCGGTTTGCGATGCCGGGGCTTTTCTCGGTCAGAAACGCGCTCGCGGCGGCAGCCGCCTGCCTGATGGAAGGGATTTCTCCCGAAGCGATCGTGAAGGCACTTTCGGATGTCCGCGGCGTTAAGGGTCGTATCGAGATCATCCCGACCGGACGCGACTTTACCGTCATCACCGACTACGCCCATGCGCCCGATCCGCTTGAAAACGTTCTTTCTTCGCTCAAAGAAACGGTCAGAGGGCGGCTTATTTGCCTGTTCGGCTGCGGCGGCGACCGCGACCGCACCAAACGCCCGCTGATGGCGGAAGCGGCGGCGAAATACGCCGACTTTGTGATCGTGACCTCGGATAACCCTCGTACCGAAGACCCGGAAGCCATCATTCAGGAGATCCTTCCCGGTCTGCGCGGCTATTCCACCCCCCACGTCACCATCGTCAACCGCCGGGAAGCGATCGAATACGCGATTGCTCATGCGCTTCCGGGCGATACGATCGTCCTTGCCGGAAAAGGACATGAGGATTATCAGGTGATCGGGCATGAAAAGCATCACTTTGACGAACGGGAAGTAGTCGCCGAAGCGCTGAAAAAACTCGATCATTGATCGGACGTAAAACATCCGGACGCAAGTCCAAAGGGAGGGAATAAAACCGTATGCAGAAGATGAATGTTGACTGGCTGGTTCAGGCCGCGCCCGCCGAATGGGTGCGCCCGCCCGAGAGTGAGCTTTTGGTTTCGTGGATTGCCGCGTCGCTTTCTGAAGTGCGTCCGGGCTGCCTGTATCTGGAACTGATTCCCGGAACCGCCGATGAAGCGGCCGCCAAAGGCGCGGCGGCTGTCATCAGCGACCGGGTAAAGGAAGAGGAAAACTATCCGCTTGCGGTCTGCAAGTGCGCTCCCTATGATGCCCTTTGCGGGATTGCCGGATGGTACCGCCGCCAGTTTCATACCCGCGTGGTCGCGATTGCCGGCGCGAACGGAAAAACGACCGTCCGCGAGATGCTGTACCGGATCCTCTCGACCGCCATGAAAACCACCCGCACCCACTGGGAACAGAATATTGATCTCGGCGTGCCTGAGACCCTTCTGGGACTGGATGCCGACGATCGCTGCGCCATCGTCGAGATGGGCTTTACCTCTCCCGGGAGCTTTAAGCGGTTCGGAAAGATCTGCCGTCCCTCCGCCGCGATCATAACCGGTGTCGGCGGCGCTCATACCGGCACTCTCGGAAGCCGTCAGGATATCTTAAACGAACGCCTGTCGCTGACCGATTCAATGTCGGCAGGCGACCCGGTGATCCTCTGCGCCGATGATCCGATGCTCTACGATCTGAAAAGCGACATCTGGGGCGATGTTGTCTATTACGGAATCGATACCCCATGCGATGTGAAAGGAACGATCGTCCGTGAAGAGCGGGACTCGACCGTCATGGACATCAGCAGCTACGGAAAAACCACCCGCGTTCATCTCTCGCTTCCCGGGCGCGGAAACTGCTATAACGCTTTAGCCGCTTTTGCGGCAGCGGTGATGATGGGGATCCGCGAAGAGACGATCCGATCGATACTGGAGGAATTCCGTCCGCTTCCGGGACGCCTTTCGCTGATGACGACCGCTTCCGGCGTCACGATTATCGACGACTGCTGGACTTCGACCCCCGATTCCATGAAGGAAGCGGCGGCGTACTTTGCCCGCTTTAACGGGAAACGGAAGATCGCCGTGCTGGGAAGTATGGAAGATCTGGGCGGCGAATCAATCGCGGCTCACCGCGCGGCGGGACGAAGGATCGCACAGGCGGGAGCCGATCTGATCCTAGCCTGCGGCGTACACGCACAGGACATCGCCGAAGGCGCGGCCCCTTTTTCAAGGACTCGCGTGCATATCTTTTCCGGAGCAAACGAGATCGCTCAGTACCTGCGCACCGACCGCAAGCGGGGAGACGTCCTTCTGTTCAAAGCCGGGCGCAACACCCACCTCGAAGGAGTCATCCGCTACGTCTATCACGATCAGGGCCTTCAGCGGGTATCCGAGTCCGCCGAAAAATAAAGCGATAAAGGAGAATGTACTTGACTGCGTTTGCTGCGGCGGCCGCCGCTTTTCTGATCACGGCGCTCGGCGGAAAACCGCTGATCCGTTTGCTTGAAAAATATCGTCTGACCGCGCTTTTGATGCGGGAAAAGAACGGCGTAAAAACGCCCGACAAAAAGCCGGTTCCCGAGATGGGCGGGCTTTTATATCTCTGCGGACTGCTGGGCGGCGGGATCATCGGAGCCATTCTTCTGCTCATAACCGGCGGCGGAGAAGCCTTTTCCGCTTCAGTCTCTTTCGGAAAGCTCGGGGCGGTGCTGATCTGTACCCTCCTGATGGGGCTTCTGGGACTTTTGGATGACTGGAGAAGAGCGCGCTCTCTTCCGCCGATGTCGCCGGCGGTTCGCCTGCTTTTAGTCAGCGGCATTGCTCTCTCCTTTCTTTTCGGGATCTGGGCGTCCGGCGACCGCTCGACCATTCTGCTGCTCCCGTTCGGAAGTCAGTTGGATCTCGGGATCGGCTATCCGGTTCTTCTGTTTCTGATGCTGATCGGAAGCGTTTACGGCGCGGGGCAGATGTCTGCTTCCAGCGGCCAGCTTTTAAGCGTGTCACTCATATCCTCGCTCGGATGCGGCGGGATTTTTGCGGTTTTCGCCATCAGAGGCATCTGCGAAATCTCCTTTGCCTCGGCCGGAGCGATGCTTGGACTTACGCTTTTCTCCTTCCCGCCGGAAAAACTCCGCGAGGGGAACGGCTGCCGAAAGGCCGGCGGCGTCTTTCCGATGGCGGTGGGAATTGCAGGCGGCGCGCCGCTTTTTGTTCTTTTTATGGGATTGCCCTTTATTTTTGAGGGAATATATGTTATGATTAAACTCTGTGTAAATATAGGCGGGAAGGAACTGCCCGCCGAGAATTTCGGCGCCTTTTTGATGGAAAAGGGATGGAGCGGGAAAGCGGTCTGCGGACTGTACGCATTTTCCGCACTGGCCGGAGGAATTGCCGCAGTCTCTGCGGCGGTCTTGTATCTTTAAGGTAAAAAAGGAGTGACTGGATGGCTCAGATCAATTCGTCTGCCCGAAATGGAAGACGTTCTGCCGGAAAGAAAACCGCGGGGCAGGGAGCTTCCGGATATAAACGCCCGGATACCGCCCGGAGACGGAAACCCGCTTCCCGCCTGCAAAGCCGCACGATCGCGAAAAAACCTGCGCGGAAAAAATATCCCCGTCAGGGAAGAATGGACATATCCTTTTTCTTTCTGGTTGTCGTTCTGGTCACGATCGGGCTTGTTATGGTTTTCTCGGCCAGTTACGCGACCTCCCTTTACGAAAACAAATCGGGTCTTACGCTTGTCCTGAAGCAGTCGGTGTTCGTTGCGATGGGACTGGTTGCCATGTACGTCCTTTCGTATATCCCGTATCAGCTTTACTTTAAGCTCTATAAACTGATCTACTTCGGCTGCCTTCTTTTGACGGCGGTGGCGCTCCTTTTCCACGACAGCCGCGGCGCGAACCGCTGGATTAAATTCGGCGGCTTTACCTTCCAGCCGAGTGAGCTGATGAAGTTCGGCCTGATTATCACCTTTGCAGCGCTTATCTCGATCAACTTCCGCCAGATGGGCACGATCAAAAAAGGAATCCTTCCCTTTATGATGTATCTGATGCCGGTTTTGTTGGTCATCGTTTTGCAGCGCCACGTTTCCTGTATTCTGCTGATGCTGCTGATCTGCGGCTGCATGATGCTGGTCGCGGGTTCCAGAATCTACTATCTTGCAGCTCTGATTCCTCTGGGACTTTTGGCGTATCCGATCATACGCATGATGGGCTTTACCTATATTGATACCCGTATCGCCGCATGGCAGAACCCCTTCCTCGACATCCAGAACGGTTCATGGCAGGTTGTCCAGTCGCTTTACGCGATCGGAAGCGGCGGGCTGTTCGGAGTCGGACTCGGAAACTCTACCCAGAAATTCCTCTGGGTATCCGAGCCGCAGAACGACTTTATCTTCGCCATCATCTGCGAAGAGTTGGGGCTGATCGGGGCGCTTGCCATCATTTTGCTGTTTGTTCTCTTTGTCGCGAGCGGACTTTCGATCGCCATGCGTGCGCCCGATAAATTCAGCTCGATGGTCGTAATCGGCGTTGTATTCCAGTTCGGTATCCAGGCGCTGCTCAATATCGCCGTTGTCACCAACTCGATGCCGACGACCGGTATCTCGCTGCCCTTCTTCTCGGCGGGCGGAAGCGCGACGCTGATGCAGCTGGCGCAGATCGGCGTTGTTCTAAACATTTCGCGCTACTGCCGGCCATCTATCGCAAAAACCGATACGGATGCTTCCGAGTCTGGGGACGCGCCGAAAAACGCGCCGAAAAACGCGCCGAAAAACGCGCCGAAGGAAAAAGCCCCGGTGGATACCGGAATCCGGATTATCAGCTCGCATGATATTTGATTAGGAAAGGAATGGCGCTTAAACCATGAGAATACTTCTTGCAGGCGGCGGAACCGGCGGTCATATCAATCCGGCGGTCGCCATTGCGGGAGAACTTGCCCGCATCTATCCCGGCTCTGAATTTCTGTTTGCAGCCGTACCCGGAAATATGGAGGATACGATGATCCCCAAGCAGGGCTACCCGGTCGCCCATATCAAGGTTGCCGGTTTTTACCGGAGCCTTCTTCCGTGGGACATCGCCCATAACATCAAGGCGGCATGGTGGCTTGCGTTCTCCGGCCACCGCGCCGAAGAGATCATTAAGGACTTTAAACCGGACATCGCGATTGGCACCGGCGGATATGTTTCCGGGCCGATCATCCGAAAGGCGGAGCAGATGGGGATTCCGGTCTTTCTGCATGAACAGAACGCCTTCCCCGGCGTTACGACCAAAATGCTTGCGCCGCTTGCGGAGACGGTTTTTCTCGCCTTCCCGGAAGCGGAAGCGCGTATTCCCGACGGAAAGCACTTTGAGGTCGTCGGAAACCCCGTCCGCCAGTCCTTCTCCGGCATCAGCAAAGAGGAGGCCCGGAAAAAACTCGGTCTGGACGATCACTTCACCATCTTCTCGGTCGGTGGAAGCCTCGGCGCGACCGCTATTAACCGGATGGCGGCCGATCTGATGCAGTGGCACGCCGAAAAGGGCGAGATCAACCATATCCACGGCTACGGGAAAAACGGCCGGGAGCGTTTTCCGAAGATGCTCAAAGAACGCGGACTGGATCTTTCCCGTTATCCCCGGATTCAGGCGCACGAGTTTATCGACCAGATGCAGCTCTACCTTGCGGCAGCCGACCTCGTCATCTCCCGCGCCGGCGCGATCACCATCAGTGAGCTGGAAATGGTCGGCGCGCCCTCGATTCTTGTTCCGTACCCTTACGCCGCCGAAAACCATCAGTACCATAACGGTATGGTGCTCCAGAATGCCGGCGCCGCTTTGGTCGTACAGGAAAAGGACTATAAAAAAGACTGGCTGATCTCCGAGGTCGAAAAGTTTGCCTCCGATCCCGGACGGGTCAAGAACTTTTCGGAGAACGCGAAAAAGCTGGCGGTTTCGGATACCTGCGCCCGGATCGGCGCGTCGATCAAAAAAACGCTCGACGAAAAGGGCATCCACTGATCGATTCCGCCCGATCAATAATTTTCTTCTGCAAACATGATTCCTCCTCTTTGCCGCATATCATGCAGTATATGCTGACGCTGAACAAGCGGTGAGAGGAGTATGCAGGGTGCAAAAGGAAAGGTATCATTCGTCAAAAACACAGAGAGAATTTTGCGCGGAGCTGATTTGCGGCGGGAGGGCGTCCCCTTTCCCGCCGGAAGATCGGATCCCGTTTTATCACTTTGACCGCCGGCCCTTCCGGAGAGGATCGGAAAAAGAGGAGCGGGAGCGGGAGCCATCCGCTCCCTGCGGGATGGAGCTTTGCGATATCTGCCGGTCGGGAAACTGCCCCCGCCGGAAGACGCGCCCCGAAAAGACCGCGCCTTTTCTTCGCATTCAGGGCGGCGGGCGTCTTTCCGGACGGATAAGCGCTTCGGGCGCAAAAAACAGCGTCCTCCCGATCATGGCGGCGGCGGTGCTCTGCGAAAGTCCCATTCACCTGAGCAGGGTGCCGCGGATCTCCGATACCGGCGTATCCCTGCGGATCTTAAAGAGCCTTGGATGTAGCTGCGCCTATTCGGAAGATGAAGCGGTCATCGATCCCACTGGCCTTATATACAGCCGGATTCCGGACAGTCTGGTGCGGGAGATGCGCTCATCGATCATCTTTTTAGGTTCGCTTGCCGCAAAGACCGGGGAAGCGAGTCTCTGCCTTCCGGGCGGCTGTGAACTGGGCGCGCGTCCGGTCGATTATCACCTTTCGGGGCTTCGTGCGCTCGGGATGGAGATCGGGGAGCGGGGCGAAAAGCTCTACGCCTGTCATCACGGCCTTCACGGTGCCGAAATCATCCTTCCGTTTCCGAGTGTCGGCGCGACCGAGAATATCCTGCTGGCCGCCGTTACCGCACAGGGAAGAACCGTTCTCCGGGGTGCCGCGAGAGAACCGGAGATCGTCGATCTGTGTACTTTTCTCAGAAAGTGCGGGGCGGAGATCGTCGGCGACGGAAGCCCGACGATCTATATAGACGGAGTGCGTGCATTGACCGGCTGTTCCTTTTCGGTCATGCCCGACCGGATCGAAACAGCGAGCTACCTCAGCTTTGCCGCCGCTGCCGGCGGCAGGATCGAGATGACCGACTGCGCGCCGGAAACGCTCGGAAGCGTGCTGACCGTTCTGGAAAGGATGGGCTGTACCCTCTCGGTCGGCCGAAAGACCATCCGCCTGACCCGGGAGACGCCGCTCCTTGCTCCCGGAACAATTTCGACCGCTCCGTTTCCCGGCTTTCCGACCGATGCCCAGCCGATGATTTCGGCGCTGTGCTGTCTGGCGGAAGGGGAGAGCGTCATTCGGGAAGAGGTCTTTGAGAACCGCTTTTCTCATCTTCCCCAGCTTCAGAAGATGGGCGCAAAGGTCTCGATGGGCGGAACGGCGGCTCATATCACAGGCGCGCCGCTTACCGGAAACACCCTTTATGCGCATGATCTGCGCGGCGGGGCGGCGCTGATTACGGCGGCTCTGGCGGCTGCGGGCGAGAGCCGGATCTACGGCCTTTCGCATATCGACCGCGGCTATGAACGGCTTGAAGAAAAACTGTGTTCGCTCGGTGCAGAGGTAAAGCGGATCGGATAAAGAGAAAAAAGGACGCCGGAAAAGGAAAGGAGAAGGAAGAAGTTGGATATCAAAAAACAGGAAAACGGCTCGTCTCCCGCTGATTCCAGCGCTGCGGATGCGCCCGGCGGTTCGTTTGCCGATGTGCGCAACGCCCGCGTAAAGGAACGCGCCTCTGAACGCGCTTCTGAACGCGCGGCCCGTCCGCCCGAACGTGAAGAGACGATCGGGCGGGTTCAGACCGCCCGCCGCCGTCACCGCGCGGGAAACTATATGATCTACTATGTCCTTCTGGGCATGATCCTGACGATCGTTTTCGTGACCCTTTCGATGACCGTCTTTTTCAATATCAACACGATTAACGTCTCCGGAAGCGAGGTCTATTCCTCCGACCAGATTCTGGCGTCGGTGGACGCCAAAAGCGGGGACAACCTTCTCCGGCTCAATACCGAAAAGATCGCGAAGAACGCGCTTGCCCGCTTAACGGCGGCGGATTCGGTCGACGTTACCCGCCATTTTCCCGATCAGTTGGATGTTTCGGTGACCGATGGCGTTCCCGCTTTGCAGGTGAGCATGAACGGTCAGTTTTACCGCTTTACCGAAAAGGGGCGGCTGATCGCCGTTTCCGATACCGCCGCCGTGGATGCGCCGATCGTGGTCGGCCCCGACCCTTCCGCTCTTTCGGTCGGCCAGTATATGGACAGCCTTTCCTCCGAAGCACAGGCGACCTTCTCTGTCTGGAAAACGGTGCGGGACGTGCTTTATAACTATTCGATCGCGGATATTTCGGCGATGGATCTGTCGGACGAGATCAACATCCGCCTCTACTACCAGAACCGGATCGAGATCCGGGTCGGTACCCTGACCGAGATGGATGAAAAGATCGCGACCCTGAAAGCGGTTCTCTATGAGTCCGGCTCAATCGGTGTCGATGAGACCGGTTCGATCGACCTGACCAATCCCGACCGGGTCTATTTCAATAACCAGTCCTCGGTATCCCTTCCCGCCGGAGCCGGACAGCCCGGCTGGAACTGGTTCGATCCCCATTCGGATACTCTTGAGCAGTCGCTCTATGCGCCCGCCGAAGATGTTTCCGATTCCGACAGCACGGACGGAACGGACGCTTCCGATGGAGCTTCCGATCCGTCGGTATCGACCGACGCCGACGGAAACTTTGTCGGATCTGCCGATGGCTCATCGGACGCGGAGACCGGTGATTCCTCTGATTCCACATCAGATGCGCCTTCCTACGATACCTCGGACGGAATGCGCCTGCCTCAGCTTCCGAGCATTTCAGGCGGCCATTCGGGCGGCTCCGGCAGCTCTTCCTCCGGCAATACTGCTGCCGGAAGCACGTCTCCGTCGGTCCCATCGATTTCAGGTTCCGCTTCTGATACGGCTTCGAGTGCGCCCTCTTCCGAATCTGCTTCTTCGACCGTTGGCGTGGTCGGCGCAGCCGGGAATACTTCCGGCAGTACGTCCGGCAGTACGTCCGGCGCGGGTATGACCACCGGCTCCGGATTTGGAACACAGGCGCCCGCCGTTCCGTCGATCGGCGGATAACCGGGCGGGGCAAAACATCCTGTATTTGCCCCTCTGAGATGGATTTGTTAGCAATTCGAGAAAAAATTTGCATCGTAAGATGAATTTTGCGTTTTTTCCCTTGCACTTTTGCCGCAAATCTGTTACCATTAGAACTATAACATGGGTTCAATGTGGATAGGTATGTCAGGGAAGTATCCCTGCGGTATTTTTCATCTGCTGAAACCTGTCCGGCCTTACCGCCGCAGAAGCTTGGTTTTGCGGCAGCCGCTTTTTTGGGAAATGAAAAGCGTATGGCCCAAAAAGCCGGATTTTTAAAAAAGGAGCGGAGGAAGCGGCTGTTGGCTCTGCACACTGCTCTTTCCATAGGAGGAAATGAATGTGAAATTTACTCTGGAAAACGAAGACGAGAGAACCACAAATATTAAGGTAGTCGGCGTAGGCGGCGCAGGCGGCAATGCGGTCAACCGCATGGTCGAGGACGGCGTCGAAGGCGTCGAGTTTATCGCGATCAACACCGATAAACAGGTGCTGAATATCTCCAAAGCGGATCTGACCATCCAGATCGGCGTCAAAAGCTCGCAGGGTCACGGCGCGGGCGGAAACCCTGAAATGGGCATGAAGGCCGCTGAAGAAAACCGTGAAGAGATCGCCAATGCCCTTAAAGGCACCGACCTTCTCTTTATCACCGCCGGTATGGGCGGCGGCACCGGAACCGGCGCTGCTCCCGTTGTCGCGCAGATTGCCCGGGAACTGGGCATCCTCTCGATTGCGGTCGTTACCAAGCCCTTTGGCTATGAAGGCCGCCGGAGAATGAACTACGCCCTTCAGGGCATCGAAATGCTCAAGGAGCAGGTCGATTCTCTGGTCGTTATCCCCAATGACCGCATCCGTGAGGTCATCGATCTGAAAAAAGCCAGCATGAAGCAGGCGTTTGAAGAGGCGGACAACGTCCTGAAGGAAGGTATCTCCTCGATCTCCAACCTGATCTCCACCAGCGGCTACGTCAACCTCGACTTTGAAGACCTGTGCAGCGTTATCCGCTCGGCTGGCCTTGCTCATATGGGTATGGGCTACGCTTCCGGCGAAAATATGGCGGAAGAGGCCGCTTCGATGGCAATCTCCAGCCCGCTGCTCGATACTTCGATCGAGGGCGCGAAGGCGGTCATCGTCAACATCACCGCTTCTCCCGATATGCTCTTCTCCGACGCCGATCATGTTTCTCAGATGATTCAGGAAGCGGTCGATGAAGAAGCGATCATCTTCTGGGGCGTTGTTTACGACGAAACGATGGAAAACGAGATGCGCGTCACGGTTATCGCGACCGGTTTCGACGGCGAGTCCGGCCCCGCAAATCTCCCCGAGACCCCCGCTGTCAAGACCGCTTCTGCAAAGAGCGCGCCCGCTGCGGCCAAGCCTGCTGAAAAACAGGCTCCCGTCTCCCATTTCGACACCACCTCTCCGGTGAAGAAACAGGCGCCTGCGGCTGAACCCGCTTCCGCTTCGGCAGATGATCTCGACTTTGATTCTCTGCTCTCGATCTTCAATAAGTAATGAACGGAGTTCCTCTCGTACAAGTGAATACCGTACAATGACGTATATCCTTCCCTGTTTTTCTGTACGGGGAAGGATATTTACATGACGGGGACTTTTTGCCCGAACAATCGGTTCAGGCTCACCACGCGCTTAAAAATAAAAGGCTTTTCCCATAAGAAAGGGGTATGTACCATGTGCGGATTTGTCGGAATGTTCAACCGCGATCCTTCCTTAAATGATGAAAAACTCTTGACGACGATGTCTCACGCCATCCGCCACCGCGGCCCGGATGAAAGCAACTTTATCGTCCGCGACAGCTTCTGCGCCGCTTTCAGACGTCTCTCGATCATCGACCTTGATACCGGCTCTCAGCCCTATACCTCTCCCGACGGACGCTTTACCGCAGTCTTTAACGGTGAGATCTATAACTACCGCGACCTCAGAAAACCGCTGCTGGAAGAGGGGATCGAGTTCCATACCAACTCCGAGATCGAGGTTATCGTCGCCCTCTATCGGAAATACGGCCCGGACTTCATCAAGATGCTCCGCGGAATGTTCGCGATCATGATCTACGACGGCGACAAGAAAAACTGCTTTGTCGGACGCGACCCCTTCGGCATCAAGCCGATGTACTACCGCGAGAGCGAAAACGGCGTCATCTTTGCCTCCGAGATGAAGGCATTTATCTTCGACCCGGAGATGAACGGCTTTACCGTCGATACCAAGATGCTCCAGCATTACTTTACCTTCCAGTATGTACCTGAGCCAAATACGATATCCGGTAAAGTGTCCGTTCTGGAAGCCTCCCACTATATGATCCTCAATAAAGACGGGATCGAAAAGATCGTCCAGTATGAGGACTACCGCTTCCAGACACCGACCCACGAGTCTCTGGACGCCAAGGCCGAAAAACTCCGCAGGATCCTGACCGAATCGGTCGAGTATCATATGATTTCGGACGTTGAGGTCGGAACCTTCCTCTCTTCCGGCATTGACTCGGCGATTATCACCGCCATCTCCAGCCGGATCAACCCCGGCATCAAGGCGCTGACCGTCGGCTTTGACGTCGCCTCCTATTCCGAAATCGAGGACGCCGCCGAGATTGCCAAACACCTGAATGTCGAGCACATCACCCTCAAAGGCAACTGCGAGCAGTTCAAAAACGCCTTCGAGCGGGTCGTCTGGAGTCTGGACAGCCCCGTGGCCGACCCGTCTACCGTCGCGATCTATATGATTGCCGAGGAAGCCTCCCATTACGTCAAGACCATCCTTTCGGGCGAAGGTTCGGACGAGCTGTTCGGCGGCTATAAGTTCTATAAGGACTCCCAGCTTTCTGGACGCTTTGAAAACGCTCCCGCTGCCTTTAAGGCACTCTGCCGCGGAATCTCGTCCGTCTGGCCGGAAGGCGTTAAGGGCAAGGCCTTCTTCCACCGCGCCGGTACCCGTCTGGAAGACCGCTACGTCGGAAACGCTTTCCTCTTTGACGAGCCGGAAAAGAAAAAGTTCTTAAAGACCTTCGATCCCAATCAGAGCTATACCGAGCTGACCCGCGACATCTTCGCCCGCACCAAAGGCGAACACCCGATGGTTCGGATGCAGTACTGCGACCTGATGACATGGCTGCGGGGCGATATTCTGGTCAAGGGCGACCGTTTGAGCATGGCTCATTCGCTGGAAGTCCGCGTTCCCTTCCTTGACCGCGAGGTATGGAAGTTCGCATCGACCCTGTCGGTCGATGAAAAGCTGCGGGAAGGCACGACCAAATACCTTCTCCGCTACGCCTTTAAGGATTACGTCAACCCCGAAACCTTTATGCGTCCCAAGTTGGGCTATCCGGTTCCGGTTCGCGTCTGGCTTCGCGGGGAGCTGTACGAATGGGCGCGCGACATCATCGTCAATTCCAGAGCCGATGAGTATATTGATAAGAAGGCGGCTCTTCAGATGCTGGAGGATCATCGTACCGGAAAGGCGGATAACTACCGCAAGCTCTGGTCGATCCTTGTTTTCATCACATGGCACCGTCTGTATATCGCCGATGCAGAAGAGACAAAAAAGAGAATTCTGGCAGGCGAACTGTGATCCATTCCGATCATAACAAAAGAGATAAAAAGGAGTAAGCAAGTGTTTTGCCGGGAAAAGAGTCAAAAGACCGCCCCGGCGATGGCAATAAAGGAGTTGGGAATATGGAAGCTATTTATCAGAGCCGGTTTGTCCGTCAGGATTTCCCCTTCGCAGTATTCTGCGAGACCGATGAAAACGGGCTTTATCACTGGCATGATGAGGTGGAGCTGGTGCTGGTCCGATCGGGCGCGCTGGAAGCAACGGTGCCCGGCCGCAGCTATCTTCTTCAGCCGGGAGACATCCTTCTGATCGACAGCGGCGAGGTGCACAGCCTGGTTCCGCAGCCGAATGCGGCGTGGCTCTCCCTGCGCTTTTCGCCCCGCCTGATCGAGGAGCAGCTTCCCGAAAACGACGGGATCGGCTTCGGGTATCGGGAAAGCTTTCAGGTCTGCCGCTGCTCCCGCCAGTGGTCGAATGAGGCCGCTTCCGAAGTCCGTCAGCTGATCGGAAGTATGTACCGGGAGGATAAGGAAAAGCGCGCCGGCTGGCAGGCCGCCGTCCGCGGGAGTCTGTACCGTCTGCTGGTGATCGCCGCACGGGAGCTTCCGGACGGGGACGAAGAACCGCCCCGCCGGGATATGCAGGATCTGAACCTGAAAAAGACCCTCTCCTTCCTTGCGGAAAACTATACCCGCGACATCTCACTGAAGGAGTGCGCCGACGCGATCGGGTTTAATATGAACTATTTCTCCCGCTTTTTCCGCAGTCATACCGGGATCCATTTTCACCAGTACCTGACCGCGCTCCGCCTGCAAAAGGCCGAACGGCTGCTCCTCTCGACCGGGCTTTCGATCACCGAGATTATCTACCAGTCCGGCTTCCAGAACGCAAAAACCTTTAACCGCGTTTTCAAAAACGTCCACGGCTGCTCTCCCCGCGAATTCCGCCAGAGCAAGCTCCCGGGAACCGCTCCTGTTTCCGCTTCCGCTTCGCACAAAAAGACGCCGAAGCCGGTTCCCCGTTCGCTTGACACTCCGCGCGAGACTCTGGTTCGCCGGGATGCCTGAAGGCCGCCTGAATCCGTGTAAAATCACTTTCCGGAGGAACGATGAACATTCAGATTTTCGGACGCTCCAAGAGCTTTGACACCAAAAAAGCCGAGCGTTACTTTAAGGAGCGGAAGATCCCGTTCCAGTCGGTTGACTTAAAAGAAAAGGGCTTGAGTCGGGGCGAGCTTGAGAGCATCGTCCGTGCTCTCGGCGGACTGGAGCCGCTGATCGACCCCGCCTGCAAGGATAAGGATCTTTTCGCGCTTTTCTCCTACCTGACCCCTGATGCACAGGAAGAAAAACTGCTTGAAAATCCGATCCTTCTCCGCGCGCCGATCGTCCGGAACGGCCGCGCCGCAACCGTCGGCTACTGCCCGGAGATTTGGAAGGACTGGAAATAAAACCGGGCATGAACGGAATCCGGTTGACAAATTCTCTCTCCGGTGTATAATAAAAATAAGAATCGGTTTTATAAAAAAACCGCCCTGATGGGAATGAAGTACTCCCGGGGACAGGGTATTTCTCCCGAACCGCTTTCAAAAAAGCTGATGACTTCTGCGGAAAAAAACGCAGGGCTCATCGGCTTTTTCTGCGTTTGAAGATCAAGAGAAGGGAATGGCTGTCATGCTGCTGAGTTTGTCTTTGATTTTTCTTACGGGGCTT
>JALEHK010000018.1 GCA_022770625.1 Oscillospiraceae bacterium | reverse complement strand
TTTGGATTTTGGAGTCAAGCCCATTAAACTTTTCTGGAATGGTTTTAGGGAAGCGTTTGATTGAGCGGGAGTTTTTCAGTTCGAGGTTATGTGCAAGGAGAAAATGGACAAGGAGGAAAAGAAACATGAGCTATTTAACGGCGGATCGGCTGGTGAGCGGTCAGGAAGGCCGCGCGTATCTGAAAACCGATGGGCAGAACCGGGAACTTCTTTATCTGAAAAGTGTCACGGCGTCTG
This sequence comes from Oscillospiraceae bacterium, assembly GCA_022770625.1. Lineage (GTDB taxonomy): Bacteria > Bacillota > Clostridia > Oscillospirales > Ruminococcaceae > Faecivivens. The sequence continues at coordinate 25,083 of JALEHK010000018.1, read as the reverse complement.
TGGTCAAGCGGAAAACGGCGGTGCGCACCCTCGGCAGGCGCGGCGATCAGTTCAAAAGCGCCGGTTTTTCCGGCAGCGGAAAGATGGTGGTCTACTATGTGACCAGTCTCTTTCGGGAAAAAATGCTCGAGTACATGAAAACGGGCGTGGACACGAGTTTCGATATCGTGATCATCAACGAGGATCCGCAGAGCGGATGCGGGGTGCAGTCGATGGTGCTCAAAAACTGCAATCTCGACAAAGTCGTACTCGCCAAGCTCGACGTTTCGGAGGATTTTCTGGACGAGGAGCTGAGCTTTACCTTTGAGGACGCGGAGATGCTTTCGCAGTTTGACGAAGGGGAATAAGGAGGCCGCTATGGATTTACAGGCGTTTTTGATGCCGGAGGTGCTTCCGGTCAGAGAAGAGACGGTCATTCTTTCGGAGCGGTTCCGGAATGAGCAGGGGCCGGTGGGGTTTACCCTGCGAGGGATCAGCGAAGAGGAAAACGCCGGGATCAAAAGAAGCTGTCAGAAAAGAGGCGGGGCGCTTTCGGCGCCTACCCTCGACCGGGAACGGTACATCCGGCGGTTTACGGCAGCGTGTGTTGTTTTCCCCGACCTTCGGGATCAGCGGCTTCAGGAAAGCTGGGGCGTGATCGGAGAGGAAGCGCTTCTCGGGAAGATGCTCACAGCGGGAGAATTTGCGGCGCTTTTTTCGGCGGCGCAGCGGGTCTGCGGCTTTTTAAGCGCTGAGGAGGCCGGAAAGGTCAAGGCTGAGTTAAAAAAAGACTCGCCCGCGGAGACGGGGAGTTAAATTATGCCTACTGGTGTCTGGTGCGGTGCGGAATGAGGCCGCGCGAATACGCCTTGCTTCCGGTCAGGGAGAAGCTGATGATGCAGGCGATGATCGACCGGTGGTGTGAGACGGAAGGAGAGAGAGTTTGACAGAGACGGAGAAGATCGGGGCGATGCTCCGAAAAAATGCCCCGCCGGATGAGGAGGAGATCCTTTCGGGGCTGATCGCAGAGTTTTTAGCGGGCGGCAGGCGGGCAGAGATGCTGACCGGGCAGCGGTACTATGAAAACGAAGGGGACATCCTTTCCCGCTGCCGGTGGCAGATCGGGCGAAACGGGGAGCGGATCCCCGGGAGAGAACCGGCGTCGAGAATCGCGCACGGGTTTGCGCGCAAGCTGGTTGACCAGAAGGCGCAGTATCTGTTCGGGCGGCCGTTTACCATCCGGTGTGAGGACAAGGGGCTTTTATCCGAGCTCGAAGCGGTCTTTGACAAGGGGATGCGGGCGAGGATGAGGATGCTGGTCAAGGAGGCGGTCAACAAAGGGGTAGCCTGGCTGATGGCGGTTCCGGAAGGGGCGCGCGTCCGTTTTTCGCTCATCCCTTCGGAAGAGGTCATCCCGGTCTGGAAGGACGGAGATCGGAACGGAACGCTCGAGAGGGTGCTGCGGCTGATCCCGATGGAGCGGGTGGAAAGAGGGAGAAGCGAGAACTTTTTCCTTGTGCAGGCGTGGGACGCGGAGGGCGTTCGGGAGTACCGGTACGAAAAGGGAAGGATGATCCCGGAGGGGGAAAAGCGAGCGCACTTTTTCCTCGGCGGGGAAGGGATGCTTTATGAGCGGCTCCCGTTTATCCCGTTTCGGTATAACGACGAAGAGCTTCCGCTGATCCGGTTTATCAAGCCGCTGATTGACGACTATGACCTGCTCAAGTCCAAAGACAGCGATGCTCTCGGAGAGACGAGCGGGGCGCTGATGGTGCTTCACAACTACGATGGCACCGACCTCGGTGAATTCCGCGAAAATCTCTCCCGCTACCGGGCGGTCAAGGTCTCGGACGGCGGCGGGCTGGAGGTGATCGGGGAGCCGGTCTATACCGACAAGCTGCTGGCGCACCTCGAACAGGATCGGAAGGACATCTATGAGATCGGGCGCGGGGTCGATACGCAGGTGCAGTCGGTCGGGAACGCGTCGGGGGTCGCGATGAAATTCCGGTACGCCGATCTCGATCTCGACTGCGCCGGGATCGAAAGCTCGTTCGCGGAAGGGTTTGACGAGATCGTTTTTTTCACTGCGCTCTTTTCGGAGCTTTTCGGCCGGGGAAGTTATGAGGACGTTCGGGCGGAGATGGTGCTCAATCACGATATTATCATCAGCGAGAGCGACGCGATCGGGCAGTGCGCCGACAGCGGCGGCATCCTTTCCAAGCGGACGATCCTCGAAAATCATCCGTGGGTCGTCAACGCGGAGCAGGAACTGGAACGGATCAGAGAGGAGGAAGCGGAAGTTGGAGAAGATGATTCCGGAGACGGAGGAAGCAGGACTGGTTCAGGAACTTGTTAAAAGGGTCGAAGAACTGGAAGCGGAAAACGCGGCGCTCAAAGAGGAAAGGCGGGCCGCAAAGGTCAGCGCGCTTTTGAAGGAAGGGGCGCTGGATGCGGAATATATCCTCGAAAAGCTCGGGAAGGACGCGGAAAAAAAGGATTTTCTCGAAAAAGCAAAGGAGCGTTTCCCGGCGCTTTTCCGGAGAGAGGTCAAGGGCGTGCGGCTCTTGACGGGCGGAAAAAATGATCAGCCGCTCGGATTTTCACAGCGGCAGGCGCTTTTTCAGGCGCGGCCGGAAGAGTACCGGAGAGTATATAAGAAGCGCTGACTTTTGAAGATGGAACGGACAGGAAACAGAAAGAGAAGGAGAAAAAGTATGGCACAGATGATGAAAAACGCAAACGTTGTAAACACCGAAGTAATGATCGACTGGCTGAACGAGCATCTGGAGAAGGAGATGAAGTTTTCGTCTCTTTGCAGGGTGGACACGACCCTGACCGGGCGCGCGGGCGATACCGTCAGCGTTCCCAAGTACAGCTATATCGGCGACGCGGGCGAGATCGGGGAAGGCGGCGCGATCCCGGTCGTACAGCTGAGCGCCGAAACGGAAGAGGTCACGGTTAAAAAGGCGGGCAACGGCGTCAAGCTGACCGATGAGGCGATCCTTTCGGGGTACGGCGATCCGCTCGGCGAAGCGGCGGCACAGCTGACCCTCTCGATCGCGGGAAAGGTGGACGCGGACGTACTCGGCGTCCTCAAAACGATCGGCGGGGAGATGACCCATACAGATGAGGCAAACACGATCTCAGCGGATCTGGTCGCGGACGCGCTCGTCTTATTCGGTGAGAGCGACTCGGAAGGAAAGGCGCTGATCGTGGCGCCGGCGCAGCTTGCGTCCCTCAGAAAGAGCGAGGGCTGGCTCAAAGCGACTGACGTGGGAGCGGAACAGCTGGTCAGCGGCGCGGCCGGTATGATCCACGGGTGCAGCGTCATCGTCTCCGAAAAGATCAAGGCGTCGGGCGGCAAGTACGAAAACTATATCGTGATGCCGGGTGCGCTCACCCTTTTCCTGAAGAAGGATACCGAGGTGGAGACCGACCGCGATATCGTGCACAAAACGACGGTCGTTACGGCAGACAAGTATTACGCCGTTTATCTTTCCAACGCGGAAAAGGCGGTCAAGGTGATCTGCAAGGCGTAAAACGGTCGGATAAGCATAATACCCCGGAGGGCGGATATAAGACCGCTCTCCGGAAAGGAGGGAATCAATGAGCGAAAGCTACCTTGAAAAGGAAAGGGCGCTTGAACTGCTGATACAGTTGGCGCGGGCGGTTTATCCGGAAGGGACGGAGTTCCCGGAAGGGGAAAAGACAAATGCGGAAGCCCGGGCTGTGATGGAAGAGATGATCGAATGGTGCGGGATGAAAAAGATCCCGGCGGGAGCGCTTTATACGGCGGCGGATGAACTGAACCGACGGCTCGGGAAAAGCGTGCAGGACTTAAAAAGTATCCGCGCCGGGAACCTGTTGGTCGAGTACCGGGAGAGCGATACGACCCGCTGGCATATGCAGCTGCGGCCATGGAGAAGGGTGCGGTTTTGATGGAAGGATTTGCACCGGAGAAAAAAGCCTTTCTTGAATTCGCCGGGAATTTCGGCGGAAGGGCAGAGGTTCAGAGAAGAAACTGGAAACGGGGAGAGGACGCGTTTGACCGGGAGACGTTTGTGGGAACGGGGGTCTGGCCGGCGGTGATGAGCGGGAAGGGGATCGTTCCGGTAAGCGATGGGACAGCGTTTTCCGACCGTTCGGAGGCGGTGATCCTTCTTCCGGAGGAGGCGGATGTTGCGGCGGGAGACCGGATCCTTTACAGCGCGGGAGAAAAGACCGAGCGGTTTTTCACTGCGGGCGCGCCCGTCCGCTATCCGACCCATCTCGAAGTCCGGGTCAGAAAAGAGGAATGGGTATGACTGATCTTTGCAAAGCAGCGGCCGGGCTTTTACGAGAGCGGTTTCCGGAGGCGATGATCGCCGGGAAAGAGGTCGCGGGCGGAATGAAGCTTCCGGCGTTTATCCTCACCTCCAAGGAACTGTCGCTCAAAAAGGAGATGGGCAGGCGGTGGCGGCTTGAGGAAACGGCTGAGTGCGGCTGCTACGCGGAAAAGGAGTTTACAGCGCTTAAGCAGGCGGAACTGCTCAGCCTGCTGCGCCGCGCCGCGCGGGGAGTAACGGCAGAGGCAGAGCGGGAAGCGAACCGCCTGCTGATCCGGATGAACCTGACGCAGATCCTCTTTCTTGAGGAAGAGGAGGCAGCGCTTATGAAGCAGATGATCCTGAACATGAGGGAGGAAACGTGAAGATACCGACATATGAAGAACTGAAGGAACGATGTATGGAGCGGATCCCGGAGGAACTGGACCGCCGGGAAGGAAGTCTCATCGATACGGCGGTCGGGCCGGTCTGCGCGGAACTTGCGGCGGCGTACATCACCCTTCAAAGCTATTACGACCTGCTGTTTCCCGACACCTCCGAGGGAGAATATCTCGACCGGATCGCCCGGCAGTACGGGCTTTTCCGTAAGGAAGCGGAGTGCGCGGAATTAAAAGCGGTCTTTAGAGACAAGGAAGGAAATCCGTTTGACCCGCCGGAGGGAATGCGGTTTTCGCTCGGCGGGGTCTTTTATACGAACGGGAAAAGCGTAAACGGCGAAGGAAGGGTGATCTGCGAAACGGCGGGGGAAACCGGCAATCGGCTCGGAAACCTTCTTCCGGCGGATTATCTGACCGGGTTCGGGAGCGCCGAAGCGGCCGCGATCCTGATCCCCGGAAAGGAAACCGAGACGGACGATAAGCTCAGGGCGCGGGTGCTCGAACTGCTCGCCTATCCGGCGTTCGGCGGAAACGTCAGCGACTATAAGGAAAAGGTAGGCTCGGTACCGGGCGTTGGCGCCGTTCGTGTCACGCCGGTCCTCATCGGCGGCGGTACCGTCGGGATCGAGATCCTTGGGAACGATCTTCTTCCGGCGGGAGAGGAACTGACCGAGAAGGTGCGGCTTCTTTTAACGCCGAGTGAGGATGGAGATGGGCTTGGACTTGCGCCGATCGGGCATACGGTGCTCGTCTTTTCGCCGGAAGCGGAGGAGATCTCGGTCAGCGGGAAGCTTCTCTGTGAAGGGGAAGCCGAACAGGCAGTGGAAAAGGCGTCGGCCGCGGTCAAAGGGTATTTAGAGACGCTCAGAGAATCCTGGGAGAACGGAGATCCGGTCGTCAGGATCAGCGGAATGATCGCCGCCATCAGCCGGGCCGAGGGGATCTTGGACGTATCCGGTCTTACAATCAACGGCGGGAACGAAAACATCCAGTGCAGCGGCGTTCCGGCGGCGGGAACGATCGCCTTTACGGCTGAATCGGTTTCATCCTAAGGAGGGCGTATAGAAGCGTATGGAGTACATGAAAGAACTTCCCGAGATATTTTCCCTGACGGAGGAGTACCGGGGGCTTGGAGACGGGCTTTCGCCCGAGATGAAGGCGATCCGGGAGGCGGTCGAGGCAATCCCCGCAGAATATCTTCCGGGAAGTGCGGAGGAGCTTTTGCCGCGATGGGAGAAGATTTTGGGGCTGAAGGGGGCGGGAAATCTTTCGGAGAGAAGGTTTTCGGTGCTCTCGCGGCTTGCAGGGCTGCGGCCGTACACGATCGCAAGGCTCAGGCAGCAGCTTTCAGCGGCGATGGGCGAAGGAAAATTTACCGCTGAGGTCGATCCGGAAAACTTTCTTCTCCGGGTTGAGGTCGAGGCCGGGTCGGAGCATCTTCTTTCGGCGATGAGCCGGGAATTGAGAAGAATGATCCCGTCCAACATCGAACTGGAGACGGCGGCGGGCGGAAGAGAAGAAACGGGCGTTTTTCAGGGGGCGGTCATGGCGGTCACCGACCGGCTGCGGATCAGCGTCCATGAAAATGAGTAAAAGAAAGGGGTTATGCAGATGGCAGGAGGAACGTTTGTCACAAGAAACAAGGTTCGTGCGGGTGCATATATTAACTTTGTATCGGAGTATTCGCCGCTCGGAACGGCGGCTGACCGCGGGGTCGTGCTGCTGCCGATGGCGCTTCCGTTCGGGCCGGCCGGGAAGGCGGCAGAGGTCGAGGGGAACACCGATGTGCGAAAGCTTTTCGGACTTTCCGGTTTTTCGGAGGAGCTGACCCTTCTCCGTGAGGCGGCCAAGAGAGCGAGAAAGGTGCTCGTCTGGAGACTGGGCGGGGGCGAAAAGGCGTCGTGTACCGACGGGGGTTTGACGGTGACGGCGAAATACCCCGGATCCGGCGGCAACCGGATCGCCGTGAAGGTGCTCAGTGGGACGGGAAATATGTTTACCGTCGAGACCTATCTTTCGGGGAGAATGGTCGAACAGCAGCAGGCGGCAAATGCGGAAGAACTGAAGGAGAACAGCTGGGTCGTCTTTTCGGGGACCGGCGCGCTCACGCCTCACGCGGGGATCGTTCTCAGCGGCGGCAGCGACCGGGAGGTGACCGAAGAGGACTGGGAGGAGTTTTTCCTCGCGGCGGAGACGCTTACCTACAACACGATGGCGGTTCCCACCTCGGACGCAGGCATCAAGGAGAAGGCGGTCTCGTTTATCAGACGAATGAGAGAGGACGAGGGCGTAAAGGTGCAGGCGGTCGTGGCCGGACTGGAAGCGGACTACGAAGGAATCATTTCGGCGGCCAACGGCGTCATCCTCTCGGACGGAAGAAAAATCACGCCGGAGGAAGCGACCGCTTATATTGCGGGCATGACGGCGGGCGCGGCAGTCAATAAGAGCTGTACCTATGATACCTACGACGGGGCGGTGGCGGCAGAGCCGTCCTTCCTTTCCTCGGAGGTCGAGAAAAAGATCGGACAGGGGCAGCTGGTCTTTATCAGCCGGGGAAACAAAGCGGTCGTTGAACAGGATATCAACACCTTTACCGGATTTTCCGCTGAGAAAGGAGACGCCTTCCGCAAAAACCGCACCCTCAGAGTGATGGACGCGATCGGAGGCGACGTGAGAAGGATCTTTGAGGACTATTATCTCGGGAAATGCGCCAACGATGAGGACGGGCGCGCCCTTTTCAGAGAAGAGCTTTTTGCCTATCTCAAAAATCTCTATGACCTTCGGGCGGTTGAACAGCCTCAGCTTTCGGATATCGAGGTCAGAAGAGGTGAAACGGCCGACAGCGTGATCGTGGAGATGGGCGTGCAGCCGGTCGATTCGATGGAAAAGCTCTATATGACGGTCACGGTGGGCTAAAGAAGGAGAAAAGCATGGCGAATTTTCAGGTAACGGTGACGAAAAAGGGGCTTGCGCTCCTGGCGGCGGGGATGGAGGGCGGAAGCGTTCGTTTCACCCGGATGGTCATGGGCGAAAGCGGGTACAGCGGGGAGCTGAGCGCGGTCGGGAAAGTGATCGGGCCGAAAAAGTCCCTTTCGATCCGCGGTATTTCGAGAAAAGACAGTCAGGTGACCCTCAGAAGCATCCTTTCGTTTCAGGAAGTCGAAGAGGGGTTTGACTGGAAAGAGATCGGGCTTTATGCCGACGGCGGAAGCGGGGAAGAGATTTTATATGCCTACGGAAACGCGGGGGAAAAGGGCGACTACATTCCCGGAAGCAAGGAAGCGACCTTAAACGAGCGGATTATCCAGATTACCGTTTCGGTCGGAAACGCCGCCAATGTCACGGCGCAGATCAGCGGCAGCGGCGTATTCGTCGAGCGGGAAGAGATGGAGTCGGCGATCGAGGAGCTTGGGGTCGTGGTGCTGACGCACAGAAAAGAGGGAAACTGCCACCGGTTTTCCGGGCTGAACGGAAGAGAGGGGCTTTTACTCGCGCGTTTTTCGGCGGCCGGCCGGTTTTCGGACGGCGACCGGGCGGAGATCGACGGGGAAAGTTATCAGATGCTGACCCAGACGGGCGAAGAGCCGGAGGACGGTTTCTTTACCGCAGGCGCCGGAGTCGAGATGGTGGTGGACACCGGGAAAAAGACGGTAAATTTTAAGTCGGGCGGGGGTCTGGGCAAAAGAAAGCTCGCTCTCGCCGACGCGGATGAGGACAGCGTTTTTTCCGGGCGGACGTTTTATGCGGGCGGGAAGGAGTTGAGAACCGGGAGGGCGCTTTTAAGGCCCGCGACCGCCGGTGCGCAGGATATTGCGTCGGGAAAAACCGCCTACAATCAGCTGGGAGAGTTACTCACCGGGACAGGGAGAGCGGTGCTTGCCGGGTCGCTCCAGCCGCCCCTTCAGGAAAGAACCTACACGATTCCGTACAACAATAACCTCGGGAAACCCAAAGCGATCCTCTGCTACTTCAATGTCTGGATCGGGGATTATGCGGCGGCGGGGCGGCACCCGTCCTTCTCGCCCTACTTTTTCAGAGGTGCGGCGTCAGGGCAGCTGATGGGGATGACAAGTGCGGCAGGCGGGACGATGCTCAACCAGAACCAGACCGCTGCCAACACGACCATCTCGGTCGGGAGCGACAGCTTTTCGGTCACGATCAGCAAGTACGATTATGTGAGCGGCTGCGAGTTTGACTATCTGCTGGTCTGGTGAAAAGGAAAAGCCGCCCCTTGGAGAAAGGGGCGGCGGATCGTCAAAACAGTTTGCTGCAATTTTGAGAACTATGTACAATGTGCATGATCTGTACGGAGTGTTCTACGGAATCAATTTTGGATTATACCACGATTTTCCCATAAAAGCAATCTGATAAAAGAGAAAACATGAACCTGTGTAAAAAGATTATTTGTACATCAAAAATTACATCCTAATCCAGTAAAGGAGGGCATGGGAATGGATATTGGAACAATTGTGACGATCCTGGGCGGGGTGGGAAGCCTTTGCGCCGTACTGTTCGGATGGACAAGCTGGCACAGAGCCGAAAAGCAGGAAAGCCGCGCCGCCGGGCAGATGATCAGCGATATTGGCTATATCAAGTCGGGTATCGACGATCTGAAAAGGCGGATGCAGCGTCAGGAAGAGGAAAGTTCCGGCATGGCGGAGCGGATGACGCTGCTGGAGGCAGTCGTCAGGGAACAGACGGCGCAGAAAAGAGGCTGTGAAAAAACGCACATTGCATTCTGAGAAAGGAGCGGATGACAGATGAGCGAAACGGTTTTACAGCTGCTGAGCGCAGCGGCGGTCGTGCTCATTACCCGGTACCTTGTTCCGTATCTTCGGGCGGTGCTTCAGGGGAAAAAGCAGGAGGAGCTGATCGGAAAGGTCGAGCAGTATGTCGAGGCGGCTGAACAGCTTTACAAAGGAGTAAAGTTAGGAACCGAGCGGATGAAGTATGTAAGCGGGCTGTTGGAAGAAGAGGGGATCAAAACTGACGGAAAGGTTCGGGCGCTGATCGAAGCGGCGGTACGCAGACTGTAAAAGGAGGGCGAATGGAGTATACGCTTACCGGGTTTGATGTATCGAAACATCAGGGAAAGGTAGACTGGGAAAAGGCGGCAAAAGGGATGGACTTCGTGTTGATCCGGGCGGGGTACGGGCGGTTTCCCGACCAGAAAGATCCGAGGTTTGAAGAAAACATCCGGGGCGCCGCTGAAGCCGGTTTGGCGGTCGGGGTGTACTGGTATTCCTACGCGCCCGACCGGGCGGAAGCGGAAGAGGAGGCAAAGGTATGTCTGAAAATTCTCGAGCCGTTTCGGGAGAGAATCCGGCTTCCGGTGTTTTTCGACCAGGAGTATGAACCGCGAATTCTCTCGGCGGGAAAGAAAAGCCGGACGGAAGCGGCGGCGGGGTTTTGTGAAAAGATCGCGCAGGCGGGATATCGCGCCGGATTTTACGGTTCACTGGACTGGCTGAAAAACAAGCTGGACGTGGGCGCGCTTCCGGCGGGAACGGTGATCTGGTGCGCGCGGTACGGCGATCAAACGCCGGATGTTTCCCACACGGTCTGGCAGCATACGAGTGAGGGCAAAGTAAACGGCATCGCCGGAGCGGTTGACCTCAACCGGGCGGGGAAAGCGCTTCTCGGTGAAACGTGGGAAAAAACGGAAAAGGGATGGCGGTACGGCGGAGCCAGGAACGAGTGGAAGAAGCTCGGCGGAAGATGGTACTGGTTTGACCAAGAGGGGATCGCGGTCGCCGGCTGGCGGAAGGTCGGGGGTAGATGGTACTATTTTCTGACCAGAGAGGACGCGGGAAAAACCGGGTATCCGGAATGCGCCTGCATGAGTCTTTCTGAATAAAAGAGGCAAAAGAAAAACACCTTCTTCAAAAACGAAGAAGGTGTTTTTTGATGGATGGTGCCGCCAACCGGGATCGAACCGGTACAGTGTTTCCACCGAGGGATTTTAAGTCCCTTGCGTCTGCCAGTTCCGCCATGGCGGCTTACAACATCCTAGTTATTATACCAGTCGGAACGGGTTTTGTCAAGGGGTTATTTCGCTTTTTCCATCTCTTCAAGGGCGTGAGCCAGTATCGGAACAGATGTTTCCGGGAAAGGAAAGGGCTCTCCGTAGCGGATCAGGTTATACCAATCGGTAACGGCTTCCCAGTCCGACAGCGAGAGGGTCGCTTTTGCCTTTTCAAGGACAGCCAGAGGGGTATCGCTCGGGGTGAGCGGAACCTTCTTCCAAAGAAGCCAGTCAAGTGCCAGACGATAGCCTTCCCGGTACTTTTCTTCGGTATCGGGCTGAGCGTGCCAGAGACGGACGGCCTTTTTCCACTGGCGGAGCTTAAAGGAAGAGGCGTCCCGGTTTTCTTTTACCTCCTCGGCGGAAAGCTCGACCACTTCGTCCTCGTATTCGCCCTCTCCATCAGCCGTGATTCCGGCGCGGCGGGAGGAAGAGAAGAGCGCGCCTTTGACCTTTTGGCGGAGGGTGCGCCAGAAGGTGATCAGCGAACGCATGATGTCGTCGCGGTAGGTGTAGATCAGCCAGCAGACCGCCAGCGTTAGGAGCGGCCACATGATATAGTCCCACCACGGGCTTCCTTCATCGGAAGCGCCCATTCCGCCGAAGCCGCCCGGCTCGGAGGTGATCGTTTCCTCGACCTCTTCGGAAGGCTCAGCCGCCGGGATCAGGTTCCAGATGAACCGGAAAACGGCGAGCAGAATCACTTTGATGCCGGTAAAGAGCTGGGAGAAAAGCCAGCCGAACTGAGGGGCAAGAAGGACGCAGATGAAGCCTGCGGCGATTACGGCGAGCGTTAGCTTTAAGCTCCGGCCGCGGACAGCGTCGGGAAGGTGCTCCAGCTTATGCTTGCGGCGCTCCATCATAAAGTCAATGTTGGACTGATCCTGTGAAAGGGCGTAGCAGGAAGTCAGATAGAACAGCCCCCAGACCAGTGTCATTCGGCTATAGCTGACCTTCATCGCCCAGAAAGCGATAACCGCGATCAGCGAAAGAACACAGTAGGCAGTCAACATCTTTTTGTCGATAATCGCCGAGTAGTCCTTCGGCGATTTTTTCCAGACGAGGAAATAGCTGACGCCGATAGCGATCAGCGAAATGACAAAGGGCGCAGTCGGGGAAAAGTTGAAAATGGCAAAAGCGGCAAGCGCAAGCAGCATCCCCGCGCCCATCAGAAGGTTGGCAAAAAGGGCAAAGCGGGCGTTGTCGATGTCTTTTTGACGGATTTTATCGGCAAGCAGGGTCAAGAGCCATGCGAAGATTCCGCCCAAAAGGTTCTGGGCAAAGTAGCGCATGACCAGAGGAAAAGAGGGATCGTTTGCGTGGAAGCCGTCCGAAACGGTAATCGCACAGCCGAGCATGATAACCGGGAGCATAATGACCGGAACGCCCAGCATCGAAAGGCGGTAGAACGCCTTTTTCCAACGGACGGCGCGCAACCCTGTATCTTTTTTCATCAGACCGCCGCCTCCTTTTCGCTTCCGGCCGTTTCACGGGACAATTCGTCGATCGTCTTCTGTAAGACGCGGCGGCCCTCCGATTCGTCGATCACGCAGGGAATGACGTCAAATGCGGAATAATCGAGATCTTCCGGAATCGGGCCTAAAATGAAGAACCGGACGTGGACGCCGGTACGCGCCTTTCCGGCGGCAAACTCAAGCATCTGGGGAGAGAGGTAGCCGCTGACGATTACGATGTCGGTCGAAGTGATCCCGGCGGTGATGCCGGAAAGATAGTTTCCGAAATCCTCGGTCGAGTGGAGACGGAGTCTGGCCAGCAGTTCCAGCAGCCCCAGTTCGTATTCCTCGCCCCAGTATTCGCCGGTGACGGTCGTAGAGCGGGAGTCATCGGTCGTGCAGTTGGACATAAACCGCATCGGCATTCCCGAAAGGGTCGTTTTGAACAGGCCGGCGCAGAGACGGATGCCGTTTTCCATCCGGTCTTCATCGACGACTTCCAGATGTTCAAACTGACGGGACTGCATATTGAGGATGATGGTGACGCTCTGGCGGGAGGTATAGTCGTTGTTGTAGACCATCAGTTCCTGCTGAACGGCGCTCGCCAGCCAGTGGATTCGGCTCATCGGCTCATGACCGGTATACTCCCGGACGCCGCTGATGTAGAAGGGGTCGTCGAGAAGCTGGCGAGAAACCATGATGTCGCCGTTTAAATAGCGGGGACGGACGGTGATTTCGCCGCTCTCGATTGCGCGGGGGAGAACCAGTACCCTTGCGCCTGCGTCGCCCGACTGGGAGAGGTTGGAGTAGCCAAGCAGGTCGGTCGTGATCAGAACGACCTGTTCGATTCCGAAATCGCCCCGTTTTAAGCACTTGACCTTCCAGCGTCTTGTGACGCGGGAGTAGCCCCGCACCGAGAAAAAGCTCGGGACAAAGCGGGTGTTCCCGGTGACGCCGGACTGTGCGCCGGCAAAGGAAAGCCAGCGGGAGGTCGTGATCTCGGCCTTGAGCCAGGGGATCGGGAGCCACTTTTTATTGACGATCTCCTCGATCAGTTCGATCTCGTCTCCTTCAAAGCATTCATTTTTGCTCAGCGTGCAGGTGTAAGTCAGGTTTTTGAAGGCGTAATGTTTATACAGCTGGTTCTGGAGAAAGAAAAGTCCCAGAATCACGGCTGTGATCGCAACAAATTCCATGCCGCCTTACTCCTTCGGAACGGGGAGCTGGTTGAGAATGACAGAGAGAACCTCCTGAGGAGCGGAAGCGCCCTGAGAAAGGGCAAAGCCCTTGCAGATCAGGCGGTGGCAGACGACGTCGGGAGCGATTGCCTTGACGTCATCGGGGATCACATAGTCGCGTCCGAGAACGGCGGCCTGCGCCTGAGAAGCGCGCATCAGGGCAAGGCTTCCGCGGGGAGAGAGACCGAGTTTGACCTTATCCGAACGGCGGGTCGCATCGGCAATCGAGACGATATAGCCGCGGACGGCATCGCTCACGGTAACGGTTTTCACGGCGTCCTGTGCGGCGAGGATCTCCGCGCCCGATGCAACGGGAGATACCGATTCGACCGGATGGGACTGAGCGAGGTTTAGAAGCATCGTCTTTTCGGCGTCTCCGTCCGGGTAGCCCATCGAAAGCCGCATGAAGAAGCGGTCGAGCTGTGCTTCGGGGAGGGGGAAGGTGCCCTGAATTTCAACGGGGTTCTGGGTCGCGATAACAAGGAAGGGCTTTTCCAGCGGGTAGGTCTTTCCGTCAACCGAGACCTGACCCTCTTCCATACATTCAAGGAGCGCTGACTGGGTTCGGGGGGTCGCGCGGTTGATCTCGTCGCCGAGAAGGATATTGGTGAAAACGCTTCCGGGCTTGAACTCAAAAGCACCCTCCTTCTGGTTATAGTAGTTGATGCCGGTCAGTTCGCTCGGCAGAAGGTCGGGGGTGAACTGGACGCGGGCAAAGTCAGAGTCGATCGAGCGGGCGAAGGCCTTAGCCATCGTTGTTTTGCCAGTGCCGGGGATGTCCTCAAGCAGGATATGTCCGCCGCAGAAAAGGCAGAGGGTGACTTTATCGATGACCTCGTCCTTACCGATGATGACCTTTTTTACGTTTTCGCGCAGCTTCCCGGCCAGAGAAGCGACTTCTTTGATTTCCACTTTTATCAATCCTTTCAAAAACCGACGGCTTTTTACTGAAAATATATCCCTTATTATACATCTTTCTTTTATTAGTGTCTACAAAATTCAGAAAAAAGTTACAGTTTTTAGAAGGAAAACAACCCCCACTTCCGTGTGAGGGAAGCGGGGGGTTATATGCGCAGCGTATTTCATAGCGTGAACTATTTCATGTACCGCAGGTATGCTTCACAAATCCCGAAAGGGATTTATTGCATCGAAAAAAGCCTCTCTTGAGACAAGAGAGGCTTTTTTTATGGAGCAGGCGATGGGAGTCGAACCCACCTCCGAAGCTTGGGAAGCTTCTATTCTACCGATAAACTACGCCTGCATATTTGCGATAGTCTGATTATACACCGAAGGAAAGGATTTGTCAAGGGGAGATGCGGCAAAGCGCAAATTTTTTTATGCGTGGGTGGAAAGTTACTTCCTTTTTGGGCGGATATCTGTTATAATGGTTCAATAGTCGATATGGCTCTATATATGGAGAAGAAAGGAAGATTATGATGATGGATAAACTGTTGCAGATCCTTTCCGGAAACGCCCGGCTGGAGACCCGCAAGATTGCCGTGATGATGGGCGAGAGCGAGGAAGCCGTAAAGGCGCAGATCGCCGCGTATGAAAAGGAAGGCGTTATCCGCGGTTACAAGCCTCTCCTTGACTATGATAAAATCGAAGACGCGCCGGTTGAAGCAATCATCGAGGTGCGCGTCAGCCCTCAGCGCAACTATGGTTTTGACGAGATTGCGCATACCATCGCCGATTACGACGAGGTGCAGAGCGTGTATCTGATGAGCGGGGCGTATGATCTCCAGCTCAGAGTCGTCGGCCATTCGTATAAGGACATCGCGCTTTTTGTTTCCCAGCGGCTGTCGGTGCTCGACGGCGTGCTTTCGACCGCAACCCACTTTCTCCTTTCCCGCTACAAGGAAAGCGGTGTTATTATGGGCAGCGTAGGAATCGATGAAAGGAGAAATATTTCGCTCTGATGGATATTGCAAATCTGATCTGTAAACGCACGGCGGAGATGAAGCCCTCCGGCATCCGCCGTTTTTTTGATATTGCCAACGAGATGGAGGGTGTCATTTCACTCGGCGTCGGCGAGCCCGATTTCAAGACGCCTTATGCGATTCGCAAGGCGGCGATCGACAACCTCCAAAAGGGAAACACCCGCTATACTGCAAACTCCGGCTTAGCGCAGCTTCGCGAGGAAATCGCAAAGTATATGGAGAGCCGGTTCTCGCTTTCCTACGATCCGCATGACGAGATCATGGTCACGGTCGGCGGAAGTGAGGGCATCGACCTTTCGATGCGGGCGTTCATCGAGCCGGGAGACGAGGTTCTGATCCCGGAGCCGTCGTATGTCGCCTATGCGCCGATCGTCTCGCTCACCTTCGGCGTGCCGGTTCCGATCCCGCTGAAGGAGGAGGACAACTTCCGGCTGACGGCCGAGGCGCTTGAAGCGGCGATCACTCCGAAAACCAAGCTGTTGATTATGCCGTTTCCGAACAACCCGACCGGAAGCATCATGCGCCGGGAACATCTGGAAGCGGTCGCGGAGGTTTTGCGGAAACACGAAAATATCGTCGTCGTTTCGGACGAGATCTATGCGGAACTGACCTACAACGGGCGGCACGTTTCGATCGCCGAGATCCCGGGGATGAAGGAGCGCACGATCATCATCGGCGGCTTTTCCAAGGCGTTTTCGATGACCGGATGGCGGCTCGGATACCTCTGCGCTCCCAAAGCGGCGCTCAAGCAGATGCTCAAGATTCATCAGTACGCGCTGATGTGCTCGCCGACCACCTCTCAGTGGGGCGGGGTCGAGGCGCTCAGAAACTGTCTGGAATCGATCGGCAAGATGCGGGATGAGTATAATATGCGGCGGAGATTCGTCGTGGACGAGTTTAACGCGATGGGGCTTCATACCTTTGAGCCGGAAGGGGCGTTTTACGTTTTCCCCTGCATCCAATCGACCGGGCTTTCGTCGGAAGAGTTCTGTGAAAAGCTCCTTTACTCCAAAAAGATCGCGGTCGTTCCGGGCGATGCGTTCGGGGAAAGCGGGGAAGGATTTATCCGCGTTTCCTACTGCTATTCGGTCAATCATCTGACCGCGGCGGTCGAAGGGATCCGCGAATTTCTGGACGACTTAAAAGCCGGGAGGATCAAGTAAGATGGAAAAAAACGCGCCGGTCGGCGTCTGTCACCTGGAAAACTACCGGCAGGAAGAGACCGATCGGGCGGTCGAACGGCTTTTTGAGCTGCTGGAACTGGATCGACTGATCCCGAAGGACGGGCAGATCACAGTGAAACCCAATCTTCTGATGAAGCGTAGGCCGGAGGAGACGACCACCACCCACCCGGCGGTGGTACGGGCGGTCGTGCGGCAGCTCAAAAAGCTGGGCGTACCGGCGGAAAAGATCACGATTGCCGATTCTCCAGGCGGGCCGTATAATCATCCGGCACTTTGGGGCATCTATGCCGCGACGGGGATGGCGGAGATCGCGCAAGAGGAGGACGTCCGGCTAAATGACGACTACGGTTTTGTTGAAAAGACCTGCCCGTTGCCCGACCGGTGCTATACCTTTCCGATCATTCAGCCGATTGCTGAAGCGGATTTCGTGATCTCGGTCTGTAAACTTAAGACTCATTGCATGACCGGGCTTTCGGGCGGGGTCAAGAACCTTTTCGGAACGATTCCGGGGCTGACCAAGCCGGGGTATCACTGGCGCTATCCGGAAAAAGAGGACTTCTGCCGGATGCTGGTCGATCTCTGTGAGACGGTATCGCCTGGGATCACGATTTGTGACGCGGTCGAGTCGATGGAGGGGGACGGCCCCTCCTCCGGACACCGGCGGCACACGGGAATGCTTCTCGCCAGCCGCAGTCCGTATCAGCTCGACCGGGTGCTCACCAAAGTCATCGGCCGGGGGGAAGAGGAAATCCTGACGGTCGCGGCGGCGAAGGAACGGGGACTTTGCGGAGAAGGGGAGCCGGAAGTGATCGGCGATCCGCTTCTCACCTATCCGGATTTTGTCCGCCCGCAGACGGTCACGACCGACTTTATGTCCAAGGTTCCGGGCTGGCTTCGTCCGGTCTGCCGCCCGATCGTTGACCGTTTTTTCACCGCACGGCCGGAGATCGACCGAAAGCGGTGTGTCGGGTGCGGGAAGTGCGCGGAAAGCTGTCCGGCGCACACCATCCGCGTGGTAGACAAAAAAGCGCAGATCGATCGGAAAAACTGTATCCGCTGTTACTGCTGCCACGAGATGTGTCCGATCCATGTGATCAGTGTCAAGCAGAACCGGCTGCTGAAGCTGTAAAGGAGAAAGACTTTCCATGAAGACAATCACACTTCTGGCGCACGCCAAGCTCAATCTTTCGCTTGATATTTCGGGGCTGAGGGAGGACGGCTACCATCAGATGGATATGGTGATGCAGTCGGTCTCGCTTTCCGACCGGGTGAGCGTCCAAAGGGAGGAGAGGCTCACGCCGGAATCCTTCCCGTTCGGGGAGAAGGACATCGCCTTTAAGGCGGCGCGCGCCTTTTTCCGGGAAACGGGGCTGAGGGGCGGCGCGGAGGTCACAGTCGAAAAAAAGATCCCCGATCAGGCCGGAATGGCCGGGGGAAGTGCTGACGCGGCGGCGGTGCTGATCGCGCTCGACCGGCTCTATAAGACGGGACTGAACCGAGAAGAGCTGATCCGAATCGGGGTCACGGCGGGGGCGGACGTTCCGTTTTGCCTCGTCGGAGGAACCGCGAGGGTTTCCGGGATCGGAGAGATCGTATGTCCGCTTCCGTTTTTCGGGAAGGGAAATTATCTCATCGTCAAGCCGCCGTTCGGCGTATCAACTCCCGCAGCTTTTTCGGCATTTGACCGGATGGGAGAAAAGGCTGGTCGGCCGGACAACGAAGCGCTCATTTCCGCGCTTCAGGAAGGGCGGTTCGAGGGGATCGGGCGCCTGACCGGGAACGTACTCGAAACGGCGGCGGGGATTCCGGAAATCAGAGAGATCCGCGCGGCACTGATCCGGGCGGGAGCGCGTTTTTCGCTGATGACCGGATCGGGAAGCGCCGTGTTCGGATGGTTTGAGACGAAGGAAAAGGCAGACTCGGCAAGAAAAGCGCTCTTGCCTTACGGGAAGGTGTTTGTTGCCGATCCGGAACCGGAGGGCGTCAGCATCCTTTCAGAAAAGTAAAAAGTTCCTGTGATCGCTCAGGGGATGGGCAGTCACAGGAACTTTTCTTTTTAGATGTCGGTAGACGGCTTTCCGGTCGTCTTTTCATAGATGCGGGCGCGGATAAAGTTATAGGCTTCGACCCAGTCGGTATGCGCGTTTTTAAGGATGATCCGGTCAAGACCGAGTTTTGCGATCAGCTTCAGCTCGACCATCTGGCGGGCTTCCAGAGAAAGGGTACAGGCGTCCAAGTCGGGAGCATTGTCCTCATCGGACTTGCGCTGACCGGTATAATAGGCGACAAGGTCGCGCAGCCAATCGTAGTCATGTTCGGCGGAGATCTCGCGGATCCGCGCTTCGATCTGATCGCTTTCAAGATAGATAATCAGCGGCTCGAGCGGGCGGATGACGTCGGCCAGTTCTTTCATAAATCCGTCGATCTCGGTTTGGGAGAGGTCGAACCACATCATCATCTCGTTGACGATGCTTTCAAGGAAAAATCCGTCGAAGATGTAGATGGCGCTTTCCTTTTCGGCTTTTGCCGCAAAGGTTTTCCAGCGGTAGAGGATCACTTTCCGTTCGATCTCCCAGGGCTGACATCCGTAGAAACAGTAGCTTTCCAGTTCCGCCGCGATCGATTCGTCCAGATCGGTCAGCGGGATCAGCCAGCCGCTCGGATCCTCCAGCTTTTCGCCGTTAAAGAGGACACGGTCGGATTCGGGAAATTCACGGTATTGCTCAGGGGTCAGAAACGCATAATTTTTCAGGTCAACGGGATTCACGGAAGCTTCATCGGTGAAAAGCCGGACGTCTTTATGCCAGCCGCGCAGCTGGGAGGCAACGTAACGCGCACCGGAGGTCTTCCCGGAACAGGGGAGGCCTTCGAGAAGAATCAGTTTGGAAGCCATAGGGTACAGTCCTTTCTAAAAATGTCAATTTTGAATGTCAATTTTGATAAAAATAAAGGTCGAGCCGTAAAAAGCATCTTTATGCTCTACATTATATCACAGAAATTAGAAGAGGGCAACTGGAACAATAGCCGAATATCTTGTTAATCTTTTGTCAACCTGTAAAAAGAGAAAGTTATCTCCTGTAAACGGTTTCGCCCATTAGTGAGCGCAGCCATGTCACCAACTCAGCCGTCCAGAAACGAACGGTGATCCCACCAGTCACGAGTCGGCGCTCCTCGTCGGTATAGTGGGCAAGAGCCGCTTCGGTCTCCTCTTTTTCCGCCGCCGGAAGGCAGAGAGAAGGGTAGAGGACGCACCACCAGTTATGCCCGGTACCTTTCCCGATCGTGACGCTTAAGGAAGGGTACTGCCCCGCCGGGAGGGTGATCCTTCCGGCGGCGGTGTCGTAGGAGCGGGTGTTGAAGGACTCGTTTTCGAGGGAAAGGGAGACGGGGAGGGTGCAGCCGTTTTTACGCAGGGTCTCTGCGGCGGCAGCGGAAAGAGTGGGAAGCGCCTTTTCAATCCGGTATTCGGCTTCTTCCCGCGTTCCGGCGTCCACGGTCAACAGCGCCGTTTCAGCGGTCAGCCGGTCGCGCACTAAGAGTTTTAACCGCTGATCGGTTTCAGAATCGGAAGCGGCGCGGATATGAAGGCGGAGGGTATCGCGGTAGATCGGCTGACGCTCCAAAAAGATCCCACCGGCCAGCAGTCCCAAAAAGACGCTCAGCCCGCAGAAAAAGGGGATCAGCCGCTTCAGCGTATGGAAAAGGGCGGAATGAACGGAGAAACGGTAAGACATAAAAAAGACCTCTTTCGTTTTTATTTTCCGCTTGAAAGGATGGGAGGATTTGACGGATTTATGCGGGGAAAGGAGATCCGAGAAAGATATTTTATGGATTTCGGATGGTCAGCCGTAAAACGGGCTTTATTCACACTCTATCCATAAATGTATACAACAGAATAGTTAGAACAGACTAACTATTTGCGCACAACGCCGAATTTGAAAATGAGGGGGAAAAACGAAAAAATCCTGCTTGACAAACCAAAGAGATGGGTTTATGATAGTCACAGGTTAGCGATAGATAACTGAGTTACCTGGGACTATCTTCCCGGTGAAAACGTGTTTTGCCTTGCCCTTACAGTTGGGTAAGACGGAAAGGAGACGCTATGATGCCGCTTGTTCTTGCCAATCCCGGCGAAGAAAATGTAATCAGGAAAGTCGGCGGAAGCCCGGATGTTAAAAAGCATCTTGAGGATCTCGGATTCGTTGTCGGCGGAACTGTAACGGTCGTAAGTACGATCGGCGGAAACGTTATTGTTGCCGTCAAAGAGTCCCGTCTTGCCATCAGTAAAGAAATGGCGCAGAAGATCATGATCTGAGATTATGGTCTGAGACTATGATTTCTGCCTGATTTTCCGCAGGTATGTTTTCCCGCGTATCTGCGGATGATTGATCAAAATTTTTTTGAGGAAGGAGAACCCACATGAAAACACTCAAGTCTGCGAAGGTCGGCGAGACCGTCACCGTCGTAAAGCTCCACGGAGAAGGCGCCGTTAAACGCCGGATTATGGATATGGGTCTGACCAAAGGCGTTGAAGTACATATCCGCAAGGTCGCTCCGCTCGGAGACCCGATCGAGGTTACGGTACGCGGTTACGAACTTTCGATTCGCAAGGCCGATGCCGATATGATCGAGATCGCCTGATTTTTTGTTTCATGCGGTTAGCGATCGCTTATGCGGTTTGCGATTGCTAATCATAAATCCGCCGGGCAGTTTCCCATGCCGGGCGGAAAAGAACCGCTTTTTTCAGGCAGTAGGGTTAGCCACGGCTAAATTTCGAAAATGAGAAATCCCGAGCTGTCCGGGTAAGTTTTTGATGGGTACAAAAACAGAAAGGAACGATATCATGTATTTGAGAATCGCGCTTGCAGGTAACCCGAACTGCGGCAAAACGACACTCTTTAACGCACTGACCGGTTCGAATCAGTTCGTTGGTAACTGGCCCGGCGTTACGGTCGAAAAAAAGGAAGGCAAGCTTAAAAAGCACGACGGTGTTATTGTCACTGACCTTCCCGGCATCTATTCGCTTTCTCCTTATACACTGGAGGAAGTCGTTGCCCGTAACTACCTCATCACTGAACGCCCCGACGTTATCCTGAACCTCGTCGACGGCACCAACCTCGAACGCAACCTTTATCTGACCACTCAGCTGGTAGAGCTTGGCATCCCGGTCGTTGTTGCGGTCAACATGATGGATCTGGTCAACAAAAACGGCGACAAGATCGACATGAAAGAGCTTTCCAGAGAGCTGGGCTGCCGGGTCGTTGAGATCTCGGCACTGAAAGGCACCGGCATCATGGAAGCGGCCGACACCGCGATTGAAGCCGCTAAGAGCGACAAGACGATCCCGCAGCACACCTTCTCCGGCCCGGTTGAGTACGCGATTGCGCACATCGAGGAAATCGCCGTTCATACCCTTCCCGAGGAGCAGCAGCGCTGGTACGCAATCAAGCTCTTTGAACGGGACGATAAGGTTCAGGAACAGCTGAAACTCGATTCCGCCGTTCTCGCTCATATCGAAGAGGATATCAAGGCGGCTGAGAAAGAACTGGATGACGACGCAGAAAGCATCATCACCAACGAGCGGTATGTGTACATCGCACAGCTGATCAAAGGTTGTTACAGGAAGAAATCCGCCGGTAAGCTTTCGACCTCCGATAAGATCGATAAGATCGTCACCAACCGCTTTTTAGCGCTCCCGATCTTCGCAGTCATCATGTTCATCGTTTACTACGTTTCGGTTACCACAGTTGGTACCTGGGCGACCGACTGGGCAAACGACGGCGTATTCGGAGACGGCTGGCATCTGTTCGGCATCGGTTCCTCTGCGTTCAGCGACGCGTCCGATGAATTCGGCGGCGCTGAAGAGGTCATCAACGGTTTTGTTGAATACGAAGGCGCTGACGATGTGGCGGCTGCGATCGACTCCGAGTCGGAAGATTTCGATCCCGAAGCGGCAAAAGCGGCAGTTGCTGAATTTGCTGACAGCCTCGATCCTTCCGAAGAAGCGACCTACACGGTCGTTGATGAAGAAACGATGGCGGATTCGGAAGAGACCGCTACTGTTGAAGACCTCAAGGCTGCAATCGAAGTTTACGATGCTTACGACGCGACGGCTCCCGAAGGCGCTGATTACGGCGTCTGGGTTCCCGGTGTTCCGGTTCTCGTTGAGAGCGGCCTGGACGCAATCGGCTGTGCCGACTGGCTGAAAGGACTGATCCTTGACGGTATCATCGCCGGTCTGGGCGCGGTTCTGGGCTTTGTTCCTCAGATGCTGGTTCTGTTCATCTTCCTCGCATTCCTCGAATCCTGCGGCTATATGTCCCGTATCGCATTCGTTCTCGACCGTATCTTCCGTAAGTTCGGTCTGTCCGGTAAGTCGTTCATCCCGGTTCTGATCGGTACCGGCTGCGGCGTTCCCGGCATCATGGCTTCCCGTACCATCGAAAACGAGCGTGACCGCCGTATGACGATCATGACCACCACCTTTATCCCCTGCGGCGCGAAGCTTCCCTTCATCGCAATGATCGCCGGTGCAATCTTCGGCGGCGCGGCCTGGGTATCTCCTGTTGCTTACTTCCTCGGTATGGCCGCGATTATCGTATCCGGTATCATGCTGAAAAAGACCAAGATGTTCGCCGGCGACCCTGCTCCCTTCGTTATGGAGCTTCCCGCTTACCACTGGCCCACGGTTATGAACGTTCTCCGCAGCATGTGGGAACGCGGCTGGTCCTTCATTAAAAAGGCAGGCACGATCATCCTTCTGTCCACGATCGTTGTCTGGTTCACCACCTACTTCGGATTTGTTGACGGTCAGTTCCAGATGCTCTCTGACGACCAGATCAGCTCTTCGATCCTCGCTACCATCGGCAACGCTGTCGCTTGGATCTTCGCTCCTCTTGGCTGGGGCAACTGGCAGGCAGCAGTCGCTTCGATCACCGGTCTTGTTGCAAAGGAAAACATCGTTGGTACGATGGGTATCCTGTACGGCGGCGAAGGAAGCGTTTACAGCAACCTGGCAATCGCATTCACCGCGGCAAGCGGCTTCAGCTTCCTCGTATTCAACCTGCTGTGCGCACCCTGCTTTGCGGCTATGGGCGCTATCAAGCGTGAGATGAACAACACCAAGTGGTTCTGGTTCGCGATCGGTTATCAGTGCGGCTTCGCGTATGTCATCGCTCTGATCTGCTACCAGCTGGGCAGCCTCTTTGCAGGCAACGTTCATCCGATCGGCCTGATCGTTGCAATCGCGGCTATCGCAGTTATCATTTATATGCTCGTAAGGCCCTACAAAGAGTCCGAAAAGCTGACGACCAAAGTTAAAGTCTGATCCTGAAACCCTGATCGGCTGATGCTATTACAAAGGGAAGACGCAGACAGCCTCTGCGCCTTCCCTTTCTCTTTTAAGCCTTCCGTGCCGGAAAACCGCGCGGGCAATCAATCGGAAAGGGGTACGCTTTATGAAAGCACAAGAGACTGCTTCTCTTTCCGCCTCGGCCATCCGTTATCTGCTTGTGATCCACAGCTTTTCGATCGACGGCGGCGGTGTGCGGAGCGCCGTGATCGCCGACCGGATCGGCGTTTCGAGACCAAGTGTTCATAAAATGATGGAATCGCTCGGAAAGGCCGGGCTGATCCATAAAAACGGATACGGCGCCGTTTTCCTTACCGAAGAAGGAGAACGGATGGCCGGGCTTTACGAAAACTGTTATACAAGGCTCAAGGTATGCCGGTACGGTCGTTGAAGAGGGCGAATGCCGTATCCGGGTCGAAAAGAGCTCGGGAAGCGGACGGTATGACCGGATCGTTCATATGATCGAAGCCAGCGAGAAGATGAAGTCGGCGGCAGAGGATAAGGCTTCGCACCTCGCGGACAAACTCGTTCCGTATAGCCTCGGCGGAACCATTCTGGCCTATCTTCTGACCCGGAACCCGACCCGCGCGCTGTCGGTACTGATGGTCGATTTCTCCTGTGCGCTCAAACTCGCGATTCCGATCGCGACTCTCTCGGTTATGCGGGAAAGCAGCCACCATCATATCACCGTCAAGGGCGGTCGTTTCCTTGAAGCGGTCTCGGCAGCGGATACAATCGTTTTCGACAAGACCGGAACGCTGACCAAAGCGACCCCCAGGGTCAAGATGGTCGTTCCGTTCGGCGGACGGGACGCAGATGAAATGCTGCGGCTGGCGGCCTGTCTGGAGGAGCATTATCCTCATTCGATCGCCCGTGCGGTCGTAAACTATGCGCTTGAAAAGAATCTTCAGCATGAAGAAAAGCATTCGACCGTTCAGTATGTGGTCGCCCATGGCATCTCTTCCACTATAGACGGGAAAAAGACGGTCATCGGCAGCTATCACTTCGTATTCCAGGATGAGGGCGTGGTCGTTCCCGAAAATGAGCAGGAACTTTTTGACTTGCTTCCGAACGACTGCTCGCATCTCTACCTCGCGATTGCCGGAGAACTGGCGGCTGTGATCTGTATCGAAGATCCGCTCCGCAGCGAAGCGCCTGATGTGATTCGGGAACTGCGCCGTCTGGGGCTTAGCCGGATCGTCATGATGAC
>JALEHK010000026.1 GCA_022770625.1 Oscillospiraceae bacterium | reverse complement strand
CCGAGGATCCACATCACCTTGGTGACCGCGGCTTCGAGGGTCATGTCGCCCGTCTCCATCAGCCCAAGCTCTTCCGCTTCCCGCCCGACGGCGTAAACGCCAAGATCGCTTCCTTCGTGAACGACCTGCGTCGCCATGATGACCAGTTTCCCTTTTTCAAGAAGCTTCTTCGCCGCCGAAAGAAAGCTGTCCTTTCCGTCCTCTTCGCCGTAGGGAAGCCCGCCGACGCCGAAGCTCTCGATAATCACCGCGTCGTTTTGCTCGCCCGCGTAGGCCAGAATCTCGGGTGAAAGCCCCGGAATCATTTTGAGCAGAAATACCTTGCTGCAAAGCTTGTCGTAAAACGCCGGACAGCCGCTGATCTCTTCCTTGATGTAGTGGACGATCTTCCCGTCCCGGATAGCGGCCAGATACGGAAAGTTGATCGAAGAAAACGCGTTGTAGCTCTTGGTGCGCATCTTCCGCGCTCTCGTCCCGGCGATTACGTTCCCGTCAAATACGATCGACACTCCGTGTGCGTCCGGACAGCAGGCATAGCAGAGACTGTCGTAAAGATTGACCCGCGCGTCGGTGTCCTCCATGTCGATCGGACGCTGCGCGCCGGTGATAATGATCGGCTTGGGCGAGTTCTGGATCAGATAGGAGAGCGCTGCCGCCGAAAACGCCATCGTGTCGGTTCCGTGACAGATCACAAACCCGTCGTATTTCGGATAGTTTTCCCGGATGCACCGCGCCATCATCAGCCAGTGCTCCGGCCGGACGTTGGTGCTGTCGAGATTGAAAAGCTGCACCGCGTCCGTCTCACAAAACGCTCTCGCCTGCGGCACGTAGGCGATCAGCTCGTCCGACGTCATCAGTGGCGTCAGTCCTCCGTCCGTTCTCCGGCAGGCAATCGTACCTCCGGTCGCGATCAGAAGTATCTTTTTCATCTGAGTTTCCTTCTTTCCAAGTCTATACTGCAATTATAATGGAAAAACCTCTCCTGTCAAGTCTCTTCATACGCAAAAAGAGTTCCCGGTTCAAAGGAGAGGATACGAACCGGGAACTCTTTTTTGGATGGGAACTTTCCTCCGTAATCAGCCCTTGACAGCGCCGATCGTGATACCTTTTACAAAGTATTTCTGGAAGAAGGGATAGATAATCATAATGGGAAGCGCGCCGATAACCGCGATCGCCATCTTGATGCCGACGCTGGGCATATCCTGCGTCAGGTCAGCAGCCGCCGAAGCGTCCGCGCCCGATTTGAGGAACTGAACGTCCTTGAGCATCTGGTTGAGCATATTCTGGATCGAATAAAGTCTCGAATCGGTCAGGTAGTAAAGACCGTTTTTCCAGTCGTTCCAGTAGCCCAGACCGATCAGAAGCGCCATTGTCGCAATCATCGGAAGGCTCATCGGGAGAACGATCGTAAAGAGGATTCTCCATTCGCCCGCGCCGTCGATACGCGCCGCTTCAATGACCGCCTCAGGGACGTTAGTCGTAAAGTAGGTGCGCATCATGATGACATAGAATGCGCTGATCAGAAGCGACGGGATCAGAAGCGCCCAGAGGGTGTTCTTGATGTGGAGATAACGGGTGTACATGATGTAGGTCGGAACCAGACCGCCGTTAAAGAGCATCGTAAAGAATACGTAAAACGCGCAGACGTTTCTTCCGAAGAACTCGTGGCGGGAAAGGGGATAGGCCATCATAACCGTCATCAGAAGGCTGACGGTGGTACCGACTGCGGTAATCAGAATGGTGATGCCGTAAGCCTTGCCGATCTTCGCCGCGTTTTTGAACAGGTAAAGATAGGACTGAAGGCCGAATTTGCTGGGGAAGATCGAGTAGCCTTCCCGGATCAGCGTCGTCTCATCGGTAAACGAGGACATGACCAGAAGAAGGAAGGGAAACAGACAGCAAAGCGCCAGAAGGATCATAACGATATTGGCAACCAGCTGGAAAGCACTTTTCTTTTCAACCATTGTTTTCGTTTCCTCCTTAGAACAGCGCGTTTTCTTTGCTGATCTTGCGAACAGTAAAGTTGGCGAGCATGACCAGAACAAAACCGACGATACTCTGATAGAAGCCGGCCGCCGAAGACATACCGACGTTGTTCAGACGAATCAGGCCGCGGTAAACGTAGGTGTCGATCGTGTTGGTGACGTCGTACAGAGGGCCGGAGTCCATCGGGACCTGATAGAACAGACCGAAGTCGGAGTAGAAGATCTTGCCGATGCTCATCAGCGTCAGGGTGATGATGGTGGGAACCAGCTCGGGAAGGGTGATGTTCCAGATCTGCTGCCAGCGGTTGGCGCCGTCGATAACCGCCGCTTCATAGTAGCCGCGGTCGATGCCGACCAGCGTAGCGTAGTAAAGGATACAGTTGTATCCGAAGGTTTTCCAGATGTAAACGATAATCAGGATCGCCGGCCAGTATTTCGGCTCGGTGTACCATGCGATCTCGGGCTTGCCCAGCGGACGGAGGATGCTCAGGTTGATGAAGCCGCTTTCGCTCGAAAGAAGAGCGTATACCAGATAGCTTACAACGACCATCGAGATCAGGTAGGGGAGAAGAATAATCGTCTGATAGGTTTTCTTCAGCGTCATGACCTTGATTTCGTTAAGCAGAATCGCGATTGCGATCGCAATAACCGTTCCAAGGACAATAAAGATGATGTTGTATCCCAGCGTGTTGCGGGTGATATTCCATGCTTCTTTGGTTTTGAACAGGTATTCAAAGTTGGACAGGCCGACCCACGGGCTTTTCAGAATGCCTTTGTTCCAGTTGACCTGCTTGAAGGCGATAATCAGACCGCCCATCGGAATGTAGTTGTTGATCAGAAGGTAAAGCGCACCCGGCAGGAACATCAGATAAAGCGGAATATTGTGTTTGAGCCGCGCCAGCTTGGTCGCCTTACTGACTTTAGGGCTATTACTCATACAGCTCTCCTTTCAAGAGTATAAAGAGAAAGGGGATACCGCAAGGATACGGTATCCCCGCATGGTCAGGGAATCTTACTTGTTGCTTTCAACCCAAGCATCGAGCTGTTTCTGCTTCTCATCAATGATGTTCTGCAGACCGGCAGCGTAAAGCTCTTCGTTGAACTGAGCCAGCGTGGACTCGGGTTCAAGAGCGCCGCACAGCAGAGCCTTGTTGTACTTGGAAACGACGTTGGTGCAGGCGGTTACTTCGTTGGTAACAGTAGCCGAGTCATAGGTGAAACCGAATGCTGCGGACTTCTGTGCGTCGTTGTTGAATGCTCTCTGCTGATCCCAGATGTCAGCGGCACTGCCTTCCCAAACATGGCCGATGAACTGGTTGGGCTGGAGCCAGGTGCCGGATTTACGGTAGTTGGAGGTGGTAGCGTCCAGACCGTCTGCCCAGGTGATGATGCTTTGGCCGTTGGAAGCGCCGCCCTCTTCGAGGACTTTATAATGTTTGTCCTTGATACCGTACATATAGAGGTTGGAGAGATCGGGGTTGGTGTAAAGCTCGTTGAGGACCTTCATAGCCGATTCGGGGTGATCGCAGCCGGAAGAGATTGCCCAGGTCGCACGGGAAACGTTGTTGGTGCAGCCCAGAGCGGGGATGATGTCAACAGCTTCGATCTCGTAGCCCAGAGAAGAAGAGTTCTCTTCTGCATAGCCGGGCTTGAGGTTGGTGAAGTAGCCGAACGCGGTGCCTGCGCTCATCAGCGTGGTAGCGGTCTCGGTGGTGTTGACTGCGTCCGCCTGGATCAGGCCTTCCTGCATCCAGTTGTACATCTCGGTAACGAGGTTTTTGTACTGATCGGTTTCGTAGAGGTTAACGACGGTCGTGTCGGTCGCCATGTCAGCGAGAACGCCGAGGTTGACGGTATCGTCGCCCAGCGGATCCCAGCCCCAGTTACGGATGTTTTCACCGGCGGAAACAGCAACAGGCCACATATTCGGATATGCTGCCTTGACTTTAAGCAGCTCAGTCTTGAGGTCGTCCAGAGTTTTGATATTGGAAGCATCAAAGCCGACTTCGTCAGCAACCGACTTGACGTAAGCAAAGCCCTGAGAGTTTGCAAGGTCACGAGCGGTGGTAACACCGTAGAGGTCTTCGCCGACGCGGCCGCACTCTACGTAGTCGCCCAGCTGCTCTTTGATGCCCTGGCCGTATTTCTCAATCAGGTCGTCCAGAGGGATGATCTGGCCTGCGTTTGCGCAGGTGGGCAGCGGGATCATGTAAACAGCCAGCAGGTCAGCGTCCTCGCCGGAAGAGAGCATCAGAGAGGTCTGCTCCGCGTAGTTTGCGTAACCGATGAAGGTGAGGTTGACGTTGCAGTTGAACTTGTCTTCGAGGATTGCGTTCATTGCTTCTTCAACTTCGGTGATGTCGGGCTCGTTCTTACCGGAGGACATCGTAACGACATCGAGGGTGACAAGCTCAGGCTCACGGAGATCCTCTTCAGCGGTGTTTTCTTCGGAGCCGTCAGTGGACTCCGCGGTAGAAGCGGTGCTGTCGGTGGAGGAAGAAGCTTCAGAGCTGGAAGAGGAGCTGTTGCCGCAGGAAGCGAGCACCGATACAGCCATCATTGCGCAAAGCAGAGAAGCGAGGGTTCTTTTTTTCATGATTCCCATCCTTTCATTTAAGGAAAAAGCCCCTTTATCTATTATAAGGAAGCCCTTTCGGGGCACGGGGCCAAACAGCGGTTACGCATCAACGTTTGAACATCTTTCCGTAACCTTTCATTAATGATAGTTTAACAAAAAATCCTTCAAATGTCTGCAAGAATCGTGACTCGAATTGTTGGAAAAGTGACTTTTCTGCTGTATTTTGCTTGTATAAGTTGCATTTTATTGATATAATGAAGGCGTAGTCAAAGAGGAATGACCGGTTGCGGAGGGTAAAAACATGGCGGAAACAAAGATGTATAAACATTCATTAAAACACCAGATTGTTTTCCTCATTACCGTCGGTTTGGTGTCGCTGATCGGGCTTTTGGTCTTTTCCAACTTGTATGCAATCTCCGATTCCAATAAAAAAATCGCCCTTTCCAACGAACGGACGCTGGATTATTCCGTCTCCCAGATTGAAAACGGTCTGACCAATGTTGATGAAATGATGCTTTCGCAGATGATCTCGACTAATTTCCAGACCCTTTCCGCCGGCGATTCTCCGCTTAATGCTCACCTCTCTTCACAGGAGATCGTGACGATCCTGCGCGAGTACCTGCGGATCTACAATTTCTGCGACGCCTTCTTTATATACAGCGCGCCGAGTAAACAGTACCGCGACGCCTTTACCTCGGATTACAGCTACGGAAAAAAACAGGTGATCGAGCGCTGGATGGAAAGCGCGGCGGCGGAAGACCGCTTTCATTACAGCGACGGCTGGATGACCCGGATGATCGGCGGGGAATACTACCTGATCCGCTTTTACGGCGGGCGGGGGACTTACCTGATCGCCCTGACTTCATTTAAAACGATGGCGCAGAAGAGAGTCGATGCCGATTCGCTTTCCGACGTTACCTTCTGCACATCCGACGGAACCGAGACGATCGGCCGCTATCCGGATATCGATTTCCAGGCGGCGCTTTCGTCCAACGGCTATATCCTGGACGGCGATCCCCGCCGGATGATTCTGCATAAAAATATCGCTTCGACGGATGTTTCCCTTCTGCTGATGGTCGGCGAAACGGAATACTTCAGCCGCCTCTCCAATATGCAGGTTTTTCTGGTCTGTCTTTCGCTTTTGTCCATCCTTCTGATTCCGCTGACGCTTGGGTGGATTCGCCGTTCGGTCATCAAGCCGCTGGACGATTTGGAAAAGACGATCGCCGAGATCCGCGCAGGACATATGGACGCTAAAGCCCCCTCGAGCGACATCCTCGAATTTCAGGACGTCGGCACGATGTTTAATGAAATGATGCAGCAGATCAGCGACCTTCGGATCGAGACCTATGAAAAGGAACTGGCGACCCAGCGCGCTGAGTTGCAATACCTTCAGCTCCAGATTCGCCCCCATTTTTACCTCAACTGCCTCAAAGGCCTCTACGCCGTCGCCCAGCAGAAGGACGTCGAAAAGGTTCAGAAGATCATTTTAAGCATCTCCGGCCATCTGCGCTATATGTTCCGCGACCAGTTAGAGCTTGTCCCCCTCTCCCAGGAGATCGAGCATATCCGGAACTATATCGAGATCCAGCGCCTGTCATCCGCCTATCCGCCCGAATGCCGGATCGACGTCCCAAAGGCGCTCGAGGGCTTTCTGATCCCGCCGCTCTCCCTTTCGACCTTTGTCGAAAATTCCTTCAAGCACCGCTGCGGCGGCCAGACCGTCATCCATGTAAAGGCGGCACAGCTGGATAACGGTGTCGATCGTTTCCTCGACTTAACGGTTCAGGATAACGGCGAGGGCTTTTCGGAGCAGGTTCTGGCCGATCTGAATATCGATGACCAGAAGGTCTACGCCACCGATCATGTCGGCATCCGCAACATCCGTCAGCGCTTCCGCCTGATCTACGGCACAAAAGTAATGTTTGCGTTTTATAATACCCCGCAGGGCCCGGTTTCTGAGATCGTGATTCCGCTGGCCCCGCATAAAAAGGAGGAAAATCATGACGGTACTGATCGTTGATGACCAGCCGGACGTTGTGCGCGGCGAAGAACAGGGGATCAACTGGACGAGCCTGGGCGTCGATCGGATCCTTTCCGCCTACAGCGTCCCGGAAGCGGAAAAGCTGTTGCTGTCCGAACCGGTGAGCGTGCTTCTGTGCGACATCGAGATGCCGCCCCGGAGCGGACTGGAATTGCTGGAACTGATCCGCGAGAGAAAACTTCCGACCCGCTGCATTTTCCTCTCGGCGCACGCCGAATTTACCTACGCGCAGGAAGCTGTGCGCCTGGGCGGCTTTGACTATATCCTTCAGCCCGCCCCCTATAGCGAGATCGAAGATGCGGTTTTGCGGGCGCTGGACGATATTAAGGAAAAGGCGCCCGTTTCGGTTCATCAGGAGCGGGAGCCTTCCCCCGGCGAATATACCGGCTCTTCAAGCCCGGTCGCGAGCGCGATCGAGTATATCCGCCAGAACCTCGACCGGGACATCTCCCGCAGCGAGATTGCCGAAGCGATCTACCTGAACCCCGAGTACCTTTCCCGCCTGTTCAAGAAGGAAACGGGAATTGCCCTGAACGAATTTATCGTCCGCGAAAAGATCGAACAGGCGAAATCGATGTTGGAGGGGACAGATATCCCCGTGAGCCTGATCGCCCTGAAGATCGGCTATACGAACTTTTCCTATTTTTCTCAGGTCTTTAAACGGCATACCGGCCTTTCCCCTCTCGAATACCGTCAGCAGCACGGGAGACATTGACCTGTCTTTCCCGGGCACACACTTTTGACTCACTTTTTTCTTCAAAACCCCGATTTTGACCGGTTAAACGTTTTTGAAAACCGCGCAGTTATGGGCTTTTTGATTTTGTTTACAATTTTTTCATATGTGCAAACGAAGCCAAAACCGCTCTTTTCCTGCACAAAATGAGCCAAAATAAGCTATTTTCGGAATAACCGATTTTTGACGCCTTCGAAAAATCGTACAATATTCAGCTTAATGGTTTACTACATGAGGTGAATATTGTACGATCGTAATCAGACTGCTTTTAATTTCATCTAAAAATCCTAAAGGAATTTTGTCAAAATCTAAAGATATTTATATAGAAAAGCACTTTTCGCTATGCGGGAAATACGGTCTTTTCGGTATAACTATACATCCCGCAATTTCTGAGCGGGATTTTCCTCTATTATATTCAGCTTTTCGAACCTAAAAACCTGCCGAAATGCTTATTTTCCTTTGCTCTGCGCAAAGGAAAAACATGGAGTTTCAGCTTACCGGTCGGAGCGACCGGTATTTTCAAGCACCCTCTGCGGGGCTTGAAAACCGTCAAAACTCCCGCGTGAGTGAAAACCCTCCCGAAATAGGAAATCATAAAAGTTTAGGTCAAGCCTTTTTAAAGGCTTGTGGGTGTCCAGAGGGCAAAGCCCTCGGTCGATCATCGCAATGATCGAAACTCTTATACGCAGTGCGCTCTGCGGGGGTGAATTTGTGAAACAGTCCGGGGGACTGTTTCACAAAGAGGGGGCGCTCTGCAAGAGAGAGCGCCCCCTAAAAGCGTTTCCGAATCGCTGACTTTTATTTTTAGGAGAATATTTTGGGTCTTGCTGCGCAAGACAACTAAAACAGGAACGCTTTTCAGCCGTGAAAA
>JALEHK010000086.1 GCA_022770625.1 Oscillospiraceae bacterium | reverse complement strand
AGGGTCTGCAAAAACTAATTTTTGACGATGATTTCTACGCCATCGAGGGTGATGACGTCGCCGGGAAAAATCTTTTTCCCGCGGGCAAGGCAAAGCTCGCCGTTCAGCTGAACCTCTTCTCCGAGGATCATCTCTTTGGCCTGACCGCCGCTTTCGGCGACGCCCGCGAATTTAAGGAGCTGATCCAGACGGATCCAGAGGGTTTTGAGTTTTACATATTTGATGGTCATTCTTTAAGCCTCATAGGCATGACGAGGAAGGTGAAGCTGTCCCCTTCCAGCGGCATGATCTTGATCGGTGAAAGGTTGGAACCGAGCTCGAGAAGAACCTGATCCTCTCCGCTTGCTTTAAGGGCGTCGATCATATAACGGTCGTTAAAGCCGATGCGGACCGGGTTTCCGGTGATATCGGCAGGAATCCGGTCGTCGATCTTTCCGAGACTGGTCTCACAGAAAACACGGATGCTTCCCTCTTCAAAGACCGCCTTGATGGGATTTTTGACCTTCTCGCTGATAATGATCGATGCGCGGGAGATACTCTCGATAAAGGCGCGGGTCGAAACGATGACGCGGGTCGCGCTTTCCTTCGGGATTGCAACCGCGTAGTCGATGAAATCGCCGTCCAGAAGTCGGGATACCATCGTAAATCCGCAGCAGGAGAAGAGAATATGGCGGGTGCCGACGCCAATCGAAACGGGAAGCGAACCGTCCTCACGGTCGGTGGTAAAGCGGGCCGAAAGTTTCATGAACTCGGAAAGGGTCTTTCCGGGAACAATGAAGCGGAAATCCTCCTTGCAGCCGACCGGCTCCTTGCGGAGCGCCAGCCGTTTTCCATCGACCGACACCAGATGCAGCACGCCGTTTTTGCCTTCAAAAAGAGTTCCGGTCAGAGCGGGAAAAGCGGTATCCTGAGAAATGGCGAAAAGGGTCTCGGAGATCATGCTGCGCAGGACGGAATTTTCCATCTCAAAGCTGTGCTCCGGATCAATCTGAGGGATCTCGGGATATTCTTCGGCGCTCATGCCGACGATCGTAAACTGTGCGCTCCCGCCGGTGATCTGGATCAACAGCTTATCGTCAACCGAAAAGCGGATCTCGCCGGAAGGCATTTTGTTGATGATCTCATTCAGCAGCCGGGCGTTTAAGATGACTTCGCCGTCTTCCGCCGCTTCGACCTCGACCGTTTTGGTGATACCGAGTTCGGTATTGTAGCCAACGGTCGAAAGGGTGCCGCCGGAAACGCTGAGCAGGATGCATTCCAGTGCTACCAGCGTGGACTTTGCCGAAACCGCGGGGGTCACGCTGCTGACCGCCTCGCTGAGGGCGGCTTTATCACAGGTAAATCTCATAGAAGCTCCTTTGTAACAATCTGTCAAGTCATTCCTTCGCTCCTGCAAGGCACTTCTTAGCTTTTTGAGTGCCGGAGATTCTCAGGATGGATGGAACGATCAAAGAATAGAGATAACAAATAGAAATAATAGGGATAAATAGTAGTCGTAGTAGAGGCAGTGAAAAAGTGGCTTTCAGTTTTCCACCGTTTTTCACAGGCGGATTTTCCGATTTTTCCGGATCAGATGCGGCTCCGTAAATAATCAGACGTTTAAATGGTTTTGAAACGATTTTTCTTTTTCGATTTTCCCCAAAGCAAAACCGCTGTCGAAAAATACGTGGAAAAACTTTTCCGATTTTTGGTTCTGGACAAAATCTGGAAAATGTGAACAATCAAAAATCCCCGTCTGCTTTCCTGTTGATATTCGTGGAGAAAGGTTGAAGCAGTTTTCCACACCGTTGAAAAGTACGTTCAAAACAATTCCGCTTCGCAGCGGCGCGCCCTTTATAGGCTTCGCTCTGCGCTCGCCTATATACGGAGATTTTGACTTATCGATCGTTCCGATCGATATTTTCTCATCGCTTTACGCTCTTCGAAAACCGTCAAAACTCCCGCGTGGGTGCTAAACGGCTATACGTTGGCGGAAAATCGGCTAACCCAACTGCGTAAAATCTGCCAGCGAGACACTCACTTCAGGGTTTGCAGAATCCCATACATAAGTGGGTCAGGAAAAGTTTAGGGGCGTCCTTTATAGGCTTCGCTCTGCGCTCGCCTATATATGGAGATTTTGACTTATCGATCGTTCCGATCGATATTTTCTCATCGCTTTACGCTCTTCGAAAACCGTCAAAACTCCCGCGTAGATGCTAAACAGCTATACGTTGGCGGAAAATCGGCTAACCCAACTGCGTAAAACCTGCCGGTGTGGTAATCGCTTTGAAATTTACCTGAATCTGCCTCAGTGGGTCAAGAAAAGTTTAGGGGCGCCCTTTTCAAAGGGCGCGCGTAACCCCTAAAGCTCTAAAAATTTTGCACAATCTTCCGGCTTTGCACCTACACGCAAGTGCGCTCGGCGGGGGATGAATTTGTAAAACAGTCCGGGGGACTGTTTTGCAAAGAAGGGGGCGCCTGCAAGAGAGGTGCCCCCTTGCACGCTTCCGACTTCGCACTCTCTCCCCTTAACTCCGTATTACTTCCCTCTCTGCGCCTTTTTGAGCAGCTCCATTGCGTTGCCGTCCTTGAAGCCCTGAAGCGTTTTCATGACCTCGCGGAGGGTATCCATAGCATTCCCCTGGATCTTGACGCCGATATAGGGAGCCTGACCGGAAACGACGATGCAGCGCCCTTTGAGGACGGTGTTGAGCATCGCCGCGATGTTGACGTCGAGGTGCTCGGGAATCAGGTGGAGCATCTGCCCCTTCTGGCTTATCTCGGTAAAGCCGAACTGGGCGGCGGTGTTGCGTAAGAGCGCGACGTCAATCAGCCCCTTGACGGCAGCGGGCGGTTCTCCAAACCGGTCGATCAGCTCGTCGATCAGATCCAGCCCGTCCTCTTCCGATGTGATCGAAGCGATCTTCCGGTAGATGTCGATCCGCTGAGAAAGGTTTTCGATGTAGTCCTCGGGAATGTGCGCTTCCAGCTGAATATCGACCAGACACTCGGCGGTCGATCGGATCTCGGGCGTCTCTCCCCTCTTTTCCGCGACCGCTTCGGATAAAAGCCGCAGGTACATATCGTACCCGACCGCTTCCATATGCCCGTGCTGACGGGTGCCGAGGATGTTTCCGGCGCCGCGGATCTCGAGGTCGCGAAGCGCGATCCGGAATCCCGAACCAAACTTGGTAAACTCGCGGATAGCGTTTAAGCGCTTGGTCGCAACCTCGGTTAAGACCTTCCCTCTCTGGAAGGTAAAATAGGCGTAGGCGCGCCGGCTCGAACGGCCGACCCGTCCGCGCAGCTGATAAAGCTGGGAAAGCCCCATTCGGTCGGCATTTTCAATGATAAGTGTATTTACATTCGATACGTCCACGCCCGTTTCAATGATGGTTGTGCAGACGAGAATATCGATCTCGTGCTCCATAAGCTGCCGCCAGACGCGGGAAAGCGCCTCTTCCGACATCTTCCCGTGCGCAACGGCGATTCTCGCTTCCGGGATCATCTGCTGAATCTTCCCGGCACAGGCATCGATCGTTTCGATATTGTTGTGCAGGTAATACGCCTGACCGCCGCGGCGAAGCTCTTTTCGGAGCGCTTCCATGACGACGCCTGCGTCATGCTCCAGAACATAGGTCTGGATCGGGTGGCGATTCTGGGGCGCTTCTTCAATGACGCTCATGTCTCTTATTCCGCTCATCGCCATGTTCAGCGTCCGGGGAATCGGCGTTGCCGAAAGGGTCAGCATATCGACCGACGCCAGCATCTCCTTGAACCGCTCCTTATGAGCGACCCCGAACCGCTGCTCCTCGTCGATAATCGCAAGCCCCAGATCCTTAAAGTGAACGTCCTTGGAGACAAGCCGGTGGGTGCCGACCACAATATCGACCAGTCCTCTCTCCAGCTTATGCATGACCTCTTTCTGCTCGCTCGGTGAGCGGAAGCGGGAAAGAAGCTCGATATTGACCGGGAAATTTCCCATTCGGGCGATCAGCGTCTGATAGTGCTGCCAGGCGAGAATGGTTGTCGGGCAGAGAATCGCGCACTGCTTTCCGTCGAGGACGCATTTAAACGCCGCCCGGAAGGCGACCTCCGTTTTTCCGAAGCCGACGTCGCCGCAGAGCAACCGCTCCATCGGAACCGGGCGCTCCATATCGTCCTTGATCTCACGAATGCAGCGAAGCTGATCGTCGGTTTCCTGATACTCAAAGTGATCCTCAAAATCCCGCTGCATCTCGTCGTCCGGCGAGAAGGCATAGCCCTTGACCGACATCCGCTTGGCGTAGAGCGCGATCAGCTCATCCGCCATCTCATCCACCGCTTTCTTGACCTTCTGGCGGGTTTTCTGCCATTCGGTCGAGTGGAGGCGGTTGAGCTTGACGTGGGAGTCCTCACGGGGACCGATGTATTTGGAAACAAGGTCGAGCTGGGTGACCGGAACATAGAGAATATCGCTTCCGGCATACCGGATCTTGATATAGTCCTTGGTCACGCCCTGAAGCTCGAGCTTATGGATCCCGTCAAAAACACCGATGCCGTGGGTGACATGAACGACATAATCCCCGACCGAAAGATCGGAAAGCGACCGGATTTCCTCTCCCTTGCGCTTTTTCGGCTTCTTGGTCGGGAGGGTATAGCTTCGCATCGTCGTCGTCAGCGAAAACCGGATCTCAGGATACTCGAATCCGGTCGAAAGGTTTCCCGCGAGAACAATGACTTTACCGTACCGGATCGCCTTTAGATCCTTTTCATAGCTGGCGGGGATTCCCTGCCCCGAAAGGTCGTTTGCGAGGTTTTGCGCCGCCTTGTCGGTTCCCGCGAGGACACAGCAGCAGTACCCCTGCTCCAGAAGCGGCTCCAGATCGGATTTTAAGAGCTTTAAGTCGCCGTTCCAGCCGGAGTTCTGGAGGGGCGAAAGGTTGATGACGTCTTTCAGCCGTCCCATTCCCCCGTGCGCGAACGTTTCGAGATACGCGACCCGGTGCCCGTCAAGCGAAAGCTCGAACGTCTCCGGGCTTTGCTGATACCCTTCCAGCCCTTTGCAGAGCTGCCCTTCCTCCAGAAGGATCTTCACGTCCTCCTGATACTGCACCCACTGGGCGCGGAGGGTTTCTTTGAGGTCGCTGTATTCGCTGAGAAAAACGGCGGCGTCGGAGAAATAGTCGAGCAGCACCGCCGGTTTGCTCAGCGGGAAGTATTTGTCATAGCTGTCCAGCTCCAACCCCGCTTCCAACCGGTCGAGGTCTTTCTGGAGGGTCTCTTTGACAAGGGCGGTCTGTTTGCGCGCGCCGAGGCTTTTGATCAGCGCCGAGAGCTTTTCGATCAGCTCCCCTTCCTCAAAAAGCACCTCTCTTGCGGGCGTAACGGCGATCGTTTCGACCGAATCGGTTCTCCGCTGAGAGTCCAGTTCAAAATACGAGATGGTGTCGATCTCGTCTCCCCAGTATTCGATACGGACAGGGTTTGATTCCTTAGGCGGGAAAAGGTCGAGAATGCCGCCCCGGACGGAATACTGACTGACGCCGTCCACCTGATCCCGGCGGGCGTATCCGGCCGCCGAAAGCCTTTTGATAAGTTCCTCCATCGACGCCGGTTCGTTTTTCTCGGGGTCGGTGCTGATGAAAAAGGTCGATTTTTTCAGCCGTTCGGGCGAAATGGTGGCGGAAGCGGCGGCCTGCGCCGAAGCGGCGACAATCCGCGCTTCCCCCGCCTGGATCCGGGAGAGAACGCCGAGACGCTGCTGCTCATAATCCCCCGAGACCGTCTCGGTCTGACGGTAGCAGAAATCCCGCGACGGATAGAGAACGGCAATATCGCTTCCGTTCATCGCGTTGATGTCCGAAACGAGCCGCGCCGCCGCAAGGTCGTCCTGACAGAGCAGGACGATCGGCCGGTCGAGATCAGCCGCGGCCGCGTCAATAAAATGCGCCTTGTGAATGGCCGAAAGCCCGACGCAGAGGAAGGGGGTATTTCCGAGACGGAAATTCTGGATCATCCGTCCATAGCTTTCAAGACTGTGGGCGACTGCGGTAAAAAGTTTCAAGCTGAGTCGGCGCTCCTTTCGTTTGTGTCTTGTATAGATAACATTACTTCAAAAGGTTCAGTGAAAAACGGATGAAAGTATATGCGCAAACCGTCCGAAAAACGGTCAAGAAAGTTTAGGTCAAGCCTTTTTAAAGGCTTGTGGGTGTCGAGAGGGCAAAGCCCTTCGTTTGCACTCTTTGCCGATTCACACACTTTTTCACAACTGAAAAGTGTTCCGAATTCCAATTGTCGCCGCTAGGCGACCCAAAATATTATCCAAGAAGAAAAAAGTGTGCTTTTCGGAAGTGCTTTCAGGGAGGAACCTCTCTTGCAGGTTCCTCCCTCTTTCTCAAACAGTCCCCCGGACTGTTTGGGAAATTCACCTGCCTCGAGCGCACTGCGTATCAGTGCAAAGCCGGAAGAGTGTGAAAATTTCAGACGCTTTAGGAGTACGTGCGCCCTTTGAAAAGGGCGCCCCTAAACTTTTCTTGCTCCTCTCCGGTGGAGATTTCGGAAAAATCTGACTGATTTTCTCTCCGACAGGTTTGGGCAATCGGTTTTTGCAACCCTTTTCCACTGATCGAAAAGTATCCTCACTTATTATACCGGCTCATTGCCCCTTCAAAATCACCCTTGATAATCAGTTCGGCCGCTGAAAGGCAGTTTTCCGCCGCCGCGTGGATCAGCTTCATCTCCTCCTCTGTGTAGGAAGAAAGCACCCAATCGGCGAGGTCATAGTCGGGGTGAGGCTTATCGCCGACGCCGATCTTGATCCGGGGAAAAGCGTCCGAAGAAAGATAGTCGATGATGCTCCGGATGCCGTTGTGGCCGCCGTGGCTCCCCTTCCGGCGGATCCGCATCTTCCCGACCGGAAGAGAGATGTCGTCAAAGATCACAAGGATATGCTCCGGCGGAATCTTGTAAAAGGACGCCGCCTTTTCGATCGAAACGCCTGAGAGGTTCATATAGGTCTGCGGTTTCATCAGAAGCACCCGTTCTCCTGCGATCACCGCTTCCGAGGTCATCGCGTCGAACTTTTTCCGGATGATCGGCGCATTCAGTTTCCCCGCCATCTCGTCCAGACAGATAAAGCCGGTGTTATGGCGGGTGCGGTCATACTTTTTATCGGGGTTTCCCAGTCCCGCGATCAGCCAGGCGGGCGCAGACCCCGTCTTTTGTGCGTTCTGAGCGCTCTGTGCGCTTTTCATCGCGTCTAATTTTGCAAATGCGTCAAAAACAGACATGGCAAATGTCTTTTTCAGCCGGAAATACAAGGCCGTGCGCCTGCCGCTGAAAAATCTCCTTTATTGCTTTGTGCGAGAACCGGCTTTGTTCCAGCACAGCCGATTCTTTTCCGTCTATCATTGTATCATATCTGCCCGCCGGATTCAAGCCTTTATAGGCTTGAATCCGGCGCTCGCCTATACATGGAGATCTTTATAGGCTTCGCTCGGCGCTCGCCTATACATGGAGATTTTGACTTGCCGGTCGGAGCGACCGGCATTTTCTCACCGCTCCACGCGGCTCGAAAACCGCCAAAACTCCCGCGTGGGTGCTAAACGGTTATACGTTGGCGTAAAATCGGATAACCCCTTGCGTAAAACCTGCCAAAGAATGAATCGGTTGGATTTATTCCGAAATCTCTACCGAAAAGGGTCTACCAATAGCACAAAATCTCTGCCGCGGCGTCCGCTATTGCCGCAAAGACGGGCGCGGCAGAACGGTTCCCGAAGCCCGCGTTTTCC
Source organism: Oscillospiraceae bacterium (assembly GCA_022770625.1). Classification (GTDB taxonomy): domain Bacteria; phylum Bacillota; class Clostridia; order Oscillospirales; family Ruminococcaceae; genus Faecivivens. Next base: position 8,227 of record JALEHK010000086.1, on the reverse strand, counting down.
GCCAGCACGACGCAGACCAGCTGCGGATCGTCTGCCGGGAAAAATCCGGCAAACCACCCGTGTTCCACCTCGTTTCCGTTTTCGTCTGTCTGTCCGGTCTGGGCGGTCGCGGTTTTCCCGCCTGCGGTCGTTTTTTGGGGCTTTGCGCCGGAAGAATCGTCCGCCATGACCGCGTAGCTTACGATCGCTTTGAGCTGAGCGGCGGTCTTTTCGTCGATCACCCGGCGCGGGAGAACGTCCGCTTCCGGGATCAGGGTCCGGCCGTCCTCTGTCTTTCCGAGAATCAGCGTCGGAGAAACGAGTTTTCCTCCGTTTACGACCGCTGAAAGCATTCGGGCGATCTGGACGGGAGAAGCGAGGAGGAAGCCTTGCCCGAAGCTGAGGTTTGCGGAGGCGGCAGGGGCGGAAAGCTCGTTCTCATCCGGGAGAGCGCCCGAGGATGCGGTGATCCCGTCCGCAAGGCGGAGAGACTCTCCGAAACCGAACGCTTTTGCCGTTTTGAGAAGTGCGCTTCCGCCGGTTTCCAGTCCGAGCGTGATAAACCAGGGGTTGCAGGAAAGCTGAAAGGCGTCGAAAAGATCAAGCTCGCCGTGTCCGGAACGGAGGTGGCAGCGGAACAGCTGACCATGGACATCCACTGCTCCGAGACAGGTATATTTCCGCTCCAGACAGGCTTTATGTCCGAGCGTTTCCATTGCTGCGGCGGCGGTCACGATCTTGAAGGTCGAGCCGACACTGTAGGATAAGAGCGCGCGGTTTAAGAGCGGAGCGTTTTCCGTATCGGCGAGCGCCGCGGGAATGTCGGCGGGAGAGTAGGACGGGAAACTTGCCATTGCGCGGATCTGACCGGTAAAGGGATCCATCAGCACGACCGCTCCTTTTTGGAGCATCCTTTCCCCGATCGTTTCGACCGCCTTTTGAAGCCGCAGATCGAGCGTGAGCACAAGACCGGCGCTTTCGCTCCCGGTGATGCGGATCTCGGGCGTTTCTCCGGCGATCGTTCGGGAAAGAGCGTCGGATTTTCCGGTGATCTCGATCCGGCGTCCGTTTTCAGACAGGTAGTCTTCATACCCTTTCTGAAGCCCCGAAACGCCCTTTCCTTCGTAGTCCAGATACCCGATCAAATGAACGGCGGGCTGATCGGACGGATCTTCGTCAGAGATGGGAAAGCTGAAAAGCGTCCGCCCGGAAACATCCGCTTCCGTTTCGGTCACAAACGGCTTTCCGCTCTGGTACAGCTCAAAGACCGACCCCTTTTTTTCATCCGGAACCGTTCGGAGAAGCGCTGTCAACTCCGAAGCGGAGACCGATGATGGGAAAACGGCTGTCCGGAACCGTCCGGACGCAGCGCCGGTGATCGGAGAAAAATGGGCGTCATAAATTTTTGCCCGTTCATCGGAAACCGAAAGGGTATACTGGCTCTGATTGGCGGCGGCGGGGGCGATCTCGTCTGAATTGACGAGGGTATACAATCTTCCGGTCAGTCCTGCCGCGCCGAGCGTACAGGCGGAAAAGAGGGCGGCGATCCGCCGGTAAAGGGCTTCTGAAAACAATCGGCTCATCTGCAAAAATCTCCTTTTGGTCAGTTTCTCCGCCTGAAAGAGAAAATATGCGGTCGTGAGCAGTAAGTTTCTTTGTGATTTTTCGATATGGCAATTTTCCTTTGCTTTGTGCAAAGGGAAAACATCTGCCGGATTCGGAATCCAGAAAAGTTTAGGTCAAGCCTTTTTAAAGGCTTGTGGGTGTCGAGAGGGCAAAGCCCTTCGTTTGCACTCTTTGCCGATTCACACGCTTTTTCACAACTGAAAATTGTCCCGATTCCAATTGTCGCCGCTAGGCGACCCAAAATATTATCTTAAAAATAGTTTTGCTTTGCAAAACTCAAAAAGTGTGCTTTTCGAAAGCGGGTTTTAGAGGGGCGCTCTCTCTTGCAGAGCGCCCCTCTCTTGCGGAACAATCCCTCGGATTGTTCCGCAATTCACTCCCCGCAGAGCGCACTGCGTATAGTGCGAATCGGAAGTGCATGAGTCTTTGCGGGATTCCGGACTTGGAACATTTCGGAAGCTGTGAAAAAGAATGAGAATCGGCAAAGAGGGCAGAGCAAAGAAAAATTAGGGCTTGACCTAAACTTTTTTGATCTTTTCTCTGCCAAAAAGAGAAAAGATGCGTTCAAAACCTTTCATTTCCGGTGCGATTGCAGCAAAAAGGGCGGAGAAACGAGTCTCCGCCCTTTTTGACAAGACGTAAAATTTGACCTATAATAAAAAGTAGGGAACAAATATTCAAACGTTAGGATTGCAATGCCGAACGACGAAGCCTTCCCGCACGCCGCTCTGCAAAACGGTGATCTCCCCGGCCCCGATCCGGCGGGCAATCGCCAAAAGAGAGACGGCTCCGATCACAAGCGTTTCTTTGCGTCCCGGTTCGTTTGTTTCGATCAGGGCTTTCCCGGCAGGCGTTCGGAAAAAAGCGATCGCCTGGGTGAGCGTTTCGACCGAAAAGAAGGTGCGGCCGGGCTGATCGGGAGAGGAAACCGGCTTTCCGGTCTTTTCCAGAAGCCGGACGATCGCCTTGACCGTGCCGCCCATCGCGAAAAAGGCGGGCGGGATTTCGCTTTTCGGATCGAGAGAAGCGATCATCGGGATCGATTCGATCTCATGCTGAACAAAAGCGCGCACCGATTCGAGTTCCCGGTCGGAGGGCGCGATCCCGTCCGTGGTTCCATCCGCGGTTCTGTCCGCGGAAACAAACCGTTTTTTCAGCGCCAAACAGCCGATCGGAAAGGAACCGAAACCGTCCGGTTCCGGATTTTTGCAGTCCTTTTTTCGGTCGGAAAAGCAGAGAATCTGCCCGCTTCCGCCGCCCATATCCGCCGCAATTCCGGCTTCCGGGAAACGGATCGAAGAATCCTGATCCTGTTCGAGAAAAGAAAGCTCCTGAAGCATACCGGCCAAGTCGCACCGAGCCTCTTCTTCCCCCGAAAGAAGGGTCATTGAAAAACCTTCTTCCGCCGCTTGTTCCTTTGCTTCCGGGAAATTTTTCACCCCGCGCAGCGAGGCAGTCGCAAAACAGTAAACCAGTTTCTCCGGTACGCCCATCCGCTCAAAAAAGGCGCGGATCTTTTTCAGAGAATCGGAAAGCACCGAAAGCCCCTCTTTTGAGAGTTTTCCGTCCGAAACGTAGCGCAGAAGTCCGGCGTGCACCGTCAGTCCGTCTGAAAGCGAAAAACAGCGGTAGCTTTTTCTCCTCTCATCCCAGCGGAAAACGACTCCGAGGATCGTGTTGGAGCCGGTATCGACAATGCCGATTTTATCGGGAATGTTCATCGGGAAACCTCCTTTTCCTCCAAATGCTCATGAAGCGACATCACATAGATCTGGCAGGGATTTTCCTCGCCCCAAAGCTCGGGCATCATCTCAAATTCCTTGAAGCCGAGCGCCAGATAGAAGCGGTTGGTGGCGTCGTATTCGGGATAAACGCCCATTCGGACGGTCTTGACCTGCAAAAAAGAGAAACCCGCTTCCCGGGCGGCGGTTTTTGCAGCAAGGAAAAGAGCGCGGCCGATCCCTTCCCGGTGATGTTCTTTTTTGACTCCCATAACCGCCAGCTCGACCGTGTCTTTTCCGGTTGGGGCAAGGGTCAGAAATCCCAGTTCTTCTCCTGATTCGGCGCGGAAGGTGAAGAAAAGCTGATCCGCGCTGTTTTTGATATAATTTTCCCGCCCTTCTGGAAGCCCGAACCACTCGGGCAGCGCTTCCAGAATTTCGCGGGCGATCCGCATTTTTTCACAGGAGTCGGTGATGGAAAAAACGTTATTCATCAAAGGTCACCTCACAGAGAAAGCTGTCTTTTCCGTCGGCGGCGCCCTTGATGAGCGCCTTAGTGAGCACCTTTTCCTCATCGATCTTCCGGTAAAGGGAAAGGGTTTCGCCGGGCATGGCCTCGCGGCTGAATACGATCTGGACTTCGCGGGGGGATTTTCCGGTCAGGCTTTCGGGCAGAACGTCAAACGCCATCTCGATATAGCGGGCGTTATCGACGTGGCCGTTTCCGTCGATGTCCGAGTAGACGATCCGGCGGGGCGGGCAGGACTCGGCTCCCTCTTCTGTTTCCTTCAGCCGCAGGCGGGCAAAGGCCGGAGCGCCTGAGAGGTTTTCCGGCTGAGGGTGCAAAAATCCGGGGAAAGCCTCGTCAAACTGTGCCGGGCGGAGGATTGAGCGGAGAACCGGATCGACCAAAACCCAGCCGGAGGACGCTTCGGCGAGCAGTTCGCCGGTTTCGCTCCAGACAGCAAAGTTTCGGATAAACTGGGCGCGATCAACCGACTGCTCCCAGGTGGCGGCGCGAATCTTCTCGATCTGGAGCGGCATCCGGTGGATGTTGACGCTTACGCGGGTGATCAGAAAAACCATCCGGCGTTTCATCAGAAACTGATGATCCATCCCGCGGAACTCAAACGCCATGTCTGCGAGGTTGGTCATAATCCGGAAAAGCTCGGAAACCTTCAAGCGGTGGGAGGCGTCGCACTGACAGAAGCGGATTTCCATCTCTTCCTGATAAAAGCTCGAGTCTTTGCGGTTATTAATGGGGGTAAATTCCATGACGGAACCTCTTTTCTTTCTGAAAAAATCCCGCCGTCCTTTTAAGAAAACGGCGGGATTTGGAATCGGGGTGTTTATTGAGGAAAATCAGGGAACCAGAACTTCCTTGCCGCCCATATAGGGACGGAGAACCTCGGGGATCCGGACGCTTCCGTCGGCCTGAAGGTTGTTTTCAAGGAAAGCGATCAGCATTCTGGGCGGAGCGACAACGGTGTTGTTCAGGGTATGAGCCAGGTACTTCTTGCCGTCGGCGCCGTTTACACGGATCTTCAGGCGGCGGGCCTGTGCATCGCCGAGATTGGAGCAGCTTCCGACCTCGAAGTATTTCTTCTGGCGGGGGCTCCATGCTTCGACGTCAACCGATTTGACCTTGAGGTCGGCCAGGTCGCCCGAGCAGCATTCCAGCGTGCGGACGGGGATGTCCATCGAACGGAAGAGGTCAACGGTGTTCTGCCAGAGTTTATCGAACCACATGGGGCTTTCTTCCGGCTTGCAGACGACGATCATTTCCTGTTTCTCGAACTGGTGGATACGATAGACGCCGCGCTCCTCGATGCCGTGCGCGCCCTTTTCCTTACGGAAGCAGGGAGAGTAGCTGGTCAGGGTCAGGGGGAGATCCTTCTCGTCAATGATCTCGTCGATAAAGCGGCCGATCATCGAGTGCTCGGAGGTGCCGATCAGGTAGAGGTCTTCGCCCTCGATCTTGTACATCATCGCATCCATCTCGGGGAAGGACATAACGCCGGTCACGACGTTGGAGTGGATCATGAAGGGAGGAATGACGTAGGTAAAGCCGCGGTCGATCATAAAGTCGCGGGCGTAAGCGAGGACAGCCGAATGAAGGCGGGCAATATCGCCCATCAGGTAATAGAAACCGTTTCCGGCGACCTTGCGGGCGGCGTCGAGGTCGATGCCGTGGAAGGACTCCATGATGTCGGTGTGGTAGGGAATCTCAAAGTCGGGAACGACCGGCTCGCCGTATTTCTGAACTTCGACGTTGCAGCTGTCATCCTTACCGATCGGAACGGAGGGGTCGATCATCTGGGGAATGTTCATCATGATCGAAGTAACCTTTTCGGAAAGCTCTTTTTCCTGAGCCTCCAGCTCTTCGAGACGGGCGGCCTCTTCGGCAACCTTTTTCTTCATCTCTTCGGCTTCTTCCTTCATGCCTTTTGCCATCAGGCCGCCGATCTGTTTGGAGATCTTGTTGCGTTCGCTGCGAAGGGCGCTTGCTTCCTGCTGAACAGCGCGGCTCTTGGCGTCGAGTTCGATGACTTCATCGACCATCGGGAGCTTATAGTCCTGAAATTTCTTTTTGATGTTTTCCTTAACGGCGTCCGGGTTGGTACGGACAAATTTGATGTCAAGCATGGGTACAATCTCCTTTTCCTTTATGAACGGCAGCGGCTGCTGCCATGTAGACGTAGGTTATTCGGATTTGTCGGTCAGCCCGCCCAGAAGCCCCGCCAGCGACTGAAGATCCTCTTTGGAGTAGAAGGCAATCTCTAAAACGCCTTTGTCCCCGTTTTTGAGGTTGATCTTCACCTTTCGGCCGAGTTCGTTGTTCATGGCCAGCTGCATTTCACGGTAGTAATGATCAAGCTCCCCGCGCTGACGGCGGGAGGGCGGATGATCCTTTCCCGCTTCGTCTTCTTTGAGCCGGGCGGCAAGGCGCTCGACCTCGCGCACCGACAGCCCTTTTTCAGCGGCCAGACGCGCCAGCTCGATCTGACGTCCGGCATCCTCGATCCCGATCAGCGCCTTGGCGTGTCCCATCGAAAGGGCGCCTTCGGCGAGAAGCGGATGGATTTCGTCCGGCAGGCGGAGGATCCGCAGGGCGTTTGCGACGGCGCTTCTGGAACGGCCGACCTTTCGGGCAACCGCTTCCTGGGTCAGGCCGAAGGTCTCGATCAGATCCCGGTAGCCGCCGGCTTCTTCCAGCGGATTTAAGTCCTCCCGCTGAAGGTTTTCGATCAGACCGAATTCCATGACCTCGGCTTCGGTCATTTCGCGAACCACGACCGGAACCTCGGAAAGCCCTGCCATCCGGGCGGCTCTCCACCGCCGTTCGCCGGCAACCAGCTGGTAGCTGTCGCCGGTGAGGGCGCTTCCGCCCTCGATCTTCCGGACGAGAAGGGGCTGTAAAATACCGTGCTCGCGGATGGAATCGGCAAGCTCGGAAAGCGAAGCGTCGTTAAACGCCTTTCTGGGCTGGGCGCGGTTTGGCTCGATGCTGCTCAGCGGAACGGTAAGCGTTCCGTTTTTCGGAGCATCCTCCGGGAAAGCGGCGTTGTTGTCCTCAAATAAAGCGCTGAAGCCGCGTCCGAGACCGCCTTTTTTCTGCTTTGCCATTGACTTTTGGTTTCATCCCTTTCATTTTCCCGCTTTCCGGTTGATCTTCAAAAATTCACGGGTCAGTTCCGAATAGGAGTGTGCGCCGCGGGAGCCGCGGTCGTAGTAGATGACCGGTTCGCCGTAGCTCGGCGCTTCCGACAGGCGGACGTTGCGCGGAATCGTCGTCCGGTAGACCTTATCGGGGAAAAAGCGCTTGATCTCGGTAACGACCTGATTGGTGAGGTTCAGCCGCCCGTCGTACATCGTTAAAAGCACGCCCTCGATCTCGATCGCCGGATTATATTTGCGCTTGACCTGACGGATGGTCGCCATCAGCTGGGACAGACCTTCCAGCGAGTAATACTCACATTGGGTCGGGATCAGGACAGTGTCCGAAGCGGTGAAGGCGTTGAGCGTAATCAGTCCGAGTGAAGGCGGACAGTCAATCAGGATATAATCATAGTTCCCTTTTAAGGGGGAAAGCGCCGCCTTTAAGCGCTCGATCCGGTTTTCCTCATCCACCAGCTCGATCTCCGCGCCCGCCATCGAGATGCTCGACGGGATCAGATCGACGCCCGTAAACGAGGTATGGATCAGCGCTTCCTCCATCGTTTTTTCGCCGATCAGGACATCGTAGGAGGTCGCCTGAACCCGGCGCTTTTCAACGCCGAAGCCGCTGGTCGCATTTCCCTGCGGATCAATATCCACAAGAAGAACTTTGTTTTTCAGATGTCCGAGACAGGCCGCCAGATTGACGGCCGTAGTTGTTTTTCCGACGCCGCCCTTCTGATTGGCGACTGAGATGATTTTTCCCATAAAACAGATTCCCTTTTTTGCCGCGCGGCGGGTTCTTAAAACCCGTCTGCTTGTGTATCGTGGTTACCATTATAGCACATTACCCCTCGAAACACAACGCAAAAAAGTTTATTTCTATGGAAAGTCCGCCGAAACGGGCAGAAAAATGTTCCACGTGAAACAATTCAGGTGAAGAAAAGGAGATTCTGGAAGATGATGAGCCGGTTAACCGGTGCGGGCGCGGCTCTTCTTCCCTTTTCCGGCTTCGGCGGCATGGGTCGGGATTCGCACCAGATACTCGATGTATTCGCCGTGATCCTCGCGGGTCGCTTCGGCGGGAATCCCGGCGTGCTTCATGGCGTCGATCGCCTGATTAACGGTGTTCAGAAAGACGCGGACGTCCTTGACCAGCATCACCTTTCGGGCGGATCTGACCCGCTTTCTGGGGGCGGGCGCGTCCGTGGTGTCCGGAACGGTTGGGGCGTCCGGGGTGTCCG